>JADJLX010000003.1:324428-648857 GCA_016709865.1 Bacteroidales bacterium
AGCATTGAGAACTGTTACAGACGCTGCAGTGGAAGTCGTTTTACAGTTTCCTGTTGGGTTAACAACCTCTGCTGTATATGTACCTGTGCTTTTTGCCACATATTTTGAGGAATCCTGGCCTGGTAAATACACACCTCCTGATTGCCATTTATATATGTAGGTTGCATTTTTAGCCACAGAAAGTGAAACACTGTCGCCGGAGCAGAATGACAAAGGTGTACTGGCCGATATTGCTGCTACCGGATAAGCTCCTACTGAAACAGTTTTGGTGATGAATGAAGAGCACAGATTATCCGCAACGGCTGTCAGGGTAAGCTGGTAATCTCCAGCAGTGAGATAACCATGCGTTCCCGGATTCTGTACCGTTGAACCCTTTCCATCGCCATAGTCCCACGACCATGATGTAATTGTTAATCCTGTAACATTTGAAATGTTAGTCAGAACTGTTTCGGAGCCCTGACAAACAACTGAAGCGTTGAAATTCGCACCGGGTTTGGCTTTAACCAGAACCTGTTTTGTAAGTGTATCACTTGTTGTTACCGAATAGGCAATCAGAGTTACATTTTTCACACCAGCTGAACTGAACAGGTGTGAAGGACTAGCCAGTGTTGATGACGTCCCATCTCCAAACAGCCATTTATAGCCTTGGATTACATCTCCGAATGCTACAGACTGGTTTGTAAATTGAGTTGAAAGTCCTTCGCAGATTGTATCGGCTGTAAAGAAAGATAGTACATTTTTAACATCTACTGAATCTGTTACCGACCATGAGCCCCCTTTCAGTCCCTGGTCAACAGCCTGAACACTCCAATAGTATCTGACTGCCGGCATATTAACAAGAAGGAATGTAGTATCAACCTGTGCATTACCGACAGATGCTATCTTTCTGTAACCAGTGGCAGATGATTCGGGAGGGCATGTATTGAAGGCGGCTTTAGAAGTTCCTATTCTGACATTGTATGTCATTGTCTTTGAGGGGGTCTCATCATTGAAAACAGGCTTCCATGACAATACAACTCCGGTTGGTGAGTTAGAAGCTTTCAGACCCATTGGAGCAGCAGGACTTGTGTTGGAATTAAATTTACCGGATTTCATTATAAGGTTATTCTTGAAAATTTTTGTCGGAGTACCGTTATCTTTTGTAAATAAGAAGTCTAGATCCCCGTCATTGTCATAGTCAATCCAGTTTACAAAACTATAGCCTATCGATTTGACAGCCTCGTTATCCTGTGGATTAAACCATTGAGTAATAGCTCCGGGAACGGTTAATCCATGCGTGTTTCTATAGATTCTTGTGTCAAGTCCCGGATTTGTAAGGATTATATCCAGCCAACCGTCATTATCATAATCCCCCCACGCGGCATAACATGCTCCCTGATAGGCTAATCCGATAAGCATGTGTTGAACAAATGAATTATTACCATTATTCTGATATAGTGTCATACTGCCCATTGTGGTAATCATAAAATCAAGATCCTGATCGTTATCATAATCACCCCATGATGTTGCAGAATACCCGAAACCGGTCAGAGCAATATCTGTCTGAAGACTGAAGGTTTTATCTCCGTTATTTTTGTATATTTCAAAAACACCCTGTTGATATAATTGTCCTGCCAGGGAACCTGTCATGGCTATATCCAGATCTCCGTCATTATCATAATCAACCCATCTTACTGATCCTCGGTATAGTCCGGTAAGTATTAATTGTGTCTGTTCAGTAAATGTGTTATCCCCATTATTATTGTAGATCTTCGAAGAAGGAACATAATTTGGATCAGTACCGGTGGCTCCGTTTATAATGATATCAAGATCTCCGTCATTGTCATAGTCCCCCCAGGCAACGGAACTGAATAACAGTGGTGCAATTGAGATTGAAGACTGTTCTGTGAAAGTATCAGCACCGTCATTCCTGTATATTTTTGTTACAGGAGAACCTGTAGGATAAGTTACTGTTGCACCTGTAATGATAATATCAAGGTCACCATCACTGTCATAATCACCCCACGCTGCTGTTCCCCAATTTATGTTTGTCAGAGCAATTGCGGTCTTCTCTTCGAAAGAATTATCTCCTTTATTCCGGTAAATTCTTGTTGGGAATCCGGGTACCAGGACATCTATAAAACCATCGTTATCGTAATCGCCCCATGCTATATTATTATTCCATCCCGGGTTAATAGCAATACCAGCTTGTTCAGTAAACAGGCTTGTGCTGAATACTCCGGGATTACCATCAGAGGTTTGAGTGAAGTATTGTTCACTTCCAAATGTTCCCAAATACTCGAAGATATGGAAACTATACTGCTTGCTTGAAACGAGACCTGTAACAATCACACTGTCTGCTCTTCCATTATAAACACAATACCATCCTGATGTACCTATCTGTCCTCCGAACGAATACTCCGGATCAGCAATATAACCGGTATTGTTAACCGGTACAGCAACACCGGTAGAAGTTTGCTTGCAGAATACAACACATCTGTCTCCATTTCCTCTTTCCCATTTCAGAGAAAGGCTTGTCGGATCAATAATCTTTGCTGAAAGTTTTTTTGCCTGTACAGGAATTATTGAGAATGTACCTTCAGTTGCGAAGGGACTTGAGGCATATCCGTTATCAATGGCCTGGACACTCCAATAGTAATTGCCCATTGGCAGCTTCTTCAGGATAAATGTGGTATCCAGATTGGCATTTCCCATTCCTGTCTGTTTCCTGAATCCATCGGCTGCTGAATGAGGGGAGACAACGTTAACCCCTCCTGTTGATGTTCCGACTTTCAAATTATATGACATAGCTTTGTACGGAGTATTATCGGTACGTACACTTCTCCATTTAAGTGTAACATCAGAATTTACTACATCTGCAATCAGGCCTGTGGGTGCTACCGGGTTAACATTTGCTGTAACAATGTCGTTCCTGAAGATTTTTGAGACAGAAGTTTCGGTAGTTACTCCTGAAATTATAATATCAAGATCACCATCTTTGTCATAATCACCCCAGTTTGATGAACCCCATCCAATACCTGGAATTTTGCAAGAGACATCTTCGGTAAAAGTATTATCCCCATTGTTCCTGTATACTTTGGTTTGAGGTAAATAGTCGCTTGTAAAACCCGATAACAGAATGTCAAGATCCCCGTCATTGTCATAATCACCCCATGAGGCAGATCCGTGTTGAGCTGCCACAAGAGGGATATCAGGCAGGATGGTAAAATTATTGTTTCCCGCATTCTGGTAAACACAGGAACCAGATGCTTTGGCCATAACTATATCAAGATCACCATCATTGTCATAATCGCCCCAATCTAAGGCGCTTCCATAATAAGTAGGAATTGAGATATTGGTTTGTTCAACAAAATTACCTGCAGTATTATTGCGGTAAATCTTTGCTATTGGATCTGCACTATTGTTGAATCCAGATATAATTAAATCTAGGAATCCATCATTATCATAATCCCCCCACTTTGCAGCAGCACCAATTCCATGAACTCCTTCCAGAGAAATTCCGGTTTGCTCGGTAAAGGTATTATTTCCATTATTACGGTACACTTTTGAGATTCTCCCCTCACTAATCGTTTCTCCCTGCAATACAAGATCCTGATCACCATCATTATCATAATCGCCCCAGCTGACGCCGCCGTAATTTGTACCAATAAATCCGGTTCCGGTAACTTCTGAGAAGGTACTATTACCATTATTAAGAAATAGTTTAACTGGATTACTGTCAATTATAAAATCAGTATTACCATCATTGTTTATATCAGATGTAGCAGCTGCATATCCTGTTCCCGGGGCTACTGAAGTAAGTACAAAAATGTCATTACCATCATTTCTGTAAAGGAGTGTTGTTTTTGTGCCAACAATAAGAAGATCGAGGTCATTGTCATTGTCAAAATCAAACCAATTGTTTGATGTTGACCTTTCAAAACCAAAACTCGGGTCGTTAACCGGAAGCAGGCTGGAAGCAGTTATTTCAGAGAAGGTTCCGGTGCCGAAAGTAACAGGATTTCCTGAAACTACCTGATTATTATATACTTCAGCACCCGGATTACCCTCAAATTCGAAAACCTGAAATATGTATTCTGTTGCAGTTTTCAAACCACTTACATTAAC
Source organism: Bacteroidales bacterium (assembly GCA_016709865.1). Taxonomy (NCBI): domain Bacteria; kingdom Pseudomonadati; phylum Bacteroidota; class Bacteroidia; order Bacteroidales; species Bacteroidales bacterium. Next base: position 328,536 of record JADJLX010000003.1, read on the forward strand.
CGAACTCTGTGTTCCTTTGTAGATACAATACCAGCCTGATCCAATTTGGGTGCCGGATTTAAACACAGGTGATGCTGTGTAAGTTGTACTATTTATGGGCAATGCAGAGCCCGAGTTTCCCTCTTTAAGAAAAACAATACAATTTGTACCATTTCCTCTGGCCCAGCTTAGTGATGCTGTTGTTCCACCTATATTAGTTGTCTTCAGTGCATATGCTTGAATATTAACATTATAAATGAAGCTTCCCTGGATTGAGAAAGGACTTCCTTTAAAACTGTTGTCAATGGCCTGCACTTTCCAGTAGTAAGTGCCTTTTGGAATATTACGTAATACAAACATGGTATCAAGCTGGCCGTTTCCCATTCCTGAAGTCCGTCTAGCACCTGTTGTTGTTGATGAACCGGGGCTTACCAGATTAATAAATCCGGGCGAGGTTCCTGCCATAACACTGTAAGAAAGACTCTTTTTTGAAGTATTATCAGTAGTTACCTTATTCCATTTGAGAATAACCTCCGATCCAACTACAGATGAAATTAAGCCTGTCGGAGAAACCGGTACTGTATTTATTGCCGGAGTAGAATTAAGAAACACTTTTGTAATTTTTGATGTCCCTTTATTTCCTGTGATCAGCAGATCCAGATCACCATCATTGTCAATATCAATTAGATCAATAGATCCTTCCTTAACTGCATCAATTGTTACTCCGGGAGCTTGTGTGAAAGTATTATTTCCATTATTGGAATATATTCTGGTTATCGGAGTCCCCAGATTTTCTCCTGTATGAATAATATCAAGATCCCCGTCATTGTCCAGATCTCCCCATTTCCCTGCAGAATATGTTACAGGGTCCAGAGCTATTGAAGACTGATATGAGAAAGTACCATTTCCATTATTTAAAAATACACCGTAATTGCTGTTTCCGGAAAGAAGGATATCGAGATACCCGTCATTATTGTAATCGCCCCATTCTGAAGTGCCTGATTTGACCCAGGTCAGGTCTATCTGATCTTGTCTTACAAAATTGTTACTCCCCTGATTTTGGTAAATATATGATTTTGCATTCCAATATATTCCTCCGGAAATAAGAAGATCAAGGTCATTATCATTATCGTAATCACCCCATTTTGCAGAACCCCCTGATAATCCCTGTGAAGAAATTGTTGACTTATCCTCAAAAACAAAATTTCCCTGATTCTGGTAGATTCTTATTGAGGAATTAGTCGCAAGTAAAAAGTCATTATCACCATCATTGTCATAATCTCCTGGTTCAAGAATACCATTTTCAGTTGTCAGATAATCAATTGTTGTTTTGAGCAGAAATGTATTGTTGGTCTGGTTTCTGTAAACCATGACTGTGTTTCCAAGAGTAGCAGAGAAACCATTAAAAATGATATCAAGATATCCATCATTGTCAAAATCTGTCCACAGTATTGTTGTTTTGGTGTAGTTATCGTAAACGGTAGGAACCGGAGTCAGAAAAGCACCTGTCTGATCAGTAAATACATTGCTTCCGTTATTATTGTAAATTTTTGCAATGATTATATTGTCAGACCCTGATCCGGCGAGAAGAATATCCATATCTCCATCATTATCATAGTCCCCCCATGAGGCCATACCAAAACTGATTCCTGGCAGTACGATTCCTGTTTGTTCTGTAAATGTCTGTGCTATTAGTCCGGAAGCTAAAACTGAAAACATCACTATCAGTGACACCTTTCTTATTGAAAGTATTTTCATCTCAGGCAGGTATTTGTATAAGATTTAAAGATAATTAATTCTTATGAAATGTCTAATTAACATTGTTCATATCATGTTTTGAGACAAACAGTTGATGTGGCTGGATGCGAAAGAAGAGGGGAATGTATTATGTATTATAGAAGATAGATGATGTGGAAGAAAGAAGGGGAGAAAGGGAGATTGGGAGAAGAAGTGACAGCAAGACCGCAAGAGTGCAGGACGGATAAGCTATAGGGATTTCAGAAATTCAGTTAGGCTCAGACTGTTTTTCTTAACATCAGTTATCAGCCATCCAGAATTAAGTTCATTCCTGTTGAAATCCTTTACTTTGAAATACCAGCCCGGTATGTCAATTATGTGGTAGGTAACATCTTCAACATATTCATATTTAATTGCTCCTGTCTTTACAGAATAGAAGAAAAGTGTAAGGAAGTCGGGATTATAACTATTTGATGCATAATCCTGAAGATGATCAGTGTCCTCAAGAGCCCGTTTAAGGTTTATAAAGTCTGTTTCATGACTTGTCGGAGGGATGAAGCGTACCATCGAGGTATCTTCCTTAAAAATATCGAACAGATCTCCTTTTGCTGATAAAAGAACCCACTTAATACTTGTTTTTCCAACCTGCTCCTGATTAAGAAAAAGGCTGATAATCTGAGGTTTGCCGTTATAGGTTACCCTTGCTCTGGCTTCAGCTATTATCCCCGGGGAGTGTGAATTAATTAACAGCTGTTTTTCAGTAATTTCGGTGATGAAAGCAGTCCTGGTTTTTGTGTATTCTTCACTGTAATTCTGATTTCCGGTAACCATCCTCGGATCTTTCATATCGAAGAGAAGAGAGACCATCTTATCACGCGGCATCTTTGTCATAAATGCCTGATCAACAGGATTGCCATTAAAATCATTTTTGTAATTAAACCGCCCGGTAAATTCGCTGAACTGTTTTGTGCGGGCAGTAAAGATCTCTTCACCTGTTTTCTGCGGACTGACTAAATTCTGTGCAGATAAGGTATCAGCTGCTGCAGCATACAGAAATAACAAACAGAAGGAAAGACTCCTTCGCAATATGTTTGAAAGACGAATCATCAGGGTGTGGTAGTTGTTTTTGTCTCAGATGCTTTTATGTCGCCAAGGAAGATCTTCCATCTCTTCTCCTTGAAAAACTTATCTTCCACAAGGTCGATAATTATCTCAACCTCTTTTTTGGTAATATCCTTGTAAACAACCTCATCGGCAGTATACCCTGTAAACTCCTGAATAATTGTTGCTGTAGAGTAGTATTTGCCGTCGGGACCTTTTGTAAATTCGCTTACGTAAGCTATGTCGTAAAATTTAATTACCACTCTTGTATATGGGAGTGACTTTAACCTGGCCAGGTATTTTTCCATTGGTCTGTTCACCTTCTGTGTTGTGCCATCAGGCATAATAACTGATATTTCCATCTGGGCACCTTCGTAGAACAGTTTAAGTGCCTCTTTCTCAGCCATATTACGTTTTTCAGCAGGTTGGTCCTTGCTTCCAAGAGTAACTATGTATTGCTGAAATTCCTCAATTTTCTGTTTTGTCTGTTCCTTGAAAACTTCAATGTCAGCGGCACTCAGGTTAATTTCTTCAACCATTGCAGCCTGCTTGCTGGTGACTGCTGTTTTTGTTTGCGCTTCTGCATATAAGCCTGTCACCAAACCCAATACTATAAATAAAACCTTTCTAACCATTTTGCTAAGTTTTTTCATATGCTACTACAATTTGTATGCTAAACTTATTCTGACGCCAAAGTTATTTATTTTTGTTGGTAAATGTTCATGCGTTTTCCCAAACACATCTGTATAGGATTTATTGCCGCTCATTATGTCGGATAATCCCAAAGAGACTTCAGGTCCGATCATTACAGATGTAAAGTATCCAAGCGGGATATTTATTCCGGCTGAAGCATAAAAAGAAATATTCATACCCTTTACTTTTACCTTTTCAGCCTGATTATTATAAGTTCTTTCATAGAATCCCTTGTCTGAGATCCTTTCATACCTGTAACCCAAAGGTTCTGATGGATAATCTCCGATATAATTATAAGTGCCATTATTACTGTATGTTGCAAATGCCGGGATTGAAATCTTAGCTCCGGCCTCACCATAGAAACCTATCTTACCCGGTTCCCCGCTTGTATAGTTAAAAAGAACGGGAATTGTTAAATAGTTAATTGTTACCAGGGAATCATATTCAGCTTCAATAACTCTGAAGAACATAATACCCGGATTATCTACTTCCTCAGAAAGGGTATTATCAGTAAAGAAGCCTGAGAGGCTGTATTTCCCGGAGTATTTGTTTAACTCTAAACCTGACCTTATTGCCATGTTATCATTAAAGAAGTAACTCAATCCTATAGCTCCTATATAACCATAACTGGTATTGGTATTCCATGCAACAGAATTATCATCCAGTGTCAGCGAAGATATATTTTCATTCTTAATACTTGTAACCCCGAATGAACCGGTTACTGTCAGTCCCCAGCCTTTTCTGGTAACCGGACTTATAACCATTGAAGGTTTCTTTTCGAGCATCCCCTGAGGCGTATCTTCGTAAAAGTTAACAGAGGAAATATCGACACTGTTAATTTTGAAATTAATATATGTTTTCCCTGAAATATTAAATGAGATCTTGAATATCAGTGGGAACATCTCCCTGTAAATCTCTTTACCCTTATAGTTTCCCGAGAAAAATTTATTGGCATCAACATAGGTATAATAGCTATCATCCTCAGCCTTCATTACCTTTCCGAATTTTGCGGAATCTGAATTGATCTTCAGGTTTTTAATACCGTCAGGAAAATCTGCCACGTAGTTCTTCAGGTAATCCTGAACAGATATCAGTTTTACTTCAGGTTGAGGCATAATATCATTATAAAGCTTTGTCTCGGCACTCTGAAACAGTTTCTCAAAACTCGTTTTATAGAATTCTTTGTCTTCTGCAGCTTCCTGAGGATCACCCAGTAATGACAGGAAGTTTGTGTAATCCTGTAGAATGATTTTTATTTCTGTATAAATCTTTTCAAGTTCTTCAACACTAAGATCTTCACTGTTTACTTCTTTAAGGGCCTGTGAATAATCCACGACAACATTTGATGAAGCATTTCTGATACCTACAATCCTGAAATTTGTATAGTTTTTATTCTCCAGACCGAAAGCTATCCTGAAAGTAAGCTCTTCCTGATTCTTATTTAATGTCTCGTTGAGGTAGTTGCCATTTATTGATTTCTTAACCATCAGATCTATGGAGTACACAGTCTCCTCGTGCTGTAAGATCTCCCCTACAAGGGCATTGGCGAAGTCCATGTTAATTGTCACACCATCGGGGTACCAGAGGATAATATTTGAGGCATAAGTTTCAGCCTCATAGAACTCGCTCAGTTTATGAGTAGGATCAAGGTCATTGAAAAGAAGAACCTGTCTGTTTACAAAGAGTTCAAGGAAGCTCTCTGATCCGCTTTTAGCTTTATCAATGTCTGTAATGACAGACTCTCCCATCTGGTTAAGAACACTCTGATAGGTTTTAAGCAGCTCAATTGCATTGGAATAAATTATTGCTTTCTCCTTTTGAGAAAAGTCAACTCCTTTAAGGACGGACAGCTGAATTAATACTGCCAGCAGAAATAATAGTAATTTACGGTTCATCTTTTACTATTCAAGAATTAATTTCTCAACTTTGGAATACTTATCAAGTTTTATATGCATCAAATATAATCCTTTTCCTTGTCCCGAGACGTCTATCTTACTGAAAAAATGAGTAGTTGACTTGTCAAATTTAAGAGAGAGGATCTTTCTCCCATCCTGCGATAATATGTCAACTGTAATCTCTCCGAACAGCTCGTTATCCATCTCAATTGTGAAGAGACCTGAAGTAGGATTAGGATAGATCTTCATTCCGTTAAAAGGATCAGTGTCATCAATACCGAGGATCGTTGATATCAGGGGAATTTTGATTGTATCGCTCAGAGTATAGCAGCTGTTAGACCTGGAGATACTAAGATTATATTTTCCCAGTTGCCGGAAGGCAGCATAGTAGTATTTATCAGCACCTGGAATCAGAGTACCGTTATAAAACCACCTGTACTTAATGTCCGGACCGATAATGCTTGATGCAAGATACCATGAATTTGGTCCCTGTGCAAAGATTTTAGGTTTTTCTGCAGCCGGGGCAAAAAATACATTAATGGAATCAGATTTGTTAGAACAGTTATTAACCGAGGTCTCAACAAAGTAGTAACCCTGTTCAAGCAGACCTTCAACGAAATTTTTTGAACTCACGGCAGCGCCGTTTCTGTACCACTTATAACTATAGCCTGCCATATTTTCCACGCTCAGCTTTACAGGGGTTTCTCCGAGGCATTTACCTTCAGAATAATTTCCTTTATCTATAACAGGTTTCTCAGGCTTTTTGTTTACCACAACTGTAATTGCGTCAGTTTTCGCAGAACAGTTATCCGAATTTGAAATCAGAAGAGAGTATACGCCTGAACTGAATGCGGTATAATAACTTGAATTAGCCCCTCCAAGATCATCTCCCGATCTTGACCATTGGTATTTATAACCGGTAATCGACGGGACACTTAGTTCCACACTTTCACCGGTGCAGATAGTTGCAGGTCCGTTTTTACTTATTGCAGAGACAACTGGTTTTGGATAGACCACAACTGTGGGTGAGTTAGTTGATTCAGCAAAACATCCGAATGAATTTGTAACTGCCAGTGACCAGATGCCCCCTGTCCTTACTACTATTGAATTCAGATTATTACCTGCTGCACCGCCATTCAACTTCCACTGATATGAATAGCCCGCGATATTTGATGCACTTAATATAACCGAGTCACCTTCGCAGAATTGAATAGGTAATGGTTTGCTGTATAATATTGATGGAGGGGCAGGAGCTGTTAAGGAATTAACAGTAACCTGTTCTGTTTTGATGATGCATCCGTCGGAATTTGATACGTTCAAAGAGTATACACCCGAGTTTAGTGCTGTAAATTTATTGGTTGTTGCACCCTGTATATCTGAACCTGAATTTTGCCACCGGTATAAATAGGTTGCATTGGCAGGAACGCTTAGTTCTACACTGCCTCCCTGGCAGAATGTTGTAGGCCCGCTTTTACTTATCGTTGATGATACTGGTTTTGGGAATACTTCAATTGCCGGGGCATTGGCTGAAGTGACAGAGCACTCCGCCTGATTAGTTATTACTACCGACCATGTTCCTGAGGTTTTGGCTGTAACGGAGCTTAGGTTCGAACCTGTTAAGCCTCCGTTAATCTTCCATTGATAATTATAACCTGTTGTATTTGTAACGCTTAATACAACTGAGTCACCTTCGCAGAATTGAAGCGGTAAGGGTTTGTTATATGATATTGTGGGCGCTGCTGGTGCTGTTAAAGTATTTACTGTTACAAGTTCTGTTTTGCTTACACAACCATCTGAATTTGAAGCATTAAGGGAGTATACTCCTGAGGTCATTGCTGTTAATGTATTTGTTGTGGCACCCTGAATATCTGCACCTGTGTTTTGCCACTGATATGTATAGCTGGCATTTGCAGGGACACTTAGTTCCACGCTGCCTCCCTGACAGAATGTTGTTACTCCACTTCGGCTGATTGTTGAAACTGAAGGTTTTGGAAATACAGTGACAGAAATTAAGTTGGAAGAGTTTGCTGCGCACCCTGAAGAGTTGGAGACGGTCACTGAATAATTACCACTTGCTTTGGCAGCATATGAGCTTTTATTAATTCCGACTGCACCTCCGTTAAGTCTCCACTGGAAATCATACCCGGCTGTATTAGCGATGCTCAGGACAACGGAGTCTCCCTGGCAGAATTGTCTTAGTCCTGATTCTGAGATATATGGCGAGGCAGGAGCCGGCAGGACAGTCACATTAGTAATAGCTGAGGTTGCGATGCAATTAGCCAGCGGATTTGTTATTTTAACAGAATAGGCTCCTGAATTCAACTTAACTTTGTATGTGCTTAGATTTGTATTTGTAAGGTCATTATTATCGAGTTTCCACTGATAATTGTATAATGGATTATTCTCTGCAATAAGCTGAACGCTGTCTCCCTGACAAAAAACTGTCTTGCCTGTTACAGAAGTAATTGCATTTGGAATTGCTCCGACGATCACGTCTTTTGCCAGAGTATCGGCACAACCGTTTGATGCAGTTACAATAAGTTTTGTTTTATAGGTTTTAGCTAAACCATACACTTTGTTTATCGGAATAGAGTCAGAAGATGCAGGATCCCCATTATCATAGTTCCAGTTCCAGGTTACTGAACCGGCACCATTACGCGATGAATTATTTACAAATGTTGTAGTTGTTCCAAGGCATACTGTCGTTGCTGAATATGAAGCAGTTGGTCTGGGCATAACCTTAATAGCATGTGTTACTGAATCTCTTGTCCCTTCACCGTCAGTTATAACAAGGGTAATGTTGCCAGTTCCGGCATTTGGGAAAACAAAATGAGCAACGGAGTCGGTTGAGAATACTGAATTATTATATTTCCATTTTCGGCTTGCTATATTCTTTGTGGAAGTAGAAAGGTCAGATAATTTAGTTGCAACCTTATAACAAACAGTATCGAATGTGAAAAATGCCTTTGTATTTTTAAGCTCAACAGTTACCGGTGTTGACCATGCACCTCCTGCAAATGCACCATCAACAGCCTGAACGCTAATTGAATAAGTTCCAACAGGCAATTCTTTGAAGATTGTAAAATTATTTAATCCGGCATTTCCATTTCCGGTAAAAAATCTTCTCCCTGTTGTAAGATCACTGTTAGGAGCATTCAGAATCTGACTACCCCTTCTAAGAATAACATTGTAACTTAAATTGGGAGTCTCATCACTTGTAACCTTATCCCAGGTAATAACCAATTGCCCGGGCTTAAGTGTTGTCTGGATATTGACAGGTGCAGATGGTGCTCTGTTTGCAATAAATGAACCTGCCTTCATAATAATATTGTTCCTTATAATATTTACAAAAAAAGCATAATCAGTTTCTTTCCTTTGTGCCGATGTTAACAGATCCATATCACCATCGTTGTCATAATCCCCCCAGAGTACTGATCCTTCCTCTGAAAATGCCGGATTAAAATCAGGTTTTATTTCAAATATTTTTTCCGGGTATTGATTCTGATATAACCTTTTATATGGATGACTAAATACTTCTCCTCCCGAAAATATGACATCAGGTGCAAAGTCGTTGTTATAATCACCAATATCAAATGAATTCCATGCATCCTGTAATGAAAACGAAATATTATCACTTGTGAAAGCTTTGTTGCCATTGTTATAAAAAATCGCGGTTTTTCCACCGATACTATAAGAGCTGTTTCCGGCTGCCCATACAAGGTCTGGAAAGCCATCCTTATTCAAATCAGAACTTTCAAGACTTGTTTGAGTATAAGATCCGCTGAATTGCAATATGCTTTGCACAGGGAGGAAGCCACTGTTTTTATCGTTTTCATACAGCTTAATTGTATATGATCCGTCGTTGGCTGACCCGGCAATTATAAGATCAGGCCAGCCATCCAGGTTGTAATCAGTCCATTTTGCTGCCCCGTTATGAACGCCGATTAGTGAGATACCGGTTTGTTCGATGAGGGTATAATCTGGGGCTCCGCTATTCATATAAAGTGTTGTAATAGCATCAATGCTTCCCTGCTGGCCCCCAATTACAAGGTCAATATTTCCGTCGTTGTTATAATCGCCCCAGGTTAAAAAGCCATTATGCATGGCAGTCAGGGATTGTTTGAACTCAGCAATACCATTATTTACCTCCCAGAGGTCCGTTGAATTATACTGGCCTGAATACTGTCCGGGATAGTAACCGCACGTTACAAGTTCTGCATTACCATCGTTGTCATAGTCAGCCCAGGCAACACTGCCGAAATAGTTTTTAGGAAGGGTAGTAACCTGTTCTTCAAAAGTATTATTGCCTTTATTTTTAAAAATCCTTATATGATTGTACATCTTCTGAGGGTTGGTAGATGCATCATATACATAGGGATATTCATCATAAACTGATATATCAAGAAAGCCATCATTATTATAATCAAAATAGCTGGCTTTTGGTTTTTCACCTGCTTCAGTCAATGGAATTTCAGGCTGTACACTAAAAGTGCTTGTGCTGAATACACCCGGATTACCATTTCCTGATACAGTCATATAGTTCTCTGATCCGGAATTTCCAAAATACTCAAATACATGAAATACATATGAATATGAGCTGCTGAGATTATTTATAACAACACTATCTCCAGTTCCATTGTAAATGCAATACCAACCTGATGTACCAATCTGGTCTCCATCACCGTAGATATTCGACGCCACGTAAGTTTTGTTATTTACCGGCGAAGCAGTTCCGGCTGTTCCTATTTTGCAGAACACTGCTCTCTTAGTTCCGTTTCCTTTAGTCCATTTAAGATTTAATGAGTATTCATTCAGGATTTTGGCTGTTAAACCTGAAGAAGGGACATCCACTATTGTAAAAGATTTTTCATCAGAAAAGGCGCCTCCTTTGAAACTGTTATCTATTGCCTGTACACTCCAGTAATAAGTCCCTTTGGGCAGCTGCAGAAATTTTGAAGTACTTGTTCCCATATTCCCGGTTTTGAGAAGCTTTCTGGCTCCCGACCCGATTGAACTTGCGGCTATGATATTTGATGCCCCCGGGGCTGTACCTATGCGCAGTTCATAAGTTAATCCGGCTGCAGGTGTTCTATCGTCTGTGCCACTCCATTGAAAGCGTACTCCATTTCCTTCAAGTACTGATGTTGCAGTTGTAATCTTATTCGGATTCAGGTTTGAAGCAGTTACTGTATTCTGAAATACATCCCTATAGGATTCAACCAGATCAAGATTCCCATCATTATTTACATCGAAAAGGTCAGGACTTGCTCCTGAATTAGGAAGATTATGAACAAAAAGTTCAGAGAATGTTCCATCTCCGTTATTCCGTAATACTTTAACAATGCCATCTGTTTCGTTATTTTCCACAGATATCAGTATATCATACAACCCATCATTATCTAAATCAGCAACTCCTTTCTGCCTGTAACTGCAATTATAAAACCCTGCGATAGTGTCTGAGGTAAAATTATTTCCATCGTTATTTGTACAAAGGATCAGTTTACCTGAATTCTCAGAATTATTTCCATTTAGCAAAATATCCATTCTCCCGTCAGAATTTATATCTGCGATGTCAACAGAACCATCTGTCAGGGCAGGAAGGTTGATTTGGTTTTGCTTCGTAAATTTCCCGTTTCCTTCATTTTTGTACAGGGTACTGTATTGCTTACCATCAAGTGGATTTTTCCCTGTTGCAAAAACATCATAGTAACCGTCATTATTAAAGTCAATCCATTTAAGGATCCCTTCACATGGGAGGAAAGTATTTCCAAACAATTCGTTGTAAATAGTTGAGTTCTTACGGTAGATTTTTATGTCGTATCCATTAGCAGCAGTTGTAAGAAAGTCATTATCAGAGTCATTGTCCATATCAGCCCATTCCCCTGCTAAGGCTGGCAAACCAAAATTAGTTGAGGGTGCAGATGATGAAAATGACCCTGAATTGTTGTAGTACAGGGTAAGTGCGCCAGTCATATCAAGATATCCGTTCATATCGAAATCAACCCAGCCAGTGTAATATTCAAAGGTTGAAGAGAAATATGATACGAAGGAAAATGTATTGTTATGGTTGTTTCTGTAAAGTATCGTTCTTTCACCGTCTCCAACCCTGACAATAAGGTCAAGATACCCGTCATTATCATAATCGGCCCATCGGGGTCCTCCGAATTGTGGAAAATTTGATGTAGAAGGTACCAAAATTTGTTTTGAGAGGACCTGTATCAGAGGAACGGTTCCACCTGTATAGTACTTTACATTAATCCCTGGATTCGAAAATGGAATTATTTTAAAATAATATGTAGTATTGAAGTCTTCATTAATCCATCCATTATAAGACTGAATTCCTTTTGCAACTCTGATAATCCCCGTGCCATCCCCCAGATCATTGTCATCAGCAGGAAGAACTCCATCAACAGGGTTAATAAATGAGTTTGTTTTTGAAGCATAAATTAAATATCCGTCGGGTATTACGGAACCTGTGGCATCTGTCCAGGTTAAGGTCATTTTATTGCTTACAAGCGATCCGGAAAAATTAGTAACTTGGCTGGCAGGAGGGGGCAGAAATGCTGTTGTCCAGTTTGAGGATCCTCCTGATAATGTAAAGTTTACAATTGCCCCGTGATTTGTCCCTGTTGAACTTAAGAGAGTAGTTAATCCAGTGTTTGTAGCATTGGCAGTACCCTGATTGAAACTGTAATGAGCAAGTAATCCTTTTTCAGTCCCGTTCAATGGTTTATTCAAACTGTCAAGCAGATTGACTTCTGATACCACGCGGTTCCAGATTCTGACCTCGTCAATTTTCCCTGTAAAATATATTGAGGGCCCGGCTCTGACTCCAAGTAAAAGAGCGCTTGGACCCGCATTATATGATATTGAAGTTTGTGATGCGACATTTATACCGTTAACGAACAGCTTGCAGCTTGAACCGTCAAATGTGGCTGCCAGATGTATCCACGCGCCGGCTACTGCTTTTGAGGGAGCTTTTATATCAAGCCATGCTGCCCCGTTCCGAATAGTTACATACGGATAGCTGTCGGCTCCGATATGCAATTCAGCTCCCGTATTTGTTCCTGTATTGAGTGTAGAAACAACAGCCTGATCATTTGATACACCATTTGGCAAAGCCCAGGCTTCAATTGTAAATTTTGCCGGATTAACCGATCCGCAATTCACGTAGTTGGTTGATCCATTGAAGTTCAGGCAATTATCTGCAATAATTGATGGGGTTGTACTTGTAATCCAGTTCGAAGAAGTGCCTGATAATGCAAAATTATTAAGTGTTCCATTATTACTTCCTTTTGCATTAAGCAGAGTATAAATCAAGGTATTTGTTCCCCCGGCAGTACCCTGATTAAAATTGAATGAAGCCAGCAGCCCGGTTTCAGTTCCTGTCATGCTTGAGAACATGTTATTCTTAATATCAGACTGCATACGCTCAGTATTCCAGATTCTGTATTCGTCCATGGCACCTGCAAAATAACGTTGAGTTGTCCATGCCCCTATTTCTGCAGCAGTAAAATTGGCAGGAACAGCAGCCGCAATTGTAACCGACTGAAGAAGAGTGCCATTTAAATAAAAGTTTATTTTCTTTGAAACAGAATTATATGTTACCGCCAGATGATGCCACGTATTAAGGGTTATTGAATTGTAAGCCACTTCAACGGGGGTACTGCCGTTTACAGCTAGCTGTATCCGGGTACTGTTAATCTGAAAATGGACATCTCCCGACACCCAGCTGTTTGTATTGAAAATTCCGTTTAACCCCGGTGAATTTGCAATTGATGTAGCATTAAACCAGGTTTCGATTGTGAATTGGGTAAACCCGCTCCCAAGAGCAGGAACGGCAATATTATCATTTGTACCATCAAACGAGATAGCGTTATTCTGACTTTGTAATCCGTTTGTAAACAGAAACAGGAAAGCAAGAGTTGAAGCCCATTTTATTATGCTTTTTGTAAATAGACAATAACCCTGAGTACTTCCGACAGGGTGTGTGAGATTTTGTTGAGACATCTTTTATCAGATCAGGTAAAATTTTCGAATCTAAAGATGCAAAAATTCTATAAATCCCCAAATGATAATTGCCTTCACCGGCATATATATTTCAACAATTCAATATTTATTCAACTACTATTTTTCTGCTGGTGGAATACTTATCCAGTTGCAGATTAATAATATAAATCCCCTGTGATTGCCCGCTCAGATCTATTTGGCTTGAGAAGTGATCAGTACTCTTTTCGAAGATAATATTTAAGCTCTTTTTCCCTTTTTGTGTGAAGATATCAATTACAAGTTCACCGAATACTTTATTATCCATCTCAATATTAAACATACCAGAAGTTGGATTAGGATAGATCTTAATATCTGCAAACGGATCGCCGGTTGTAATCGATTTTGTTTCCGGTGAATATTTAAGTGTAGGAATTCTGAGAGAATCACTTCTTGTAAAACAGCCATTTTCGTTACCGACACTTACCCTGTAAACTCCAAGTTTCTGATCAGCTACATAATAATATTTGAGGGCTCCGTCCAGGAGTCTTTCATTAAAATACCACCGGTACTCTTTCGCGTCGAGTGTGTTTGTTGCGAGGTACCACTTGTTCGGACCCTGGGCAAAGATCTTTGGTTTCTCGGGAGCACCCTGATAGATGACACTGAATTTCTCGGAGCTCGCTTTGCAGCCGCTGAGTTCTGCACTAACGGTATAATCTCCCTCTTCAAGGAAATTCTCAATAAATGATGAAGAAGAGTTATCAATAGGGGTGCCGTATCTCGACCATCCGTATTTATAGTCATTAACAGGCTGACTTACTTTAAGTTTGATTGGGGCTATCCCGATACAATCGCCTGTTTTATAGTTGTCGGAGGTAATTGACGGCTTTGATGGAGAAGGTTTAATATCTATGGCTTTTGCCTCTGTAATGGTTACGCAATTTGCCAGTGTGTTGGTAACTCTTGCGTTATAAATGCCTGAATTCCTGTTTACAACATAACTTTTGCTTTCAGCACCGGACAGGTCAGTATCATCTTTTCTCCACTGGTAAACATATAACGGGTCAGCTTTTGCATCAAGCTGAAGGCTTAGTCCATCGCAGAAAGTCAGCTTACCGTCAACTGTCGTCTGGAAATCTCCCAGTACGGATATTGAGCTTTCGGGATATTTCGCTACGATCACATCTTTTATTATGCTGTCGGAACAACCATTTGAGGTAACTGTTTTAAGTTTTGCCTTGTATGTTCCGCTCAGAGCATAGGTATGCGTTCCCGGATTCTGAGCTGCTGCCGTCTGACCATCCCCGAAGGTCCATGTCCAGGCTGAAGCAGTAAGTCCGTTCAGAGCTGTTGTGTTAGTAAGTGGTGTTGCAGTTCCGATACATACATTTGGTGCTGTGAAAGCTGCAGCAGGTTTGGCTTTAACAATAACATTCTGAATAAGTGAATCTTTATCACCTGCAGTGCTTGTAACAAGTAGTTTTACGCTGTAAGTACCTGCCGAGGCATAGGTGTGAACCGGGTTTTGCACGACAGATGTTGTCCCATCCCTGAAATCCCACTTCCATGATGCAATTCCATCTGTAACTATTGACTGATCAGTGAATTTTGTGGTGAGTCCGAGGCAAACTGTATCAGTTTTAAAGTACGCCTGGGTGTTTTTAATAATTACCGAGTCAATCTTTGACCATTCACTGCCGGAGTAACTCTGATCTACTGCCTGAACCTGCCAGTAATATTTTCCTGAAACCGGATCTTTGATAGTAAAACTCCTGTTTAATTGTGCATTACCCAGATCATTCAGGCTCCTGTATCCTGCAGAAGTGGATTGTGGTGCCACTTTCCAGATTGGATCATCCTGTAACCGGCATCTGATGTTATAGCTCATATTGACATAGAATGTCTCATCGGTGTTAATCCCGGCCCATGTCAGTTTGAGTATACGGGGAGCTACTTCACTTTTCAAGCCTGTTGGAGCCTCAGGGCGCATATTTGGCTTTACCTGTCCTGCCATCATATACAAGTTGTTTCTGTAGATCTGCGACAATAATGCACCGGAATAACCTGAAAACAAAATATCAAGATCTCCATCATTGTCGTAGTCGGCTGATGAGGAGCTGCATGCAATACCACCAGGTAGATTAAGCGAAGTAAGTTCCTGAAATCCGTTATTCCCGTTATTTAGGTAGATTTTGAAATCAAAATTTAATCCCGAATCGCCAATAAGCAGGATGTCAAGTAATCCGTCATTATTATAGTCTCCCCATTCTGCAGATCCATTATTAATACCAATAACAGAAGGGGTTGATAATTCGCTAAATGTGCTGTTGCCATTATTCCGATAAATCTTCGTTACCGGATAGTAATTGGGATTGTAACCGGTTGCCCCTGTTATTAATATATCCAGGTTATTATCGTTATCAAAATCGCCCCAAGCGACTGAACTGAAACTTACGCCCTGAAGCGATATCCCTGTTAATTCGGAAAAGGTGTTGTTTCCGTTATTTCTGTAGATTTTTGAGATATTCTGGTTGGAAGAATTCAGACCGGATAACAATATATCAAGGAATCCGTCATTGTCATAATCGCCCATAGCAACCGAGCTCTGTTTAACTCCTGGGAGTTGAATACCGGACTGCTCACTAAAACTGTTGCTTCCTTCGTTCCTGTATATTTTCGAGATAAAAACAGAACTTTGATTTTCACCTGTAATCAGGAGGTCAAGGTCGCTGTCATTATCATAGTCAGTCCAGGTTACAGAGCTGTAAGTTACTCCCGGCAGTACAATGTTTGTCTGTTCTGAGAAAGTATTATTTCCATTATTCTTATAAACCCTCGATATGTTTCCCAATGCAGGATTATAACCTGTCAGAATAATATCAAGAAGATTGTCATTATTGTAATCACCCCAGGCTGAGGAACCATTTTCAACTCCGGGTAGTATAATTCCGGCCTGATCTGTAAAGGTATTATCTCCGTTATTATGGAATACTTTCGAAATTCCTGTCCCGCTTATATCCCTTCCTGTTAGCAAAATGTCAAGGAAACCATCATTGTCATAGTCACCCCAGGCAACAAAACTATACCGCAGGCCGGGCATTGTATTACCTGAAAGAATAGTGAATATCCCCGGACTGAAAACGCCTATGTTATCATTGTTTGGATTAATTGCTGTTGCATATGTCTCATTACCTGTTGTTCCCTGAAATTCGATAGCATGAATAGTATAATCTTTTTCTGGTGTAAGTCCTGTCAACTGGACAGAGTCAGCATCACCTTTGTAAATACAGTACCATCCTGTGGCTCCAATAGTGGAACCATCTCCAAAATTTGAATTGGCAAAATATGTAGTATTATTTACGGGAACCGAAGGGCCTGAGTTTCCTTCCTTCGCAAAAAGTATACATCTGTCGCCATTGCCTCTTTTCCATTTTAAGAGAATAGAGGTAGTGCTTAAATTACTTCCTGTAAGTTTTGTAGGCTGAGCAGGAGTAATGCTGAAACTAATGGCTGATGAAAATTCACCTCCTGAGAATGAGTTATCCAGCGCCTGAACACTGGAAAAATAGGTAGTGTTCCAGCGCAAATTCTTAAATATAAATTTGTTAGTCAACTGAGCATTTCCGAAGGAAGTTATTTTTCTTTTCCCAGTGTTGTCTGCATGGGGTGTCACTAATTCAGAGCCTGTAGCAGAAAGCCCAACTCTGACGTTATATGAAAGCGAATTGGAAGCTGTCTCATCTCCGGCCACTTTATCCCATTCAAGGTTGGCTGTTGTTTTATTAATTGTATAGTGAAGATTAATTGGTTTAGCCGGCAGATTATTTGCAACAATGGAGTTGTTTTTGTATATTTTGGAATATACGTTACCTGGTTTATCAAAACCTGTTAAAAGCAGATCAATATCACCATCACGGTCATAATCACTTAAACCGAAAGAACTTTCTTTAAGACCAATCAGAGAAATGGAGGTGTTTTCACTGAACGATCCGTTTCCATTATTTGTAAACACTTTTGAAATCGGAGTATTATTTCTGTCACCGGTAATAAAAATGTCTATATCGCCATCATTATCATAGTCAGCACAAGCAACTGAACCTTTCTTTGTACCTGTTAGTGTTGTACCAGGAACTGCAGTAAAATTGCCATTTGTATTATTTAAGTAAATCCTGGCAATCTGTGTAAATCCTGCATCTTCACCCGAAATCAGAAGGTCGAGGAATCCATCATTGTTAAAATCAGCCCAGGCACCTGAACTATATATAACTCCAAGCAGCGGAGTGCCGGTGAGTTCAGTGAAACTGCCATTCCCGTTATTGTGATAAATTTTTGATATTCTGTTTATTGTGGCCGTTTGACCGCTTATGAAAAGATCGAGATATCCGTCATTGTCATAATCACCGAAGGAGGTTGAACCATAACAAACCTTTATGAAGTTATTACCAGTCTGCAGAGAGAATGTTAAGTTTCCGTTGTTATTGTAGATGGCAGAAATTCTTTCTCCGGTTGTCTGCATACCTGTCATAAAAATATCAAGATCACCATCTCTGTCCTGGTCTCCTATAGTTACAGAGCTTAAGTATATTCCAGGCAATCCCGATGCAACTTCCGTAAATACCCCACCATCATTCCTGTAAATCTTCGAAAGTGCATCAAGGGTACTTCCGCTTGTGCTGCCCGTAAGCAGAATATCAAGATCCTCATCATTATCGAAGTCTGCCCATTTAAGTGAACTAATAATTACACCAGGCAGGAATATTCCGGTCTGCTCAGTGAATGTACTATTTCCATTATTGCTATAAATAACTGTAGCATTGTATGTTGCAAGCGATCCGGTCATTAGTATATCTGGATAACCATTGTTGTCATAATCTCCCCAATCTACAGAACCCTGCCCTATCCCTGAAAGTGCAATCCCTGTCTCCTCAGTAAACTGTTGAGAATACATCAAATTTGGGAACAGCAAAACGGATAGAGTAATAATTAAACTGAGATAAAGTTTTTTCATGTCCGTGTGTTTTTAAACTTTAGCCTTTTCGGAAAGTTATAAATATTTCTTAATCTTTTTTACACCTGATGTAGAATGAGTTATCGTTATTTCCATAAAGGGCACCAGAGATACCTGACAAAGTAGTGCTATTGTAATCCAGCCTTACGTATCGTTTGCTTGTACTTACCCACCATATTGTTGCATTTTTAATATCAGCATAAGTTGTAAAATAATATCCGCCACCACGTCCATAAAACCTGCTGCTGTTATCACCTGTCATTGATGTCCAGTAAGTATATGAAAATATCAACGGACTAATGCTGACCAGAGTTCTTGTGACATCTTTCATTTTTCCACCTGCTGCAGAGTACCCTCCTAAATTGTTTGCAAGAGTAGTCCAGTCGGTTATTGTAGGTAAGTGCCAGCCAAGAGGACAAAGGTCTTTTGCGGCTGCAACCACATACCCATTATAAAGATATCCATAGTTATTCAGATTAGTCGCACTTTCATTATACGAGTGATAATAGGACCATCCATAAGACATTGTATCAGTATACTGTGTAAGGTTAGTCCCATCTTCATACCTGGTTACTTTTAGGTTGGACTGCATCCATGTTTGTCCATAGATTGAAACTGTACTGTAAACATTGCCATCAACATCGGTAAGATTTGCAGGAGCTGTTATAGTCACATTTGAACCATAAGCAGTTCCAATAGTGTTGGTTGCGTATGCCCTCACATAATATGTAGTTCCGGGGGATAACCCTGTAATATAACTTGTGAATACACCAGTCCCTGTTCCGTCTGAGGTAAGTGAATTAGAAATAGTTGGGTTAATTGACGTGCTCCAGCAGACACCTTTTGCTGAGATTGCTGCACCGCCATCTGAAGTAATATTTCCTCCTGCAGTTGTGTTTCCGGCACTTATTATTGATATTGAAGAAGTTGTAACTGTTGGGAGATTCGCTAATGTAGTAAATGATACCTCAGATCCGTAAGCTGTGCCGGCTGCATTGGTTGCATAAGCTCTCACATAATATGTTGTTGCTCTTGTTAACCCTGTAATACTACTAGTAAACGATCCGCCGCCGGTTCCATTGGTCGTCTTGGTGGCCAGTGCCACGGTCGGATTTGTTGATGTGCTCCAGCAAACTCCGCGTGCAGTCACTCCTGTAAGACAGTTGCCTGAAACATTTCCCCCTGATGATGCAGTTGAGGATGTAATTGAAGAGATGGCAGTGGTTGTTACTGTAGGCAGAGCAGTTGCGGCCGTAAATGAAATTTCATTTCCATACACAGTTCCGGCTGAGTTAGTCGCATAAGCCCTTACATAATAAACTGTACAGGGAGTTAATCCTGTTATGCTGCTTGCAAAAGAACCTCCGCCTGTACCGTTGGTAGTTTTTGTCGCCAGCGCAACAGTCGGATTAGTGGATGTACTCCAGCAAACACCCCTGGCAGTTACACCGGTTATACAATTGCCGGTAATATTACCTCCTGATGAAGCAGATGTTGTAGTTATTGCAGATATAACCGTAGTGGTTATTGTAGGCAAAACTGTAGCTGTAGTGAATGTGAGTTGATTGCCATATACTGTTCCTGCCGAATTGGTGGCATAGGAACGAACATAATAGAGTGTACAGGGGATTAATCCTGTCATGCTGCTGGTGTATGCTCCTCCGCCAGTTCCATTTGTTGTTTTTGAGTTTGCAGTAGTCGGATTAGTACTTGTACTCCAGCATATTCCGCGGGCAGTAACTCCGGAACTGCAGTCACCGGTTATATTTCCTCCCGAAGATGCAGTTGTTGAAGTAATTGAAGTTATAGTAGTTGTTGAAGCTGAAGGCACTACGGTTCCTGTAGTGAAAGGCATATCAGCGCCATATGAAGTACCGGTTGCATTAGTGGCATATGCCCTGACATGATAAGTCGTGCAGGGTATTAGTCCGGTTAAGCTGCTTGAGAAAGAAACTGTTCCTGTGCCATCGTCGGTTTTTGAATTGGCGGTAGTCGGATTTACAGTTGTACTCCAGCACACTCCCCGAGCTGTTATCGATCCGCCTGCGGCATCCAGATTGTATCCACCTGAAGTTGCAGTTGTTGTACCTATTGCTGTAATTGCGGTTGTTGATACTAACGGGAAGCCTACCTGCACAAGGGTGGTAAGTGATATCTGGTTCCCGTATGCAGTGCCGGCGGCATTTGTTGCATATGCTCTTACATAATATAAAGTACTTGCACTTAAACCTGTTAGATTGCTTATGAATACTCCGATTCCATTACCGTCAGATGTGAAGTTATCTGCCAATGTAGGATTCGGACTGGTACTATAACAAACACCTTTTACTGTTACTGTTGCACCACCGTCATCAGTAATATTTCCTCCGGTGGAAGCTGATGAGAAAGTAATTGAAGTTGCAGTAGTAGTTGTTAATGTTGGTAAAACATAAGGAATTGCATCTGATGTGAATTGAACTTCATTGCCATAAGCTGTTCCTACAGAGTTTACGGCATAAGCTCTTACATAGTATAAGGTACTGGCAGTAATTCCTGTAATGGAGCTTGAGAAAGCACCTGTTCCTGTTCCGTCAGAAGTTTTTGAATCGGCAGTAGTTGGATTTGATACTGTGCTCCAGCATATGCCCCTTTCAGTTACAGAAGTGTATCCGTCAGCTGTCACATTTCCTCCTCCTGATGCAGATACATGTGTAATTGTATTAATGGAGGCAGTAGTAACGGTTGGAAGTACCGGGTCAGGAAGGGCAGTTGTAAATGTTATCTGGTTCCCGTAAGCAGTACCTGCAGCATTTGTCGCATATGCCCTTACATAATATGTTGTATTGGCATTTAATCCTGATAATGAACTTGAGAATGCTCCTGTACCTGGTCCGTCATTTGTAATTGAGTTGGCAACTGTCGGACTTGAAGAGGTACTGTAACATACTCCACGTGCTGTAACTGCAACCCCTCCGTCATTAATTATATTCCCTCCGGTTGAGGCAGTAGACGAAGTTATGCCAGAAGCTGTAGTAGTTGTCAATGTTGGCAATACTCCTTCAGGTTCCAGAGTTGCAAATGACACCTGTTCTCCATAAGCAGTTCCTGCAGAATTTGTTGCATAAGCTCTGACGTAATAAATGGTACTTGAACTAAGACTTGTCAATGAACTGACAAAACTCCCTGTCCCTGAGCCATCTGTTGACTTTGCATCAGCTGTTGTCGGACTTTCTGTAGTACTCCAGCAAATTCCTTTAGCCGTAACTGTACCTCCACCATCATCTGACACGTTTCCCCCTCCTGAAGCACTGGTAGAAGTTATTGTTGAAATTAATTCTGTTGTTACAGTGGCTAAGACAGGATCAGGAGCTGCGGATGTGAATGTCACATCGTTTCCGTAAGATGTCCCTGCAATATTGGTTGCATATGCCCTCACATGATAAAGAGTGTTAGGTGTAAGACCTGTGAATGGACTGATGAATATTCCGGTACCTGTTCCATTAATTGTTTTTGAATCGTCAAGAGTCGGATTCAGAGATGTCCCGTAGCATATTCCTCTTGCCAGGACTTCTCCTCCACCATCACTTGTTATATTTCCCCCTGACGTTGCCGTAGTTTGGGTAATAGCTGATACTGACGTAGTTGTAAGCGTTGGTTTAACTGGATCAGTAGCAGATGTTGTAATCGATACCTGATTTCCATAACCGGTCCCGGCTGAGTTTGTTGCATAAGCCCTTATATAGTATTGTGTACTGGGAATTAGTCCTGTAAGCTGGCTTGTGTAAAATCCAATTCCCGAGCCATTGGAAGTTTTGGCATTTGCAATAGTCGGATTTTCAGTTGTGCTCCAGCAAACTCCGTGTTCTGTAACAGATGCTCCTCCATCACTTGTAATATTGCCTCCTGATGTAGCAGATGTTGATATTACTGATGATCCTGCAAGAGTAGTCAGCGTTGGAACTACCGGTGGAGGAGGTGAGGTAGTAAAAGAATATTCATTTCCATAGGCAGTACCCACAGAATTTATAGCATAAGCACGTATATAATAAACTGTGTTAGCTGAAAGTCCGGTAATTGTACTCGTAAAAATACCTGGTCCGGTTCCATCAGAAGTTGAATTATCAGAGGTTGTTGGGTTTGCAGAGGTACTCCAGCATACCCCCCTTGCTGTAACAGGCGAGCTTCCCACACTGGTAATCTCACCACCTGTGGTTGCTGCAGCTGAAGTGACTGAGGATGCAGGAGTAGTTGTAATTGATGGTGTAGTAACGTTTGTGCTAAATGTACGATCATCTCCGGACACAGTTCCTGCAGAACTAACTGCTTTTATACGAAAATGGTAAGTAGTATTTTGAGTTAATCCGGTAAGATCAGCTTTTGTTGTTGTATTTGTTGTCCCTGTTGCATTATCCGGAACTCCGTTGGCAATAGTTCCGTAGGAGGTCGTTGTGCCATATTCAAAAGTAATTGTTGTAGCCAGTCCGTTGGCATTAACCTGCCCGTTAAGAGTTGCTGTTGTCTGAGTAAGGTTTGTTGCATCCTGCGTTGTTACTGAGGGTGGCTGAGTCGTAGTAAAGGTAAGGTCTTCACCGTAGGTTGTGCCTCCGGCACTTACAGCCTTTACTCTGAAATGGTACATCTGACCGGGGATCAGCCCGGTAAGCGCAGCGCTTACGTTTGATGGTGTAATTCCGGTAACTGTAGCAGGAGTAGCGTTTGCCGTTGAGCCGTAAAATGAAGTTGTCCCGTATTCAAATGTTACTGTTGTACTGCTTAAGTTAGCATTAACAGATCCGTTTATAGTTGCAGTTGTATTTGTAATTAAAGTGGCAGCAGAAGATGTTGCTGTAGGTGCAACCACACTTGCCAGGGTTGTAAAAGTAAGATCTTCGCCAGTTACGGTTCCTGCTGCATTGGTGGCTTTTACTCTGAAATGATATTCAGTGTTAGGTGTTAGTCCGGTAAGTGATGCACTAACGTCTGTGAGCGAATTTCCTGTTAATATGTTTGTCGAGGCAGCCACAGTGCTTCCATATGCTGTACTTGTTCCATATTCAAATGATACAGAAGTTGAGGTACCGTTTGGATTTACACTTCCGTTCAGGGTAACAGTAGTCTCTGCCACTGAGGCAGCTGCTTTAGAAGTCGCTACCGGCGGAATGGCAGTTATAAGTGCAGATCTTACATTGTCATATAAATAGGTATCACCTTCTTTAATGAAACCACGGAAAAAGTAAGTTTTATTCCTCTTAAGATCCTTAATATCAGCTGAAAAAGTCCCGACCGTTGGTGTTCCCAGCCTTACAACAGTATCGGTAATTACCGGACTATTGTTTTTTATGGAATAAGCTACTCCGTAATCACTGTTTTTATTTCCGCTGAGGGAAATGATCTTTCCGCTGACTTTTACTGTATTGTCAACAACTGTTACATCAGTAATTTCCAGATCTGTTACCTTTTCATCCTTCTTGCACGTTGTAATAATAAAGGCGCAAATCAGAGCCAGAGAAATAAACCTTAGCGCTTTTGTTTTCATTTTCTACGTCAGTTTAGAGTCTTGTAAAACACATATTAACAGGTTATTGAGGGCTTATTCAAATCAGGGTTAGTAATATTAAAAAATAATCTGAAAAGATATTATGTTTTACTTTTCGAAACAAGTAAATTCTAACATATTTGACTAACCGCCAGAATGTTGTGATGAATGAATTTCGAATATTTCCGCGGTTTGTACCAAGTTCAATTTTCTGCTCTGTTTTTTAACAAAAACTGTTCAGTTTTGTTCATATTTGTATATTTAATACCTTTAGGTTTGAATAAAGGCACTGTTTTTGAGATATTGAATCTGATTCAAATGACTGATTGATGTCTATGTCTTTTTGAAATAATATGTGTTGATTATCATTAATTTATATAGCCATGTTTGTAAAGAGATTATTTTTTGTAACTGTTGTATCCTTCGCCGCACTGATTGCTATGGCTCAGGATAAAGTATCCCCTTCAGATTATACTTTCAGTAAGGGACTGAAATCTCAAATAGTGCTTAATGATGATTTCTCCAAGTTCAATAATTACTGGCTTCTTGGAATTGAAGAAAACAGCTGGTCTGAAAGTATTGAGGACGGACATCTTGTTTTTCAGTCGCTGACAGATAAGGCCAAGGAGGATCTTCTTCCTGTTATAATTGATCAGAAACGTAACTTCGAGATCGAAACTTCAATAAGATTTGTTGAAGGGAAGATGGATAAGGGTTATGGTCTGCAGTGGGGAAAAGCTATTAATCCCCTGAAGCAGTTCGACTTTCTTTTAACCGGCAGCGGCCACTTTACAATTGATAAGTATACCGGCGATTTCAAGGATTATGTACCTTTTACATTATCAGACAAGGTAAACAGATATGCCTTTAATAAGCTTACTGTCAGGAAGGTAGCTGATACCTACTACTTCTTTCTTAATGAAAAACTTGTCCATTCAATGCCTTTTGAACCATTCTTCGGAAACCTTCTTGGTTTTCAGGTAGCAGAGAACTCAACTATCAGGGTCGATAATATAGAAATCGCTTATCTCGATAAAGCAGCAGAGGGTAAATCCAAGGTCCTGATTATGGATTATAAGTTCGATTCCAATAACAATAAAGTATCAGTAGGTAAGCCTGTCACACTTACTTTGAATGTTTCGAATGTGGGAGATAAGGATGCTTCCGATCTGACAATTAATTACAAACTGCCTGCTAATATCGAAGTTGTGGATTTTAAGAATGTAACCGCTCTTAAGAAAGGTGAAGAACAGTTACTTTCTCTTCAGTTTTTCGCTACAAAGAACTATACCGATTCTATAATACCGGTGAAGTTTGAAATTGCCGGCGCCGATATCACAAATGTAAACGACATTGACCTTACAGTCGGACTTGATAAACCTGTAAAGGAAAGCGTTGATAAAACAATGGCCCAGAATTACAGTGAGTTCCGTGGAGGAAATGATCCTCTCAAAGGATTAAATGTGGCTCAGGCTATGAAATCTGTCGAGGTAGGGGAGTACTATGGACTTGTTATTGGTATTGATCAGTACAGTGGTGAATGGCCAATGCTGAAAAATGCTGTGAATGATGCAAAGGGTGTTGCTGAACTACTGTCATCAAAGTATACCTTCCATTATATGAAGACATTATATGACAAGGATGCCACACGTGATAATATCCTCAAAGAGTTTGAATACCTCCTTAGTAGCGTAAAAGCCAATGATAATGTGCTGATATACTATTCAGGCCATGGTGAATATATTGAGAACATGGATAAGGGTTTCTGGGTTCCGGTTGATGCTGCTGCCAAGTCTATTTCTAAATATATCTCAAACGAGGATATCAGGGCTTTCCTTACCGGTATAAAATCAAAACATACTCTTCTGGTAACTGACGCCTGTTTCAGCGGCGATATCTTCAGGGGAAAAACAATGACAATCCCATACGAGAATTCAACAAAGTACTACTCAAAAATGTATTCTCTTAGCAGCAGAAAAGCAATAACATCAGGCGGTGTTGAACCGGTTATGGATAAAGGAAAGGAAAACCACTCAATATTTGCATATTACTTCCTTCAGGCTCTTAAAAACAATACTGAAAAATATTTTGACGCCGGTCAGGTGTTCGATTTCATTAAAATACCTGTGGTAAACAATTCCTACCAGACTCCGGCCTATAGCCCCATTCGTAATGCAGGTGATGAAGGCGGACAGTTTATTTTTATTATGAAGTAGAAAAAAACCACGAAGATATTGAGGAGAAAAAAGCAACCACGGAGACACGGATTACACGGAGAAGCACGGAGAAAATTTTGGAAGATTAAATGATTACGCAGGCTTATATCAATGAAATTTCATATAAGATTATTGGATGCGCGATTGAAGTCCATAAACATCTTGGTCCCGGGTTACTTGAGTCGGTTTATGAGGCATGCTTCATTGATGAAATGAGGAATTCGGGATTAGATGTCAAGTCGCAATTATACGTTCCTGTTCAATACAAAGGGAGGGATTTAGGGGGTAATCTAAAGCTTGATTTGCTTGTTAATGATTTAATTATAGTTGAAGAGAAAGCTGTTGAGGTTATGATTCCTCTTTATAAAGCTCAACTATTGTCATATTTGAAACTTTCGGGTAAACCCAAAGGATTATTGATTAATTTTAATAGCGAAAATATTAAGGAGCAATTGGTATCACTTGTCACTGAAGAATTTGCAAAATTACCCAAAAATTAGTCTCTGTGTCTCTCTGTGTTCTTCGTGTCTCCGTGGTTTAAACTCTTTATTTGATAATCATCTTTGACTTTTTAATTATTTAAGGTTATGATGCTAAAAAGATTACTTCCCCTGGTTCTCCTTTTCCTGCTGATAAAGACAGAATTATTTTCCCAGCAATATTTTTTCAGGAACTATTCTGTTGAACAGGGTCTGCCGCAATCTTCGGTTTACTGTATGCTTCAGGACTCGCGGGGATTCATATGGATGGGAACCGACGGAGCAGGTGTTACGCGTTTCGACGGACAAAGCTTTGAAACTTACAGCAAGGCTGACGGATTATCCGGTAATGTTGTGAGAAGCCTTATCGAGGATAGCAAGGGTGATATCTGGATCGGGACCGATGCAGGAATAACAGTTTATGACGGGTATCACTTTAATGTAATCGGCAAGCCGGAAGGATTCAACGGAAGCTCAGTATTAAAATTGATTGAAGGCAGCAATGGTATTATCTGGGCTGCAACAAACGATGCCGGATTATCAGGGATCAGCCGGGGTGATTCATTATCGGTATTCAGTTTTACAACAGAAGATGGGCTCATAAGTGATTTCATATTTGATATTTATGAGGACTCTGAGAAGAATATCTGGCTGGGAATGATCGGCGGTGTGAATATTCTTGAATTTGAGGATTCCACATCTCAAAAAATAAAAAACATCTATAAACCTGAAATAAACTCTGACGATGCAACTACCATTCTGTCATTAGAAGCCTCCGGCAATGGTAAAATCTGGTTTGGAAGTTACGGGAACGGACTTTTCAGTACTGTTGTTTCAGGGGACAAAGACAAACTTGTCCTTAATCCATCTGCAATAAATGCCATTATTCCCGATA
The DNA here is from genome assembly GCA_016709865.1 of Bacteroidales bacterium. Taxonomy (NCBI): domain Bacteria; kingdom Pseudomonadati; phylum Bacteroidota; class Bacteroidia; order Bacteroidales; species Bacteroidales bacterium. The sequence goes on from JADJLX010000003.1 coordinate 356,043, forward strand.
TGATTATCTGGGACTTGTCAGTCATGAAAAACGGGGAGTTATGGTTAGCTACCGATAAGAATGGAGTGGTGAGACATTTTAATGAGGCAATAGCAGGACAGTTTAACAAAGAGAGTGGCCTTCAGTCAAACCAGATAATGAATATTATTAAAGACAGGGAGGGAAATGCATGGTTTTCTTCATTCGGTCAGGGTGTAATGATGTACGGGAAGGAGAAATTTATAAGTTATAACGAAACCAATGGAATAAAAGGGAGTCAGGTGCTTGATGTTTTATTCTCTTCAGGTAATTATTTCTATCTGGCAACTGAAGAAGGATTAATGAAATTTGTTAAAGATGGAGAAAAAATAAGAAGACTTAATTTTTATACCTCTGCAAATGGTTTAAACTATCAGGGAGCCAATACTATTGAGAAATATGATAATGATAATATTTTGATTGGCACCAAAAATGGCATTAATATTCTGAGTGGCAGTGTCCTTGGAGTTTTCAGCGGAAATGCAAGTTTGGGGAATAAGGATATAAGCTCTCTCGTTCTGGGCAGTAATGAAGACGTCTGGGTAGGAACAGCCGGTGGATATGGAAGAATATTTGGCGACAGTCTTTTTTTCATGGACAATGCGGACGGTCTTATAAATGATGAAATTCAAACAATAATTGAGGATAATAAAAAACGAATATGGTTAGGTACTCTGGGTGGCCTGGTTCGGCTGGAAGGAAAAACCTATACCGATTATAATGATCAGGAGGGTCTTACAGAAATAAAGATCAGTTCCCTTGCTCAAAGTCCCGATGGAAACATTCTGATAGGTACTCTTGGAGGAGGGGTGTATAAATTTGATTTAGCGAAGGATTCTATGCCGATCTCAGTTTTCGCATCAAAAGGAGTACTCTCTTCGAATACAATCAATTCACTTCAATTTCTTAATGATACTCTGCTGGTGGCAGGTAACGATAAGGGATTTGATTTGATTGTTTTTGATAAGGATCAGAAAATCAGAAGAGTAATTCACAATACTCTGAAGGATGGCTTTCTTGGCGGAGAGAATATTTCCAACTCGCTATCAATGGATAATGAAGGATTGGTCTGGTTTGGAACAAAGAAAGGACTGGTGAGGTATGATCCGTCATTTGACCTTAATTATTCACAAACTCCTGAAGCCGTCATTACCGGCATCAAACTGTTCTTCGAAGATGTCGACTGGGCTTCAAGAGACTTTAAAACCCGAAGGTTCTCCAACCTTCCTGAAAACCTTGTACTCTCGCATAATGATAATCATCTTACATTCTTGTTCACAGGTTTGTCATATGATAATCCTGACGAGCTAGAGTTTTCATATTTCCTTGAGGGTCAGAGTAAAGAATGGTCCCCATTTAGCAGGAACAGGGATATGCTGTTTTCAGGATTGAACCCCGGGTCCTATGTTTTTAAAGTTAAAGCAAGAAATAAATTCGGGATTGTCGGAAACACTGCAGAATACAGATTCAATATTAAACCCCCTTTCTGGCAGACCCCATGGTTCCTGATTCCTTCAGCTGTTCTGTTTATCATCCTGTTAATTGTTATTATGAGGATGAGGGAAAGGAAACTGATAAATGAAAAGATAAAACTTGAAAAAATTGTTGAGGAAAGGACAAGGGAGGTTGTAGAGCAGAAAGATGAGATAGCCAAACAGAGAGATGTTGTAACATATCAGAAGAAAGAGATAACCGACAGTATTCATTATGCGGAGAGGATACAGAGAGCTGTTCTTCCTGTGGAAAACATACTTAAAAATAACTTTTCCGATTACTTCATTCTTTTCCGTCCTAAAGATATAGTGAGCGGCGATTTCTACTGGATGTCGGAAAAGAACGGGCATGTAGTTTTTACAGCCGCAGATTGTACAGGGCATGGTGTTCCCGGTGCATTTATGAGCATGCTTGGAGTCAGCTTCCTTAACAAGATCGTTAACGAGGAAGGTATTGTAAAGCCATCACAGATTCTTAATTCCCTGAGGGAAGAGATTGTTGTTTCCCTTAAACAGGAAGGAACCTTTGAGACAAACAAGGATGGAATGGATATTGCCCTGTGTTCTATCGACATTAAAAAGATGACTCTTCAATTTGCCGGAGCTAATAATCCGCTATTACTTATAAGAAAGGAGAACGGAGAATATGTTGTTAATGAGACAAAGGCCGATAAGATGCCAGTGGCATTCTATATGCGTATGGATGATTTCACAAATCATGAACTGGAACTAAGGAAAGGTGATACAATATATCTCCATTCAGATGGATTTCTAGACCAGTTTGGAGGCCCTGATGGGAGAAAATTCATGAAAAAGAGGTTTAATGAGATGCTGCTCAGCAACCAGGAGCTTCCCCTGATAAAACAGAAAGAGGTCTTTGTAAAAACACTTGATGAGTGGATTAACCATCCCTCTGAAAACGCCCCCGGCGCACAGATAGATGACGTAATTTTAATAGGTGTAAGGATCTAAGCCGTTTTCCTGTAGCGTCTTACTGCCAGTGCTGTAAAAAGGATTGCAATTACAGCAAGTGAGTAAAGTTCTGTACTGATATCATAAATGGTTGATCCCTTCAGCATTACCATCCTGTTGATACGAATAAGATAGGTAACAGGATTTATAAGATTGAAGTCCTGGGCCCACTGCGGCATGCTTTCGTAAGGGGTGAAGATCCCGCTCATAAGGATAAAAACGATCATACAGAAAAAGGCTACAAACATATATTGCTGCTGGGTTCCCGAGAAAGTTGATATGAACAGTGCAAGACCCAGAACAGCTATAAGAAATATTGTTGCTCCCATAAACATAAGGGCAATACTACCCTCGAAAGGAATGTTAAATGCAAGCTTCCCGATTAGCAGACCTAATGCCAGGTCTATGAGTCCGATCAGTAGAAACGGAACCATTTTGGCAATGATGAAATGATATTTTCTGACAGGTGTTACGTTGATCTGTTCAATTGTGCCAATCTCTTTTTCCCTTACCATGTTCAATCCTGCGAGCAGAAAACCAATAGCGGTCACAAGTATCACAAGGATGCCCGGAAGCATATAGTACTTGTAATTCAGAGATTCATTATACCAGTACCTGTTTGTGATCTCAATTCGTGGCTGAGGAACTATCTTTGAGATGCTTATGTTCTCATTTAAGAGATCAATGTTATAATCGCGTATCACACCATTTAGATAAGCCCATGAGAGCTGGGCGGTTGAGGCATTGATTGCGTCAATTGAGGCAAGTATACGGGCCGGCTTTCCGTTTATTATATCTTCCCCGAAACCTGAAGGGATACTAAGAATAAGGTTGCATTTATTGCGATGAAGTAGGTCATTAGCCTTTTCCTCAGAAAATGTTGAATAAGTGATATTAAAGAAAGTAGAACCTTCAAGTTTGCTGATCAGTCCCCTCGATTCTAGTGTCATGTCCTGATCAATAATCGCAAGATTAATATTCTTGATCTCAAAAGTAATTGCAGGCACCAGAATAAGCATCTGTACTATCGGAACTGCAAAAATCGCTTTCGAAATAAATTTATTCCGGAAGATCTGAATGAATTCCTTTCTTATCAGGTATAGTATCGTTCTCATATATTTACTTTCTTTCTTCCATGCGTCGTGCGTCTTGTGTCGTTCGTCTTTTTTACTCCAATCTGATCTTAAACTTCCTCACACTCAATCCAATAAATACTAATGTCATAACTGTCAGAATAAGAGTCTCCTTCCAGACAAATGCCAATCCGGTACCCTTAATCATTATATTTTTTATTATAGTTATAAAGTATCTCGGAGGAAGTACTGCACTTACATAATCATAAATAACCGGCATGTTTTCAATAGGAAATATAAAGCCTGACAGAAGTATCGTTGGAAGCATCAATCCTATCAGTGATATGAATATTGCCTGTTGCATATTTGATGATACAGTTGAGATAAGGATCCCAAGGGTGAGGCTCATCATAATGTATAGCATGCTCTCAGCTAGAAGCAGAACGATACTGCCTTTTACCGGAAGTCCGAATACAAGCCACGATAATATCAGTATAAGGATAACATTAACAATTGATAAGATGAAGTAGGGCATTACTTTTCCCAGAATTATCTGGATGGGACGGAGAGGAGATACCAGCAGAACCTCCATAGTCCCGAACTCCTTCTCCCGGGTTATTGTCACCGAGGTCATAAGAGCGCATATGAGTATCAGGATCAGCGTTATAACTCCCGGAACAAACATGAAATGACTTTTTAGTTCCGGATTATAGAACATTTTAACTTCGGGTAGGATTGTTATTGAAGGAGCTGCTCCCGGTCCGGCCATTTCAGCTGTGAAATTATTAACAATAGCCATTGTGTAGTTGGTTACCAGGGTGGCAGCATTGGGTTCTGAACCGTCTGCAATAATGCTGAGAGAGGCTCTCCCCTCACTGGTTAGCCGCTTGCCGAATCCTTCCTCAAAAATAATCACAGCTTTTGTCTCTCCCTTTTTGAAGACCTTGTCTATGTCATTGTAATTGAGAAGGTTTTCTGTTTCTCGGAAGAAATCGGAGGAGATTAACTTATCAGTCAGTTTTTGTGTTATTTCATCATGTGAGAGGTCGAGGATGGCAATACCTGCATTTCTGATATCCATGCTCACAGCGTATCCGAAGATGAGGATCTGGGCAGCAGGGATCCCAAACAGTATAAAGAGTGTCCTGTAATCCCTGAAAATATGCAGGAACTCTTTCTTTACAAACCCAATGAATCGTTTCATATAATAGTATTTACTGCTTTCTTGCCCCCAAACCCCCTAAAGGGGGCTTAATCTTGTTCTGTTGTTAGCCCCCCTTCAGGGGGGATGGGGGGCTAACAGTTGGCCTAGCTATTTTTATAAATACATCCTCAACCGATCCCGCATTATACTGCTTCTTAAGGTTTGCAGGAGTATCGAGCGCTACTATTTTCCCTTCACTCATAATTGAAATCCTGTCGCAATATTCTGCTTCATCCATATAATGTGTTGTCACAAATACTGTTATACCCATCTCAGCTGTTTCATAAATCATCTCCCAGAACTGCCGGCGTGTAATAGGATCCACTCCGCCGGTTGGCTCATCGAGAAACACGATTTTTGGTTCATGTAAAACAGCTACCGAAAATGCCAGTTTCTGCTTCAGTCCCAACGGGAGATCGGCAATGATCCTGTTTTCGTATTCGTGGAACTTAAGTTTTTCAAGCAGTTCATTTGTTCTCCTTCTGATCAGTTCCCTGGGCATTCCGTAGATTCCGCCATAAAGTGTAATGTTCTCTTTTACTGTCAGATCTTCATAAAGAGAAAACTTCTGACACATATATCCGATATTCTTTTTAATCTTTTCTGCCTGACGCTTGGCATTGAAACCGGCAACAATCACCTCTCCTGAAGTTGGCTCTGACAAGCCTGACAGGATTCTTATAGCTGTTGTTTTTCCGGCCCCGTTTGCACCAAGAAATCCGAATATTTCACCCCTGTAAACCTCAAAATTGAGGTTATCATTTGCAGTAAAGTTCCCGAACTTCTTTACCAGGTTTTTAACAGATATTACTGTATTATTCATCTTCATGTAATCCTAGAAATAACTCTTTATATCAACTACTTTTTACCACGGAGATACGGAGATCACAGATGTCCACGGAGTCCCTCACACCTTACCTCTCCCGCCTTTCTCCATCAGTTCCAGAAACCTGTCCTCAATGCCCGCCATTGATTCCTCAACTGTAACCTCTTTCAGTCCGGCCTCATTTAAAAACAGATAAAGCGATTCATCTATCTGATCATCAGTGAAAGTAACATGAACCGAATCTCCAAAGGGATAAGCTGAAAGTGTCTGAGGATACTTCCTGAGTGTAGTTATAAGTTTGTACTTTTCATTTGCCCTGACACTGAAAAGCTTTCTGGAGAACCCTTCCTTAACCTTCATGGGAGTGTCAATTGAAAGGATATTGCCATTCTGGATGAGGGCAATATTATCACATCGCATAGCTTCATCCATATATGGTGTTGATACCAGTATCGTAATATTATGTGCTCTGAGTTTGCTGAGCATTGTCCAGAATTCAGAACGGGATACTGCATCAACTCCTGTGGTGGGTTCATCAAGCACCAGAAGCCGGGGTTTGTGAATCAGTGCACATGAAAGTGCAAGTTTCTGCTTCATTCCGCCTGAAAGTTTTCCTGCAAGCCGGTTTTTAAATGGTTCAATATGCGAATAGATATCAGCAATAAGTTCATAGTTCTCTTTTACCGTGGTACCGAAAACAGTGGCATAGAAATTAAGATTCTCCTCTACTGAAAGGTCCTGATACAGACTGAACCTCCCGGGCATATAACCTATGTTTTTACGGAGTTCTTTATAATCTTTTATGGCATCCAGACCAAGAACTTTCAATTCCCCTTCATCCTGAACCAGAAGTGTTGTTATAATTCTGAAAAGAGTTGTTTTGCCTGCTCCGTCAGGACCAATAAACCCGAATATATCCCCCTCAATTACAGAAAACGAGATGCTTTTCAGAGCCTGAGTCTCTCCGAACTTTTTACTAACCCCCGATGATTCTATGATCTTTTGCATCCTGGTATCGATCAGAATATTGCTTCGCCCGGCATCCCCGATTTCATTGTACCGTCGTTTTTAACGTCTATCAAAACGGCATACACAAGAGTAACCCTCTCTTCCTTCGTCTGAATGATCTTTGGAGTAAATTCTGCTTTCCCTGAAATATAGCTTATTGTGCCGCTGAAAGAAACATAACCCTCTTTGCCATCATCAATTCTGACAGTACATTGCTGCCCTGTCTTAATGCCTCCCAGTTGAGCCCCGCTTACATAAACTTTTAATCGCATAAGTGAGAGGTCGGCCATTTTGAAAAGTGGTTTTCCTGCTGCGGTAATTTCGCCGGCTTCGGAGTATTTTTCAATTATTGTACCATCCAGTGGACTTCTGATACTGCATCTTGTAAGCTGCTCATTGAGGGTTGCTTTTTTCGTTGAGAGAACCTCCAGTTCAGCAGCAATAGATGCTTTCTGGGTGTTGTTGGCAGCTATCTGTTTCTGAAGTACTGCCACCTGGCCTGAAAGATCGTCATACTGCTTCTTCGATGCAGCATCATCCCTGAGCATGTTCTCAATTCTGGCAATATTTATGTTAATGTTGGCAATCTGCTGGTTTAGAATATCATTCTGTGCATTTACAGAGCCTATGCGGGTACTCACACTTTTCATACCGGCGTTGATCTCAGCTCTCTGAAGAATGAGCAGGGTTGTGTCTGTTATAACAATCTCTTGCCCTTTTTGTATTTCCATACCTTCCGTAGCATCAAATTTTAAAATCCGTCCGCTGGTTTCTGCTGATACTATAACCTCAGTAGCTTCAAAGTTTCCGTAAGCATCTGCCTGATCTGTCTCACTTTTACAGCCTGAGATCATAACTGCTGCAATAAATATTAAAAGCCTGGTTTTCATATTGTTATTGGTGTTTTATTATTATTTACTCCAAGTATAATTAGCCCCCCTCGGAGGAGATGGGGGGTTATTCAATTTCTTTCCCGCTAATGTTTAAATACTCCACTTTCGCCAGTGCAAGATTGATTTTATGAATTTCAAAGTTGATAAGTGCCTGCCTTTCAGAGTTAAGTTCATTTAGGTACTCTGTGGCGGTGATTGTTCCGTTTTCATATTGCGATTCTGCCGAGGCTGTTATCCTTTTCCGGAGTGTAATGAGTTCATTATCTGACTCAAGCATCTTTATAAGACTGAGTATTTCGGCATTTTTAGCTTCTAGAAGCCTGTTGAGATTATCCGACAAATCTTTTTTCCGGCTCTCAATGATTCCTTTCTGAAAGGAAATGATCTGTTTCTCGTTTTTAGATTTATTCCAGTCGAATATGTTCCATTTGATACCGGCTCCCAGTATATAATATGGTGCAAATTCATCCTTGAAAAAATTTGAGCCCGGAGGATTTCCATATCCAAGTGTGGCAAAGCCAAATGCTTTAGGCATACGTTTACTTTCAATCAGTCTGATTCCTGCATCCAGCTGATCCTTCCTCAGATCAAAAAGCTGAAGTTCGGGACGTAACAGATTATCTCCGGTTTCATCTTTAGAAGCCGGAGTTACGAACATTACAGACTCGTCAATAACTGTACCTGTTAATCCTGAGAGTATCTTCAGTAGGGAATTCTTTCTTATCTCGTTTTCGACCTGCTGTTGTTCTATCTTTATTTTCTCGGAGGAAAGGATGTCAATATCCGATTTTATTATTACTCCGTTGCTGAGAGCAGATTGCATTGAGGAAATCCTTTTCTTGATTAATTCAAGGTAGTTATTCAGCAATTCTTTCTGGCGGTCAAGCAGCATGAGGCTGAAATAGTAACTGTTAATCTGTGAACGCAGTTTATAAAGGTCTGTTTCAGTCTGTTTTTCATTTAAGCGAAGATCGGCTTTTTCAACTTCCCGGGCATTCTTTATGGCACCCCCATCGTAAATTACCTGGTTAATATCAAGAGTGATCTTATACTGTTCATGGGGCAGAGGTTTAATTGCGCTGGCAATCCCGGGTATCGGTATGGCGCTGAGAGCGCTACTCATATCTACCACAGATGAGTTGTAGAGAATGCTTCCGTTTGCATCGAGGGTAGGCAGCCATCCTTTCGACAGGTTTTCATCTTTAAGCTGTGATATCCCGGCATATGCAGATTTCTCTGCGGCAAGTGCATTAACAGCCATAGCCATCTCATAGCACTCTTTCAGAGTCAGTATCTTCTGTGCCTCAGCAGAAGATAAACCTGTGCTTATGATAACTAATAGTAATAGAATCCTTTTCATGTCTTTCCTTTTGTCTTTTTCCTTTTGTCTTTTATCTTTTGATAGCTCTTATAACAAACTCAGCAGCAAATTCCTTTCTCTCTTCCATATATGTTTCGAAATCGATATTCATGTTTTCGAATATACCTTCAAGGATACCTCTGGCTGCGAATGGAAAAACACTGATAGCTGCTATTGACGTCATTATCTGTGGTAAGTTTTTCTCATTGATATTGTACTTGTCTAATTCATCTTTATGTTGTGCATATAGAGTTGTCCACAACTTTTTAAATTCAATATTCTTAAGAAGTTTCTTTATCCTTGCGGGATTTCTGTTTATCTCATTAAGGATAAACCCGGGCAGCCTCGGATTATCCTGCAGGAACTGAATATGTGCCTTATAAAAGAATCGTATTTTTTCTTCAAGTGTGAGTTTTTCATCAAAGACAGGCGAGAATTTAGCAATCATTTTGCCGGCAATCATTTCAAACACCTTGTTGAACAGCTGGTCTTTTGTCCTGAAATAATAATGAAGCAGCGCTTTATTTATCCCTGCCAGTGAGGCAATATCCTGCATCCTGGCACCATCCATACCTTTTTCGACGAATACATCTGTTGCTGCTTCGAATATCTTCTCTTCTGTTTGCTTATCGTTTTCTGTCATGGCCTTAACCGATTGATTTAACTGACTGGATTAACTATAAGGTTTAACCAATTGGTCAAAAGTATTACAGTTTTTTGAAATGTGCAAATATTCCGGTAAGAATATTTTTGTCTGTAAGGTTAAATTGTTTAAATTTAGGATGATATGGTCTCGCTGACCAATTATTTAATATTAGGTTTTTAGAATCATAATGGATTCGTTATGTAAGGATGTGTCGCGACCCATCCCTGCATAATCCAATCCCTGAAATCAACCAATCTGTCGGTAAAATACCCCCGTTCTTCTATTTGATTTTTATTGAGGTGCCTCTCAATATACTTTTACTTCAAAATAAATCAGATAGCAATGAAAAGGACAGTTTTAATATTAATTTTTACGCTTCTCACTGCTCCTGCACTTTTAAGAGCACAGGAGGTTAAGCCCTGGAAACTGGAGGAATGTATTGAATACGCTCTGACACAGAATATCCAGGTAAGGAAAAGCGTTCTCTCAAACGACAGACTGCAGTATTATGCTGACCAGGCTAAAGCCCAGAGATTCCCATCTGTAAATGCCTCAGTAAATCAGAATTTTAACTGGAGCAAAAGCACAGCAACCGGGGCATCGGGATTAACAGGATCAAACGGTTCAAACTATTCCGTTAATTCAGGTGTGACGATCTATAACGGATCGAGGATCAGCAATTCAATTAAACAGGCAGAACTTGATATTGAAGGAGGAAAGCTCTCACTTGAAACTACTAAGGAATCGATCAGCCTCAATATTCTTAATGCTTTTCTCCAGGTATTATATGCTGAGGAGCAGGTTAAAAATACTGCAAAACAGATCGAATCCACAAATGAGCAGCTGAATCTTGCCAAAGAGAGACTGACATTGAAAATTATCTCCCAGGCCGATTATGCACAGGTTAAGTCGCAGCTTGCAAGCGAAAAACTTACAATGGCAAATGCTGAAAGCCAGCTGTCAATAGCCAAGGTAAACCTGATGCAGTTAATGGAACTGCCGGTAACTGCTGATTTTAATATTGCTCACCCGAACCTCGGTGAAAACATAAATCAGAACCGGACAGCAAACGTAAAATCAGTTTATGAAACATCATTATCTATAAAGCCACAGATAAAGTATGCAGCTATAAATAAAGATATTGCAGCTATTGATGAAAAAATAGCCAGAGCCGGTTACTTTCCTGTGCTCTCTGCAAGCGGTGGAATAAGTTCTGCTTTTACATCACAGGTAACTGACCCTTATTTTGACCAGATAAATAATGGGATTCATCCGTCAGTCGGACTTTCACTATCTATCCCCATTTATCAGAAGAAACAGGTAAAAACAAATATCGCAGTCGCTAAAATAGGATATGAAGATGCGATACTTTCAGAGACTGACACAAAAAACCAGCTCAGAAAAAATATTGAACAGGCTTGTCTCGATGTGACATCAGCCCAGATCGAATATGAAGCAAGTCTCGAGAAGTTCCAGGCAACACAGGAAGCATCCTCACTGTCTGATGAGAAATTCAAACAGGGAATCATAAATTCGGTCGATTACCTTGTTTCAAAAACCAATCTTATTGTATCCGAAAGTCAGCTTCTTCAGTCGAAGTACAACCTGATCTTCAGCTATAAGGTACTCGATTTTTATACAGGTATTCCATTATCATTATAACATATCAAATATATTAAACATCATGAAAAAGAAAGTTTTAATAATCGCCGGAGTCCTTGTGGCAGCAGTAGTTGTACTACTTATTGTTAAGCCATTTGGCAGGAAAGAGGCAGAAGTTTCGTTCAACACTGTTAAGGTTGAACGCGGCAATATAACCAATACGGTAACAGCAACCGGGACAATTGAGGCAATCACAACAGTAAATGTAGGAACCCAGGTTTCAGGAATCCTCCAGCATGTTTATGTTGATTTCAATGACGTCGTTAAAAAAGGGCAGCTGCTAGCCAGACTTGATGAAACCTCGCTCAAAGCGCAGCTTGAACAGAGCCAGTCGCAGGTCGATCAGGCACAGGCGCAGCTCAATTTCCAGGAGGCTACTTATAAAAGACTGAAAGCCCTTTATGAGAAAGAACTTATTGCCCAGACAGATTATGACCAGGCATTATATAATTATGAAAACTCAAAGGCAGCTCTGAGCAATGCAAAGTCTGCGCTTGCACGAACACAGGTAAACCTTGAGTATGCCACTATTACATCGCCAATTGACGGGGTGGTCCTGAATCGTGCAGTAGAAGAAGGACAGACAGTAGCTGCAAGTTTTAATACACCGACTCTGTTTACAATAGTCAACGATCTTACACAGATGGAGGTTCAGACCAGCGTTGATGAGGCCGACATTGGCAAGGTACAGCAGGGACAAAGGGTTGAGTTTACAGTTGATGCTTATTCCGATATGAAATTTGAAGGAACAGTCTCACAGGTAAGGCTTCAGCCTGTAACAACCAATAATGTTGTTACTTACGTGGTAATACTCAGCGCTCCTAATCCTGAAAAGAAGCTTATGCCGGGTATGACCGCCAGTGCAATTATATATGTTGAGGAGAAGGAGAATACTCTCACTCTAACGGGTAAAGCACTGCGTTTCACTCCTGACGCTGCATACATGAAGAAGATGTTTGCTGACATGCAAAAAAACATGCCGGGACGTAATACTGCAATGGGTGCTCCTTCTCCTCAGGGAAATCCTGCATCAGAGATTATCGATGGCGAGATCCCGGCAGGTCCGCCGCCAACAGGCGGAATGCCATCTGCTCTGTCAGCCCCTGAAGGTTCTAAAATAGTATGGGTGAAGGATGCAAAAGCAGGTTTACGTCCGGTACCATTACTAACCGGGATTGACAATGGTTCTTCAGTAGAGGTAATCTCAGGTCTGAAAGAAGGTGATGAAGTTATTATTTCAATGAATACAGGGGAAGTAAAGGCCACAGCAGCAAAAACAAATGATGGCCCTCCGGGACCTTTTCCTTTCTAGGAAGCAGGAATTGAAAACTTAAGAATCAGAGCCATGAAAAATACAATTATAGAAATCAGGAATCTTCGCAAGGATTATATTGTGGGAGAAGTCACAGTTCACGCCCTCAGGGGGGTGGATCTGAAAATCGAAGAGGGGGAATTTGTCGCAATAATGGGTGCAAGCGGATCAGGCAAGTCAACAATGCTGAACATCCTTGGCTGTCTTGATAAACCAAGTGCCGGCGACTATCTGCTCGATGGTGTCGGGATAAATACACTCAACAGGGATGCACTCGCAAGACTCCGGAATATGAAGCTTGGTTTTGTCTTCCAGTCATATAACCTGCTTTCTCGAACAACAGCTCTTGAAAACGTCGAATTGCCGCTGTTCTACAACTCTAAAGTCAGATCAAAAGAAAGAAAAGAGCGTGCAATAAATGCTCTTGAAGCAGTCGGTCTTGCTGACAGGATGCATCATATGCCTAACCAGTTGTCGGGCGGACAGCAGCAGAGGGTTGCAATAGCACGGTCACTCGTAAATAATCCTGTTCTTATTCTTGCTGATGAACCAACAGGTAACCTCGATACAAGAACCTCCTTTGAAATAATGGAATTATTTCAGGATCTGAATGTTAAAGGCAGAACAATTGTTTTTGTAACTCATGAACCGGATATTGCAAAATTTGCAACCAGAAATGTGATCTTCCGTGACGGAAAGATTCAGCGTGAATTGATGGTGTCTGAAAGACTGTCGGCTACAGAGATGATTAAGAACCTGCCTGTTGAAATCTTAGATGAAATTGAATTATAATATTTAGTATCATGAATTACTCAAATTTATTCAGAATTGCCATTAGAGCTTTGATAAGAAACAAGCTTAGAGCTTTTCTTACAATGCTCGGAATTATTATAGGTGTTGCTTCAGTTATTGCCATGTTAGCCATAGGCGAGGGATCCAAAGTGAATATCACAAATGAGATGTCAAGCATGGGGACCAATATGGTGATGGTGATGCCAAACATGCAGAGAAGAGGCGGTGTAAGCCTTGGCGCCTCAAGCTCCATGGCATTGAAATACAGTGACGTTGAGGCAATTCGTAACGAAGCAGCCTCCGTAGCTGCTGTTTCGCCCGAGGTGAGAGCAAACGGACAGGTCATCTATAGTAATGAGAACACCCAGACAACTATTTATGGCGTGAGTGAGGAATATCTGACAATCAGAAAGCTTGAGATCCAGAGCGGAAGGATTTTTAATACTTCTGAACTAAAAAGTATGGCGAAAGTATGCATTCTTGGTCAGACAGTAGTAGAAAATCTTTTTGGAGAAGATGCTGACCCTGTGGGACTTACAATAAGGGTAAAGAATCTGCCATTCCTGATCATCGGTGTCCTAAAAGATAAAGGAGAGAGCGGGATGGGACAGGACCAGGATGATCTTATTCTGGCACCTTATACTACTGTTCAGCGCCGGTTGGCTGCTATTGATTACATAAACGGAATCTATGCATCGGCAATTTCTGAGGATAAAAGTGCCCTGGCTATTTCCGAAGTAGAAGAGATCCTCCGCAGAACGCATAAACTAAAAGAGACTGATGAGAACGACTTCAGGGTGATGTCGCAGTCGGAGCTGATTGAAACTGTATCATCAATTACTGATATACTGACAATACTTCTAGGAGCAATAGCCGGAATTTCCCTTCTGGTAGGAGGCATAGGAATCATGAACATAATGTTTGTATCTGTTACTGAGAGAACCCGTGAGATTGGACTCAGAATGTCAATCGGCGGAAGAGGTAATGATATTCTGAAACAGTTTCTGGTTGAATCTATTCTTCTGAGTATTCTTGGAGGTGCTCTTGGAGTTGTATTTGGTTATCTTATTGCCAAAGGAGCCGGTTCGTTAATGGATATCCCTCCTGTAATAAAGGTTCAAACCGTTGTTCTTGCTTTTACAGTCTGTTTCGCCATTGGCGTTTTCTTCGGATGGTACCCGGCAAGGAAAGCTGCAAACCTTAATCCGATTGATGCACTCAGATATGAATAGCACCTTCATTATGAGCAAATCGGAGAATTCTTATTGAAGTAATTGTTATTTGTTTTACTTTTAACATCACAGCTTTTAACAGGGGAAGTAATATTATGAAAAACTTTTTCACAGGTAACAAGATTAAGATATTTCTTCATGTTCTGGCATGGGCAATTCTTCTGGGCCTGCCACTCTACTTTGTTCAGAGATTTGATGTTGGGAATGACTTTATCTGGCTCTATTATATAAGTAATGTAGTTAGCGGGATAATATTCTATCTTAATTATCTTGTTCTTGTACCAAGGTTCTTTTTTAATAAGAAGAAGCTCAGGTACTATCTTACTGTGCTGGGGATGCTTGTTTTTTTCTTTTTTGCATCCAACGGATTGAATGAGCTGGTTTTTAAATATGTGCCCGGACAGGCAAAATCAGTTATTGCAGGCAGTCAGCAAAATGAAATGCGTAAACCAGGCCCTCCGGCTCCCGACAAGTTTTTAGGGCGTCCCCCTTTTCGTCAGATGCATCTTTTCAATTATGTTTTTACCAGTATGTTCCTTGTTTTCTTTTCAGTTGGATTAAGAGTGCTGGAACGGCACTCCGATATTGAGAAATGGCAGAAAGAGCTCGAGAAGGAAAAACTTAATTCAGAACTCGCTTTCCTTAAAAATCAGATCAGCCCTCACTTCTTTTTTAATACACTGAATAATATCTACTCTCTTATAAGCATTAACCAGGACGACTCACAAAAAGCAGTATTAAAGCTTTCAAAATTAATGAGATACCTGCTATATGAATCTGAACAGGGTAACACAAAGCTGAGTAATGAAATAGAATTTATGAATAATTATATTGACCTTATGAAGCTCAGAATGAGTGAAAAGATCAATCTTTCAATTTCATTTCCTGAGGGCTATGAGGACAAAAGTATCCCCCCGCTTCTCTTTATTCCGTTTATTGAAAATGCATTTAAGCATGGGATAAGCTACAGGGAGAAATCATTCATTGATATTAGCATGACAACAAATCATGATTCCATTTCATTCAGATGCATCAATAGCATTACTAAATCAAGGGAAGACTCTGAAAGCGGACATTCTGGAATAGGACTGGAAAATGTAAGTAAAAGACTGAACCTTCTGTTCCCCGGCAGCCACGACCTGAAAATAAACAAATCCGATGCAGAATTTGAGATACTTCTTCAGATTAAAATTGCATAATGATTACAACTATTGCCATCGATGATGAACCTCTTGCGCTTCAGCTTGTAACAGGTTATATCGAAAAGACGCCCGGATTAACGCTGCTGGGCAAATTCGACAATCCGATCGATGCAGCTGAATTTCTGGCTGATAAGACTGTTGATCTCATCTTTGTAGACATACAAATGCCGGATCTCTCAGGAATCGAATTTACCCGCCTACTGGAAAAAGGACCGAAAGTTATCTTCACTACGGCATTTGAGAAATATGCCCTTGAGGGGTACAAACTGGAGATTGTTGATTATCTTCTGAAGCCTTTCAGTTATGAAGAGTTTCTTGTCTCAATTCAAAAAGTCCAGAGGTTGATGAGCCTTGAAAAGAGAGCTGCCATTAAGGTTGATGCCAATAATGAATTCCTTTTTCTTAAATCTGATTATAAGATTAAGAGGATAAATTTCAATGATATCCTTTATATTGAAGGTCTTAAAGACTATGTAAAGGTATTTACTCAAAATGCCAGCAAGCCTTTATTATCGCTCACCTCACTTAAATTACTTGAATCAAAACTGCCTGATAGTAAGTTCATGAGGGTCCACCGATCATTTATTGTGAACCTTGAGAAGATTGATACTATTGAAAGAAGCAGAATTGTTTTCGGCAAGGAGTATATCCCCGTCAGCGATCAGTACAAAGACATATTCCAGGAGTACCTTGACAAAAACTTCCTGTAATTATTTTAGCGGTCTGATGTGCATTGCAAAGCCATTATTTGCCGCAAGGCTTACAGGAAGGACAGTTTTATTATTTACTTCAGTACTATCAACCCTAACACGTGTTCTTGTTTCAATTGCGGGATCGTCTGAATAAATTTTTACTGAGTATTTTACACCGGGTGAAAGGAATTCCAGTCTGATATCTAATTTCCTTGCGGTTTCACCATTAATACCCCCGACAAACCATTCCTTATCTTTTTCTCTCGCAATTACACCTATCTCACCGGGTTTAGCATAAAGAACCTTTGTATTATCCCACACTGTCGGAACATTGTTAAAAAATTCAAGTTCAGGTTCATCTCCTATATAATTAGTGGTGCCCCATAATCCATCATCTTTCTTAAGAGATGGAGATGCTTTATCATACCAGTAAATGAACTGTAAAGGACTGAAGATACAAACCGCTTTAGCAAGCTGGGATGCATGTGATCCCATTTTCTTGTCAACTCTCTCATTATAATAGCATATCGTATTATCACCCTGTCCGGCAATCATCCTTGTGAACATGGTAGTGAGAGTGTGTGAATTTGTTGGACTCTCCTCGTCTCCCCTGATTCCTTCCATTGTCAGGAAGTTGGGGTATGTACGCGAAAATCCTGTTGTCCTGTATTCATCATGAACATCAGCAACCATTTGGTATTGAGCAGCTTTCTTAATTGATTCATGCAGCCAGCCTGTGACCTTCTGGTTTCCTACCTGAACAAAACCGAATTTAATTCCTTTTATTCCCCACTCTTTATATATAGGTAAAAGAGTGTCTATCTGTCTTTCAAGTGCTCTTCTGTTTACATATAAAAGGATGCCAATATTTTTTGAATTGGCATAGCTGATAACCTCCCTCATATCAAGCGGCCCTTTCGATCTTGCAGGATCGAGATTCACAGCCTTCGCATCAGATTCATCCTTGTTTTCCGGTCCGTACCATCCGGCATCAAATTCCACATACTGCATATTATGAGATGATGTGAAGTCAATGGCTGCTATGGCACCTTTTGTTGTAAGGGTAACCTCACGAAGCACCTTTCCCGGTTTAATCCACGACATATCCTCAATTGCAGAAGGATCATTAAGGTTAAGAACAAAATAGTTTTTCTCAAGAAGGTCGCCAGCATTTTTCCCTATCATAACATATCTCCAGGGCGATTGGAAAGGCAGAGCCATTTTAACTTCTCCGTCAAGCCGGCTTCTTATTGATATTCCGCCCGATGAATCTGGTTCGAACTTCATTCTGGCATAATCTATCAGTTTAGCTTCACCAAGTGCTATTGTCAGTGTCGTATCATATTCAATTACCAGAGGCCTCTCACAACCTTTCTCAATCTGACTAAGTGGTACATGTTTATACATAGCCTGTGCCCTGGCGGCAGACCAGGCTTTGTAATCTTCAGGGAATCTGAAGGTAAATCTCTCATCAGCTATTTCGATGGAATCAATACCCGGTTGTTCAGGAAACACATACGCAATTGCAACGCCCTCATTATAAGCCCTGCAGATCAGATTTAGTTTCAATGAGGAACTCTCGAGGTAAATAGTAGTCTGATTATAACTATCCGGTACTTCTCTTCTCTCTCCAAAAGGATTGATCCAGATAGTATCAGATTTCATTGTTGATGTGCCTGTAATCCGGAATCCTGAAATGTCATCATGGTTCTTCAGTACTATATCAAGGTTAGAGGGAAGCAAAATAGTTCTGCCACCTGAGCTTACTGAAAATCCAACCAGAGAATTCACCGTATTATTGTCTGATTGTTTGATTTGAATCTTTATTGTTCCATCAGGAGAATATACATCTACTTTTTTCTGAAATGAACAGCCACTGGCAATTATTACCGCTATAAATATGGTCAGGATTTCTTTTTTCATTTGATTTTAAGCTTAGGGTATTCAAAGGTATATTTTAATTCTTTGAATCAAAATCTTTTAAAAACACAAGGAGAAGATGCATCTCTTATAATTTAGAAAAAATATAAATAAATTCCAAACACCCCTATAAAAAAGGGGAATATAAATCAAAAAAGAATAAAAAAGACGTATGTACCCCCTAAAAAAGATATGTAAAATAAAATAAATAGTAAAATATTTGATCTGACCCCCTAAATTTATTATGTTTGTCACGAAAAATTAATTGCCTATTGGTAACAATAAAAATGTGATGAAGATGTCAGGAAAAAGAAAACTGCTAATGGTAGTGCTGCTGATGATAAGCAGCACGGGTCTGTTTGCTGCAGACGGAACACCGATTGACACAGGGGCAACGGCGTGGATGTTAACTTCCACTGCTCTTGTTTTATTAATGATACCCGGACTTGCAATGTTCTACGGAGGATTGGTAAGGTCAAAAAACGTTCTGGGAACGATTATGCATAGTTATGTGGCTATGGGAATCATCAGCGTTTTATGGGTAATTGTGGGCTATAGCATGAGTTTTGGTACAAATGTTTTTGGCGGATGGTTCGGGTGGAATCCTGATTACTTCTTCCTCAAAGGAATTGATACCAACGTCATGGATGCCGGGGTTCCGGAGTACGTTTTTTCAATGTTCCAGGGAAAATTTGCAATTATTACACCTGCGCTTATCGCAGGAGCTTTTGCTGAAAGGATAGCTTTCAAAGCATATTGTTTCTTCATTGCTCTTTGGGGATTGCTTGTCTATAATCCGCTTTGTCACTGGGTTTGGGCTTCTGATGGTTTCCTTTTCAATCTTGGAGCAAAAGGTGCCATAGATTTCGCAGGAGGTACAGTAGTGCATATATCAGCCGGGATTAGTGGCCTGGTTGCAGCATTATATCTGGGTGCACGCCGCGGATATCCTTACCAGGTCATTCGGCCGAACAACCTCGTAATAACAATGCTTGGTGCAGGACTATTGTGGGTGGGTTGGTTTGGATTCAATGCAGGTAGCAGTATATCTTCCGGATTAAGCACAGCTCAGGCTCTCACAGCCACTCAGGTTGCTGCCGCTGCCGGTGCACTTACATGGGTACTTATTGAAAGTTACCATCAGGGTAAGGCAACAGCACTTGGATTTGCCAGCGGTATCCTTGCCGGACTTGTAGCAGTTACCCCTGCAGCCGGTGTTGTTCAGCCTTATGGAGCAATGGCCCTTGGAATTCTGGCCTCAGTTATTTGTTATATGGCAATTCAGTTGAAAAATAAACTCGGATATGATGACAGCCTTGATGCTTTCGGGATACATGGAGTTGGCGGAATCGTTGGTGCTCTGTTCCTTGTTTTCTTTATCCGTAAATCATGGATGGCTGAAGCTGCTGTTGCAGCCGGAGGAAAATGGACCGTATGGAATCAGCTCGGAGTACAGGCACTGGCAGTTGGAATTGCAATAGTATTCGCAGGTGTAATGACTTTCATAATTCTCTACAGCCTTGATAAGATTATGAAGATACGATCTAAGGAAGATGATGAAATGGCTGGTCTCGACAGAGCCTATCATGGGGAGAGAGGTTATGGTATGTTAAATCCAAGTTAATTGACTAATCTTATAAACATCATAAAATGAAATTAATAACAGCAATAATAAGAGAGGTACAGCTTGACAAAGTCAGAGAGACTCTGATCGAAGCTGAGATTACAAGAATAACAGTTAGCAGGGTATCCGGACATGGTCAGCAGAGGATTGAAGAGATGTACAGGGGACAGAGAATCGTCCCGGATCTCATACCCAAAATAAAAATTGAAATAGCAGTAAATGAGGCATTTGTTGATATTACCGTAAATGCAATTCTTAAATCTGCGAGAACAAACGGAGCCGGTTCAGTTGGCGATGGCAAGATATTCATCACACCTCTTGAAGAGTGCATAAGAATACGTACCGGAGAAAGAGGCGGTACTGCAATATAGGGTTTGTTAGGTTGGTTAGTTAGTTTTGAAACCCGGAGTTTAACGCTCCGGGTTTTTTATTACCAAATGTTAAAAAAATATAATTAGTTGCATTTATACTCAGGTTATTAACTAAGATTAAACTGTTTTTGTAAATTTATCATCTCTTACTAATTACCTACCAATTATCTACCTACTATGAGTAATAAAAAACTAAACAGGAAATCGTCGGAAAGTAAAAGCATTTCAAGGCGGAACTTTCTGGGTACAACAGCTGCAGCAACAGCAGCATTTACAATAATTCCCCGTCATGTAATGGGAGGAACCGGATATACAGCTGCCAGCGATATGATTAATGTTGCCGGAATTGGGGTTGGAAGCCAGGGAGGTGGTGACATTCAGCAGATTTGTTCACCTGATGTTCCGATTGCAAGACCACAGAGAAACTCCAACGGTACTCCAATGACTGCTGAACAGATTGCTGAGCAGCAGGCAAGAATGGCTGCAAGACAACGTCCTGCCGGTGCAGCAGGAGCTCCGGGAGGCATGAATACAAACGCAACAGTTCAAATGGGAGCCGCAGGAAGCGGACAGAAAATCGCCCTGGCAAATATCTATGCACTCTGCGATGTTGATCATACTTATGCCGGACATATTCTCGCTGGATATCCTAAAGCAAAAAAATATACCGACTGGCGCGAAATGCTTGAAAAGGAAAAATCTATCGATGCAGTTGTCATAGGCACTCCCGATCATAACCATGCAATAATAGCTTCTGCCTTTATGAAGGCTAAAAAGCACGTCTATCTTGAGAAACCAATGGCGAAAACTATTGTTGAATGCCGTAAACTTGCAGAACTCGCAAAAGAGACAGGAGTTGTTACCCAAATGGGAAACCAGGGGCATGCAACTGAAGGGACACGCAAAACTGTTGAATGGATTCAGGGAGGCGTAATAGGCGATGTAAGGGAGGTTCAGTTATCAACTAACCGTCCGATGGGATTCTGGCCTCAGGGCGACATGAAAAGACCTGCAGGAATGCCAACTCCTGCCGGACTAAATTATGATGTATGGCTCGGACCGGCTCCTGAAAAACCTTATCATCCCGATACACTTCACTTCTTCTGGAGAGGTTTATGGGATTATGGTACAGGTGCAATGGGAGATATGGGTGCTCATATCTTTGATGCTGCAATATGGGCTCTGAACCTTGGTATGCCAACAAAAATTCAGGCTACAAGTTCTCCATATAGCACTGATTATATGCCTCTTTGTGAGCTTGTTACATATGAATTTCCTGCAAGGGGCAATATGCCTTCAGTAAAAGTAACCTGGACAGATGGCGGATTAAGGCCTCCGCGTCCTGAGAAACTTGAAGCCGGCCGTGCAATGAAAGATGCAACATACTATGGATCAAAAGGTATAATCACTCATGCAAGTCACGGAGCAGTTCCGGAACTTATTCCTGCTGATCCCGGATTCACTGGTCCTGCTGCAACTATCCCCCGCACAGGTAATATTTTTGAAGACTGGATTGGTGCTATTAAAAATGGCAAAAAATCATGCAATGATTTTGCAATTGCATCGAAACTAACTGAAATTATGCTTTTGACAAACATAGCTGTTAAACATCAGCGTGCTAACGTGACTCTTGAGTATGATGCAGCCAATATGAAAATTACCAATCTGCCTGAGGCAAACAGCATGTTTCATTATGAGTACCGCAACGGATGGGCATTATAATTTCAGACTATCTAATCAATCTACTTAATAATTAAATTTATGGAAAGTAATAAATCAAAAAAGGCTATTTCAAGGCGTAAATTCCTTGGTAATGGTGCTGCTTTAGCCGCATTATCAGTTGTTCCTGTTTCTGCATTTGGTAATGTTGGCGGATTATCAATTCCTGCATCCAAAAAGGAAAGTGGTTCAAATTTCGGTGGCGTTAAATTTGGCGCAATAACCTATAGCTGGAGGAGCATGCCCGGCGGACTTGAAAACATTGTAAAATATTGCAAAGAATCAGGTATAAGCAATATTGAACTTATGAGCGGTGATCTGGAGACATTCCTTGGAGCACCAAAGAATCCAATGCAGGGAATGGGTGGCGCACCCAGGCCTGCTGCACCTCCCGCAGGCGGAATGCCGGCAGGGGCACCCGGAGCACCCGGAGCACAGGCTGGCGGAGCTCAGCAACGTCCCCAGAGGACTCCCGAACAGATAGCTGCAGCTGAAAAGTATGCTGCTGATCTAAAAGACTGGAGGATATCTCTTCCAATGTCAAAAGTTGAAGCTGCCAAAAAACTTCTAACTGATGCTGGTATCAGTGCTCATATTGTAAAATTCTCTCCATCGCGCTGGTCGGATGAGGAGATTGACTATGCTTTCAAAGTTGCAAAAGCTATGGGTGCTAAAGGAGTTTGCGATGAAATAGGTGAGGAAGCTGTTAAAAAAATGGCTCCATTTGCTGAGAAGCATGGGATGTATGCCATTTTTCATAATCATATGCAATTTGCAACTCCCGGATTTAGTTATGATCCTTTCCTCGCAGTTTCAAAATCAGTTATGATGAATTTTGATACGGGTCATTTCTTCGGTTCAACAGGAATTCACCCTAATACAATTATTGAAAAATACCACGATCGGATTATAAGTGTTCATATGAAAGATAAAACCGGTCCGAAAACAGATCCGGCAAATACAAACCAGGTCTGGGGACAAGGCGAATCTCCAATTTCTGACATTCTGCTTCTTCTTAAAAAATCAAAGTGGCCGATACACGCAGATATTGAACTTGAATATGAAATTAAACCATGGTCTAATCAGGTGAAGGAAACTGCAACCTGTGTTCAGTATGCACGTAATATTCTTATTTAGAATAACATAACACCTTCAAAGCCCGGGTGGTCTGCAATGATTACCCGGGTTTTTCTTTACGTTTACCTCCTTAGAATTTCTTTGAATGGGAGCCATAAAAAAAATTGTTTCATTTTTACTTTTGGTTGCATTCGCATCATGTATCGATCCATATATTCCGGTCCTCAATAACTATAGTTCACTTCTTGTGGTGGAGGGTCTAATTACTAATGAAAATAAACCTTATAAGATCAAGCTTGGAAGGACAACAAGCCACGAAGAGTCTATACCTGAGATGGTTAATGATGCCAATGTCAGCATCATTGATGGAAATGGAAGAAAGGTCACTCTTCAGCATTGTGGTGACGGATACTATAAAACTGACAGCACTTCATTTACAGGTGTAATCGGCCAGAAGTACACTCTCCAAATTATTACAAGTGACGGAAAAGATTATAAATCCGAAGAGTCAGTTATGTTGCCTGTTGCCCCAATTGATAAAATTTATTTTGAGAAAGGTGAAGAGATTTCCGGAATATTGGGAGAGTTATTTACAGGTCTTAAGATATTTGTTAATTCATCAGTTGCACCTGAAATGAATAAATTCTTCCGCTGGTCCTATGAAGAGGATTGGAAGATCAGGATGCCAAACCCACAGGTGTACACATACGAGTACGTTAATGATACAACAATAAATTTTGAGTATGTACCTGTTATAAAATCATTTTGCTGGAAGAAGTATCAACCGGGTGAAATAATAACAGGTTCAATCCTCCCGGGTGAAGATAATCAGATGTTAAAAAAGGAGATCAGCTTTATTGCTCCGGTTAAATCTGACAGACTGACAATTCAATATAGCATACTAGTAAAACAGTACTCAATTTCCGAGATGGAATTCAACTTTTGGAATAATCTGAAGAAAGCCGGGGAAGCCGGAGGAGATATTTTCGCTTCACAACCATTTCCTGTAATAAGTAATATTCATAATGTGAATAACAGGGAGGAACAGGTTTTGGGTTTCTTTGAAGTATCATCGGTTACCCGGAAAAGACTCTTTGTAACGTCACATGAGCTTGAGGCACTAAATCTCCCTCATTACAGATCAGCTTGCGACGAGATCCCTAAATCACCTGATGATTTTGGTACTGCAAACTTTACATGGGACGATGTTTACCACATGTATACTGATAAGGGCAAGTATGTTTTTGTAAGACCTGAAGTCACCCCCAATACTCTTGTTGCGGGTCATGTATATGTCAGGAATCTACTTGAATTAGTTTTTGCTCCAACTGCATGTGTCGTATGCGAAACTTCCGGAC
Source organism: Bacteroidales bacterium (assembly GCA_016709865.1). Classification (NCBI taxonomy): domain Bacteria; kingdom Pseudomonadati; phylum Bacteroidota; class Bacteroidia; order Bacteroidales; species Bacteroidales bacterium. The sequence continues at coordinate 380,497 of JADJLX010000003.1, forward strand.
TTACAACAAAACCGGATTTTTGGATTGATCTGGAATAATTGACCTGTTACAAAAATTTCTATATCGACTCACGCAGGGCATTCATTTTCTTATGTGTATAATTCTTCTGCCTTTTAAAAATCAGATCAGGTTTTTGTCTTTTATCTTATTCTTCCTATATTTGAATAAGTGTTTCGTTTCGTGCTAAAAACTTATCACTATGTTAATAAGAACATTTGCCAGTGCCGTAAATGGTATTGATGCCGCCACTGTAACTATTGAAGTTAATGTCTCACGTGGTATTCAGTTTTTTCTTGTTGGATTGCCTGATTCAGCTGTGAAGGAGAGTCAGCACAGGATTGCATCTGCCCTCCGTTCGCTGGGTTTTAAGTGGCCCGGAAAACAGGTTGTCATAAACATGGCTCCAGCTGATATCCGCAAGGAGGGATCATCTTACGACCTGCCTCTGGCGATGGGCATACTTGTTGCCGATGAGGAAGTAACAAAAGGTGCCATTGAATCTTTTGTAATGATGGGGGAACTGTCGCTCGACGGAACCCTGCAGCCTGTAAAAGGTGTTTTGCCTATTGCACTGAGAGCGAGGGAGGAAGGATTCAAAGGAATTATTGTTCCTTCAAAAAATGCCAGGGAAGCTGCTGTAGTTGAGGGACTTGATGTATATGGGATGGAGAATCTCAAAGATGTTGTTGATTTTTTCAACGGTTCACGTCAGTTTAGTCCGGTAAGGGTAGACCTGAAGGAACTATTTGCATGTGAGGCGAATAAATATGATATTGATTTTTCTGATGTCCGGGGCCAGGAGAATGTTAAAAGGGCCCTGGAGGTAGCGGCTGCCGGAATGCATAATATTATAATGGTAGGACCTCCCGGTGCCGGCAAGACTATGCTGGCAAAAAGAATTCCGACAATAATTCCGCCTCTTACCCTTGAGGAAGCGCTTGAAACTACCAAAATACATTCGGTTGCAGGCAAAATAGATGACCATACTGCTCTCATGACCAAGAGGCCATTCAGATCGCCACACCATACAATATCAGATGTCGCTTTGGTAGGCGGTGGTACATTTCCACAGCCCGGAGAAATTTCCCTGGGACATAATGGCGTTTTATTCCTTGATGAGCTGCCGGAGTTCAAGAGAACTGTACTTGAGGTCATGCGACAGCCTCTTGAAGACAGGGTAATTACAATTTCGAGAGCAAAATCAACATGCGATTACCCCGCAAGCTTCATGCTGGTGGCCTCAATGAATCCATGTCCGTGCGGGTTTCATAATCACCCTGAAAAAGAGTGTATGTGCTCACCGGGGATGGTTCAGAAATATCTCAATCGTATATCAGGACCGCTGCTCGACAGGATCGACATTCATATTGAGGTTGTCCCGGTAAATTATGATAAGCTTTCAGATTCCGGAAAAGTGGAACACTCATCGACTGTTCGCGAGAGGGTTGTAAAAGCGAGGGCTATACAGGCAAAGCGTTTTGAATCGGTGAAAGGTGTTTATTCTAATTCACAGATGTCGTCGTCGATGCAAAGGAAGTATTGCCAGCTCGATGAGAATGGCGGCAGATTACTTAAGACAGCTATGGAGATCAGGGGATTATCGGCCAGAGCTTATGATCGCATATTAAAAGTGGCCAGGACGATTGCAGATCTGGCTGATTCTGATAATATCACAGCCGAACATATTTCAGAAGCAATTAACTACCGGAATCTCGACAGGGAAGGGTGGGCAGGATGAGGGTCAGAGTTCGGCTTCTCTCACTCTGACTAATAATCATACCCCAGAGGAGTGGCAGGAAAAGTTTTTTATTAAATTTGTTAGACTCAAGTTCTTTCAATTTAATTCTCAAAACCTGTCAAATGAAAAAGATATCATTACTCGGTACCGGACTTATAGGGGCCTTCTATGCAATGTCGTTGCATTCGCACAGAAGAAAAGATGTTATTCTTAATGTCTGTTCTGCTCATGAGGAATCTGCCAGGGATTTCTCCAAAAGATTTAATATTCCTAAACATACTACAAACCTGAAAGAAGCGATCGAAGATCCTGATATTGATACAGTTATTGTGGCTCTTCCGAATTACCTTCATAAAGAGACTATACTGATGGCATGCAGGGCAAAAAAGAATGTACTGGTTACAAAACCATTTGCCATGAATGCAGTTGAAGCAAAAGAGATCCTGGATGCTGCAGAAAAGTCAGGAGTCTTTACGGGGTATCTTGAAGACCTTGTATATACGCCAAAAACGTTAAAGGCAGTTGAGATGGTTAAAAACGGATCGTGCGGCAGGATACTCTGGACCAGATCACGTGAAGCACATTCCGGTCCTCACAGCGCATGGTTCTGGGATAAATCCAAATCAGGAGGCGGCGCCCTGGTCGATCTGGGTTGCCATTGCATAGAGATAGGAAGGAATTTCATAGGAAAAGATATCAGGCCTGTTGAGGTAATGTGCTGGGCAGAGACTCAGGTAAAACCTATAGAAGCAGAGGACCATGCTATAGCTCTGATTAAATATGAAACAGGTGCAATATCCCAGATAGAAGTCAGCTGGAATTTCAGAGGAGGAATGGACCTGAGAGATGAGGTGTCCGGTACTGAGGGTACAATAAGGCTAGATCACTGGCTGAGAACCGGATTTGAGGTATTCACATCAGGAAGTACAAATAAATATGTTTCAGAAAAGACCGAGAGTGATACCGGCTGGCTTTTTCCTGTAGGAGATGAGGTAAATGAGCTCGGTTATTCCGATATGTTTACAGATATGTTTGAATCTATGGAGTCGGGAAGGGACCCCCTGGAGACATTTTACGATGGCTATATAGTTAATGCTATTATGGATGCCTGCTATAAATCTGCTTCAACAAAAAAGTGGGAGCCTGTTGAGATTTCAGACTGGAGAGGGAAAGTAGGACTCTCTTCTCACGTTGATCTTGTGGATTATGACGAAAAATTCTTTCTGATTAAAAAGGAGAAGATGCCGGATGGAAAGGTAAAAATTATGCTTAAAGATAAATCATCGGGCCAGATTGTACAGAAGATTATTGAAAATTGAAAAGAGCATAAATATCATAAAAGATTTTTGGCATGATATTTTCTATATATTTGTTGCAGCTGTTAAAATATTAACAGTTGATTGTTAAAAGAATATTTACTTAAAACTAAGGATTATGATATTAAAGAAAGGACTTTTAATGATTTGTGTTGCATTGCTTCTGGGAAGCGTTGCTTCAGCTCAGAATTTCAAGTATATTGGTTCTGATAAGTGTAAACTCTGCCATAATAAGCCAGCTACAGGCGACCAGTATGGTAAATGGCTTAAAGATCCACACTCACAGGCTATGAAATCACTTAGCAGTCAGGCTTCACTTGATTATGCTAAGAAAAACGGTATAGCTGACCCTGCAAAAGACGCCAAATGTCTGAAGTGCCATTCTACTTTTGACAGTGTTGATCCCAAGATGAGAAGCACCATAACTCAGGCCGAAGGTGTTGGATGCGAATCATGTCACGGACCAGGCAGTGCATATAAATCTCCTGCTGTAATGAAAAGCAGAGAGCAGTCAATGAAGATGGGACTGGTTCTTCCTACAAAAGAATTATGCGTGAAATGCCATAATAAGGAGAATCCTTTCCACAAAGAATTTAATTTCGAGACTTTCTCCGCAAAAATCGCTCATCCTAATCCTGCTGCAAAGAAAAGCTAAGGATATTCGCAGAGAATCAAATTATAAGGCCTTTGCTCTGATTAGAGCAAAGGCTTTCTTTTTTATAATCCCTTATAACTCAAAATCCCTGTAATATTCGGAGGCGCCATGACTTGTGGTAAGAAATACGGAAGTGTTGTAAGGTATATGCAAGACTTTCTCCCCACCTTTATAACAATACCTGTGTTATTCCGAGTCTCCATAAAATTATATTGTACATCAAGTATTATGACAAACGGCTCTGAAAGAGCCCAATATGAATAACCCCCGGTGTAACCCTAATCTTTATACACATCTTTTTTGTTAAGTTCCTGCTATGTGTCACCAAGTTACCTGTCATCCCTGAGCGGTAGTGAGGGATCTCCTTATCTCTTTAAGCAATTGATTAAAAAAGAAATGTGATGGCAACCACGGATTTTTCATATTTAGCCACTTCGTGGCATAGAAATCTGCCAGGATTCTCCATTAAATTATTTACCTGTTCCTTCAGAAATAATTTGAATAAATTATTTCCTTCTTCTTTCAATTAAATCTAAAAAACACGAAAAGTGTTGTATAAATCATCAAGTGTTGAATAAATACACACATGGTTTAACCCCCTTAATAATCACAACATTGAGAGTATAGAAAATATACACTGTATATTAATTCAACACTATTGTAAAATTAATATATTGAAATAAATTGACTAACAAACAGAAATACAGATATATAGAGGGTTGAAAATTATTTGGCACCATTGTTGAAAACCTCAAATTCAGATATTAAAATATGGCCAGAACACAGAGATTTTTAACAAAGACAACAAATAACTAAAGCAATGAAACGAGCAATCACATTTTTAACATGCTTATTAATAGTAGGTTACAGCTGTATCGCTGGAAACGCACCGTTAAGTGAGAGCAGATCCCTTTCGTCTGACTCAATTATGGTCCTCAGTACCCCTGATTTGTATAATATCTCAACAAAGTGGGCTGCGGAATACAATAAATTAAATACCGGGACAAAAATCAGTGTTTTTTCAGTTACTGATGCCGGTATGGAAGAAACCCTTTCCACAAAAGGAAAAATCGGGTTCATATCAGGTGATGTCCCCTCTTTCCTGAATGAGGAACCATTTTCAAAGCTTGTTGTTGGCAGAGATGTTCTGATTCCTGTAATAAACTCAAATAACCCCCTTCTTAAAGAAATAGATCTTAAAGGGATCTCTCCGGAGAACCTGCTTTTATACCTTAATCGCAGCGAAGGAAGAAACTGGGGAACACTGTTAAGTGGTTCACAAAGTACTCCTGCAAATTTCTATTTTGTCGATGATAAAACAATCTCCGATGGAATAGCAGGCTTTTTAGGGAAACCGGAATTGCAGATTGCTGGTATTAAAAAAGAAAACAGCAGTGAATTGCTGGCTGCCATTCAAAAAGATCCGTACGGCATTGGATTCTGCAAAATGGTAAATGTTATAGATTTTCAGAATCAGGCACTAATTGAAAACATTAGTCTGATGCCTATCGACAGGAATAATAACGGAGTGCTGGATTACAATGAGAATATCTATACCGATTTAAACAATTTTTCAAGAGGCGTATGGATAGGAAAATATCCCAGATCATTATTCAGTAATATTTATTCGGTCACTTTAAAACAGCCAATAAGTGAAAATGAGTCAGCATTTCTGAAATGGGTCCTTAACGAAGGGCAACAGTTTCTTTATTCAAACGGATACTCTGATCTGTTGATCAGTGAAAGGGCCACTAATACCGATAAATTGTATGAAGCACAGGTTTATGCAGGAGCAGATGCTGAGAATAAATCTGTATTTGGTACTATTCTGATATTTACTCTCTGCCTGGTGCTGGCAGGCTTCTTGGCTGATTCCGCAATCAGGTATTTCAGGAGGGATAAAACACTGCAGACTACCTCATCACCGATACCTAATCCTGTACTAAATACCAACGGGCTGAGTGTCCCCGGAGGAATCCTTTTTGATAAGACTCATACTTGGGCATTTATGGAACAAAACGGATATGTTAAAGTCGGAATTGATGATTTCCTTCAGCATATCACAGGAACTATAACAAGGATCAAAATGAAAAAGGAAGGGGACAAAGTCAAGAAGGGTGATCAGATTCTTTCAATCATTCAGAACGGGAAACAGCTGAACCTCTATGCTCCGGTCTCAGGAACTATAAGAGAGATAAACACCATGCTTGACACAAACGGATCAGTAGTTAATACTTCACCATATAACGAAGGATGGGTATATAGAATGGAGCCCTCAAACTGGCACAGGGAAAACCAGCTGCTGTTCATGGCTGAAAAGCAGAAGGAGTATATTAAAAATGAATTCATCAGGCTGAAAGATTTCTTAGCCACAGCCCTTGGAACAGATAAGGAAATGTATGCCCAGGTTATACTTCAGGATGGAGGTGAGCTTGTCGATAACACTCTGTCGAATCTCGGACCTGAAGTATGGGAAGACTTTCAGTCGAAATTTATCGACCCGTCAAGACAGATATGGTTTCATGAATTATTTTAGAATCAATAAAATATAAATATTATGGCTCTGAACAGAAAAGACTTTTTTAAAGTACTGGGCGTAACAGGAGTTACACTGGCTATCGGGAAAGAGGCCGGGGCAGTACCAAAAAAGGAAGAAAGTATTGAATTCAAAGGAATTCTTTACGACTCAACAAGATGCGCTGGCTGCCAGACCTGTGAGTCAGCATGTGCTGAGGCAAACGGCTTGCCTTCACCCACTGCAGCTATTGAAGCAGGTGTTATCAGAAATACTGATGAAGTTCACCGGACGGTAGTTAATGCATTCAATTCAAGTAAGGGTGAAACCTATTTGAAAAAGCAGTGTATGCATTGCAACGAACCAGCCTGTACTGCTGCCTGCCTTACACAGGCCATGTATAAAACAAAGGAGGGAGCTGTGATCTGGAGAGGAGATAAATGCATGGGTTGCCGCTATTGCATGGTTTCCTGCCCGTTTGATGTTCCGAAATTCGAATATCATAGTGCAAATCCGAAGATAGAAAAATGCAATATGTGTTACAGCAGGCTGGGTGAAGGTAAAATACCGGCATGTGTTGAGAATTGTCCTGCTGAAGCTTTGATGTATGGGCCAAGGCGCGACCTGATTAAGGAGGCGAGGAAAAGAATTGTCGAAAATCCCGATCAGTATGTCGATCATATTTACGGCGAACATGAAGCAGGGGGAACAGGTTTTCTTTATATCGCAGGTGTCCCTTTTGAAGAGCTTGGGCTGAATACTTCCATTCAGAAGGAGTCATATCCATCCTTATCGAAAGGGTTCCTGTACAGCGTCCCGACAATATTTGTTCTGTGGCCGGCCATTTTGCTGGGTATCCGTGAATCAACCAAAAATAATCACCTCAAATCTGATGAGAATGAATAGTCTAAACTACACAATAGCAAAAGACAACGATGGTAAATCCATCTGGAAATTCCTTGCAGGCGAAATGAAACCCAGAGGGAGTTTCCTCACACCTTTTAATATAATATCCATTCCCATAATGATTCTGGGACTGGTGTTGATTGTAATCCGCTTCTGGAAAGGACTAGGCTCTGTTACAAACCTGACACAGGAGGTACCCTGGGGCTTGTGGATTGGATTTGATGTTGTTACCGGTGTTGCATTTGCAGGGGGCGCTTATGTACTGACATTCATGGTGTATATTCTCAACATGCAGAAATATCACTCAATTGTCAGGATCACAGTGCTTAACGGATTTCTGGCATATGTATTCTATGCGGGAGCCCTGCTTCTCGACCTGGGAAGACCATGGAATGTCATAAACCCGATAATTGGCAACAGTTTCGGAACAAGCTCAGTATTGTTTCTGGTAGCATGGCACTTCCTGCTCTACATGATTGCCCAGCTCATTGAGTTTTCACCGGCTGTTGCAGAATGGCTTGGTGCCAGGAAAGCAAGAAAAATTCTCTCGGGAATGACTGTTGCAGCTGTCATTTTCGGTATCACGCTTTCAACTCTGCACCAATCTGGTCTGGGAGCTTTATACCTGATGGCTAAAGACAAAATTCATCCTCTCTGGTACAATGAATTCATTCCGATTATGTTTTTTGTTTCCAGTATCTTTGCCGGTCTCTCCATGGTAATCTTCGAAGGATCAATAAGTCACAGGGTCTTTTTCAATCAGATAAGCGAAGAAAACCATAAATCTCACAACAGTATTATAATAGGTTTGTCAAAGATCTGCGCAGTTGCGATGTTTGCCTATTTCTTTCTTCAGGTTCTCGTATTCGTGCATGGTAAGCGCTGGGACCTTCTTTTTACACCAATGGGTTATTGGTATCTGCTTGAGATGTTTGGTTTTGTAATGTTTCCGATGCTGTTGTTTTTCTACAGTTACCGGAGGAAAAACATTAACCTAGTTAAGGTAGCAGCAATACTGACAATGCTTGGAGTAATACTTAACAGACTCAATGTAACTGTTATTGGTTTCAAATGGGACGCAGCGATAAGATACATTCCTACATGGATGGAACTGGTTGTTACCCTGGCAGTTATATTTACTGAGATTTGGATATTCAGATGGGTAGTCAACCGTATGCCGGTACTGAGGGAATCACCTTCGTGGGTAAATGATAAACATTAATATTAACAGGTTTGGGCAAGCATTAATGCTCATACACAAAACATAATACAATGGACGGATTCAGCTACAATAACATTTTTGAGACAAAAGGAATTGAATATCTGATTATAATCGCATTCCTTATTTTAATAATACCTTTCTGGATGGTTATAAACAAACAGTCCGGAGTTAAGGTGAATATAAAGAAAGCAATTGGAGCACTTACAGCAGGTATCCTGAGGATACCTAAGGGACTCTTTTACAGCAGCAACCATACATGGGCGCATTTGCAGAAATCTGGCAATGCCCTGGTTGGTCTCGATGATTTCCTGATGCATATCACCGGCGAGGTCAGGTTCAGAAACCTGAGAGACCGCGGCGACTATATTCAAAAAGGAGAGATAATGGCAGAAGTCATTCAAAATGGTAAGACTCTTAAAATTGCATCTCCCTTATCAGGCGAAATTGTTGATCTGAATTCATTGCTTGATGAGAATCCCGGTATTCTGAATGAAGATCCATACGGCAACGGCTGGGTGTACAGTATAAAACCGGATGACTGGAAAAAGGAAACCAGTACTTACTTTCTGGCTGATGAGGCTGTTGACTGGTCTAAAAAGGAACTGTTAAGATTTAAAGATTTCATGGCACATTCTGTGAAAAAATACAGCCCTGAAACATCGATGGTAATCCTGCAGGATGGCGGCGAATTATGTGACCGGCCACTTTCAGAACTACCTGAACCGGTATGGCAGGATTTTCAAAAATCTTTTTTAAATTAGAACTTTGGAAATATGAACTAATCACAGGCATAAAATGGGTTTGTCAGGTAACAGAACACCCAATGATAATAAGTTAAAATCAATACTTGTAAAGTATTTTAGTTTTCGTTCTTCAATATACAGCAGGGTAGTCTATATCATAACTGTATCATCTGTTATTCTGTTTGTCTCTTTCGGTATAATATTCAGATCGGTATACGAACAGAATCTTAATACTGTTATCCGGCAAAACGGGAACAACGTGGGCTCTATTGTTGAGGGATCTTTATATCATTCCATGCTGCAGAATGATAAGAGCACACTTCAGAGTACCCTTGACATAATTAATACAATGTCGGGGATCGACGATGTGAATATGTATGATGCAAAAGACAGCCTTGTTTATTCCTCGTTCTCATCAGATATAACAACACATACCGATCCGAACTGTAAAAGCTGTCATCCCGATATCCAGTCGATGTTTCCGAGGAATGAAAAATCCTACAGGATTATCGACCTCGACAGTGAATGCAGCATGAACAAGAATGATAATAGTCAGCGGCATCTGTTGATAAGATCTCCTATTCTGAATGAAAAATCCTGTTATACCGCTTCATGTCACGCCCATCCGGAGAGCGATGTTGTTCTTGGATCACTAATTATCAAACTTCCGCTTTCCGACCTGGATGAAGCAGTAGCCAGATCTTCTGCAAAATTTTATTTGCTTGCAACAATTATAACCATCCTTCTCGTCTTCTCACTGATTTTGTTTACAAGGAAAAATATAAAAGATCCTTTAAATGAGATTATTAAAGCCAGTGTTGCCGTTTCCAATGGTAATAAAAACACCCGACTGGAAATCAAACCGAACCAGCTTAACGATATGAGGATGGTTTCTCAGGCATTTAATAATATGCTCGATAATCTTCAGTCAGCTACCGAAGAGTTGCAGAACTGGTCACAGCAGCTTGAATATAAAGTCCAGAAGAAATCTGAAGAATTGGGAGCTGCCCAGAATGAATTGATACACATTGAACGGATTGCCTCGCTTGGCAAGTTATCATCGTCGGTAGCTCACGAGATAAATAATCCTCTTTCCGGCATACTAGTATATACTAAGCTTATATACAAGCAATTGAGCGACCCTGAGCTTTATGCTTCCAAAAGAGATTCGATGTTAAAGCATCTTAAACTCATTGAAAATGAGACAAAAAGATGTGGTGAAATTGTAAAGGGACTTCTTGATTTTTCGAGAAAAGAGCAGGAAGATTTTGAGTCAAAGCATCTGCATAAAATCCTTCAGGAGACATATGAGCTGATGACACATCCGATAAAAATCGCCAACATAAACTTCTTAACAAACTTCACAGCAAAATCTGACCTTATTTTCTGCAGTCCAAACCAGATAAAACAGGCGTGTGTAGCTATCCTTGTTAATGCCTCTGAGGCGGTTCTTGAAAATGGCGAGATAATAATTTCAACAAGTAATCCGGATAGTGATACTATTAAAATAGATATTTCAGATAACGGAATCGGTATTCCGGAGGATGATCTTCCACACATCTTTGAACCATTCTTTTCAACAAAGCAGGATACCTCCGGAATAGGACTGGGTCTTGCAATTGTTCATGGCATTGTTAAGAGCCATAATGGCACTATTGGGGTTAAATCGGAACTTGCAAGGGGAACCACAATATCCATAACACTCCCTGTTATAAGGACTTAAGAAGATTAAACTATGACAAAAAAGATTTCGATATTAATTGTTGACGATGAAGAATCAGTACGAGATTCATTGTTCAACTGGTTCATAGAGGACGGATATCATGTGGCAGTTGCAGAAAATGCAAACAAGGCCCTGTCGATGCTTGAATCTGAGAGTTTTGATATCATTCTTGCCGACATCAAGATGCCCGGAATGGATGGACTGGAGATGCTCCGGAGGATCAAAATACTAAAATCAGAGTCAATAGTCATTGTTATGACTGCTTTTGCAACTGTTGATACTGCTGTTCAGGCACTTAAAGACGGAGCATTTGATTATGTAACAAAACCATTCGATCCTGACGACCTGTCTCATCTGATCAGAAATGCTTCAAAACAGATAACTCTTTCTGAAGAGAATGAGAGCCTTCGTACAAAAGTCCTTACACTCGAGAATGTTGAAGATCTGATTGGAGAAAGTGAGCCAATGAAGAGGGTACTGAAGGATATTGAAAATGTGGCACAATCTAATTCCTCGGTTGTTATTACTGGTGAGAGCGGAACTGGCAAAGAGCTGGTAGCGAAGGCTATACATTCTAATTCATCACGTAAGTTCTTTCCCCTTGTGAGTGTCCATTGCGGTGCATTAACTGAAAGTCTGCTTGAGAGCGAACTGTTCGGACATGAAAAAGGGGCATTTACTGGAGCTATGTATAACCGGAAAGGCCGGTTTGAAATGGCCGATAACGGAACAATATTTCTTGATGAGATTGCAACGATATCGATGAAAATGCAGATAGATCTTCTGCGCGTTCTCGAGACTAAGAAATTCACCAGGGTTGGTGGCAACAAAGAGATCTCCTCAGATTTCAGGGTAATTTGCGCAACAAACAGAGATCTTAAAAGTCTGGTTGAAAAAGGATTATTCAGAGAGGACCTTTTTTACCGTCTTAATGTTGTAAATATTTTTGTGCCCCCTTTGCGCGAGAGAATTGAAGACATCCCTTTACTTGTTGATTATTTTATCAGGAAGTATTGCCTGTCGATGAATAAGCCTCCGTTAACAATCGATTCCTCCGCATTAAAACGGCTGGAGGAGTTTAATTTCCCGGGCAATGTCAGAGAGCTTGAGAATATGATCGAACGTGCTATTGTTGTTGGTAATGGAAAGAAGATCACACTGAAAGACCTTCCATTGGAAAAAACAATGATAACCAGCTCTGTTGAGAGCCTTGATGACCTTGAGAAATCACATATTTATATGATATTGAATAAATACAGCTGGAACATCTCCAGGGCAGCAAAAGCCCTCAAGGTTGACCGGGTAACTCTCTATAATAAAATCAGCAGGTACGGATTAAAGCCTAAAGAATAGTAATAGCCGATACTCTTAATTCTTAAATGGATCTGCAAAATATAACATTGATCTCATTCGGCTATTTCGAGGATGGTTTTCTTGAGAATATCGCCGCTACAGTGACCCACGAATTACATTACCCCGTAATTATTAAGGAGGGCCATATTGATATCACTGAATTTTACGATCCCGGACGTCGTCAGTATAATGGAAACAAGCTGCTTAAGGAGGTTGATTCTATGTATGCTTCCGATTCATGTAAGACTATTGGCCTATTTAACGTCGATCTTTTTATTCCTATTCTTACATATATTTTTGGACAGGCATTTCTCTCGGGCAGGACTGGTATAGCCTCATTGTACAGGTTTAGCAATGAGCGTTATGGAATGGGTGCTGATGATAAGCTGGCTGCTGAACGCTTCAGAAAAGAGATTATCCATGAACTGGGCCATACCTTAGGATTAATACATTGTCATGTTTCAACCTGTGTTATGCGATCCAGCACATATGTTGAAGACATAGACCTTAAAAGTGTCAGCCTGTGCAATAAATGCAGGAGTGATGTGAGCAATAACCGATTATCCTGATTTTTGTTGGTAAAATAATCAATTTGTACTAATTTTAACTTCTCTAAAAATATCTGATCTTCTTTGCATGGATCTGACCCGCCGTATTCGAGACAAAATGATGAAAGAACGCCTTATGTTTGTATACAGGGGCGTTGTTACAACTGAAAACTCGGTCCCTCTGCTTATGCTTCTGGAGAAAGAGATGGAGAATTCGGAATTTGGATTCGTGGGCAGAAAACGGCTTTTCATGTTTGTACTTGAAAGTCTGCAGAATGTTACCAGACACAGCACTCAGAACCAGCACGCCGATATGTCACTTGTTGTCTATTCAAAATCAGGGAATGGATATACGGTTACCACCGGAAATGTGCTCCCAACATCAGCCATCAAGGACCTCAAATTAAAGCTCGATGAGATCAATAGTCTGGAAACCAAAGAGATAAGAAATGTTTACAGGCAGATGCTCAGCACCTCTGAATTCAGCAGCAAGGGGGGGGCCGGTCTGGGCCTGATAGAGATGGCTAAAAAGACAGGCAATAAGCTTGACTACGACTTTGTTAAACTTGACAACGATTACTCATATTTTATTCTTAGCAAAACTGTCGATTCAGGTGGTGTCGGATCGCATTTCGGTACAAATGAAAAACCATTTCATGGTAAATCAGTCTCACAGCTTGAAAGACTGATGGCCGAGAACAGTGTTTACCTCATCTGGTCGGGACATATCTCCCCGGATGTGGGAAAAGAGGTTCTCTCATTTACTGAGACAAAACTATCTGAAGATGATGTTGAGTCAAATCTGAAGAAAAGAGTGTTCAGCATTCTTGTCGAAATACTCGAGAATGTAGCCAAGTATAGTCCGGGAAGGGAGCCTGAAGAAGAATTTGGAATGCCGGTGGCAATGATCAGGCTGATTGATAAGGTATTCTCTCTCACAACAGGTAACCTGATCCTTAATGATAAGGTTGAACATCTTAAGGAAAAACTTGACACTATTAATAAATACGATAAGATTGGACTGAAAGAACTCTTCAGAAAATCCCTCTCTGGTCAGACTATAACCACTGATAGCACAGGTAATATGGGGCTTATCGATATGGCCCGGAAATCGGGCAGCAAACTGGTATATCAGTTTGAAAAGGTGAACGACACCTATTCTTATTATACTCTTACTGTAAAGGTTGAGGACAGGGGAGATTAGTCGAGAAGCCTGAAGGAGAGCTTGTTTTTATCCCATTCTGCAAAACTTCCGTTTCGTATCCAGTCGCCCAGGAACACTATTTCAACTCCTTCCTGAAGTTTATAGCTCATTGCCAGGTGCCTGTGACCGAATATGAAATAATCGACTTTCTCAGTCTGAAGGACACTTTTTGCATACCTGATAAGATCCTCTTTATCTTCGCCAAGGAACTCTTTTGTAATTCCTTTTCCCAGCCTTGAACTTAGCGACCAGCTGTGTCCGATACCCATTCCTATTGAAGGGTGCAAGGCAGAGTACATAGCCTGGAGGGGTTTATTTCGGAATATGGAAAGAAGTATTTTATATCCCTGGTCTTTTGTTCCAAGACCCTCTCCGTGTGCGAGGTGGATCTTCTTGCCATCGAAGATTTTTGTAACCGGTGAAGTATGCACTATTACACCGCACTCATTTACAAGATAATCACCGACCCACATATCGTGATTCCCTGTAAAAAAATGAACAGGGATACCAGAATCTGTTATAGCTGAGATCGTACCCAGAAACCTTGTAAATCCTTTTGGGACAACTAGTTTATATTCCCACCAGAAGTCAAAAATATCACCAAGAAGGTAGATTTCTTTAGCATCGGGTGTGATTGTATTTAACCACTTTACAACCCGCTTTTCTCTCTCAATGGGAGGTGCTCCTGCGGGTAATCCCAGGTGAAAGTCTGAGGCGAAATATATTTTTCCGTTATCGGCCAAATTACACGCTGTTAATTTAACAACTGATCAAGTTTTATCTGCAATGATTTACCGTGAAGATTCGTTCCGATTATCTTTCCTTCTTTGTCGAAGAGATAGTTTGTAGGTACGGCTTTTACATTAAACAGAACCACATTTACCGGATTTGCCGGGTCATCCTCCCTGGTGCTTATCCAGGGCAACTCATCGAATTTGACGGCTGATTTCCAGGCATTTTCATCTTCATCAATGTTTATCTGGTAGATCTCAAAGCCTTTATTTTTATAAATTTTATAGTATTGTTTCAGCTGAAGGTTTTCATTTACACATTCCTGCGATCTTATTGACCAGAAAGTTAAAAGGACATATTTGCCTTTCAGAGAGGAGAGAGCTATCCTTTTTCCATCAGTGTTTTTCAGATCAGGGTCGAGCTTGGTAGGAGGGAGATCTTTTGCAATCTCTTCGAGTTTGCTGACATACATATTATTCATCTCCTTGGAAAAGTCCCTTGACAGTGCCTGAACATGTTTGGACTTAGGATAATGCAATGAAAGAGAGTCAGTTACAATTTTCATAAATTGCAGATCCTTAGGATCGTAAAGAACATAGGCTTCAGGGCTGAACCTCTGGTAAACTGCCTTAATAGAAGCAAGGGAACCTGTATTTTTAATGATGAAATCAATATTTTTCATCCTTTGTTCCATCAAAACTTTATTATACTTCTCCTCAAGGAGAGGTCCGGCAACATCGAATCCTGGTTCCTTTGATGCTTTAGCATAGACAGTACTAAGCGAGTCAAGTTTTCTCTTTGTATCTGCTAGGGTGTTGTCGAGATACTGAAGTTTTTCCGATCCTTCCGATCCTTCGACACTGTATTTTTCAAACAGGGTTTTTCCTTCAAACAGGAGTTTTATCTTTTCACCTGGTTCAGCAAGAATCGTAATAAAGTCTGATTCAGAGAAGCCAATCTGGTAAAAATCAGCGTCAGTCGCTTTAACACTGAACCTGAATTCTCCCTTACTGTTTACCTTTGCCGAGTCAATAAAAACAAGGTTGTCAACTTCCAGCCTGTTTAAATAGATCTGCTTTTTGGTTTCTCCTTTTATTACTCCTGTTACAGAAAATTTTGACTTATCCTGACATGATGCCACAATAATAATTAAGGTCAGGAGAAATAGAATCCTTTTCATTAAAGTTAGTTTTACCGTTTTTTCTTTCAAATATTATTGTTTGAAGATTTCTGCAAGCTTTTCCTGTAATTTCTCTCCTCTGAGGTTTGATGCTATAATCTTACCATCCTTATCGAGAAGAAGATTTGTAGGGATGGATTCAATTTTATAAAGAGGAACAACTACCGAATTCCAGTATTGAATATCGCTGACATGGATCCATCTTTCCAGTTTGTCATCTTTTATACCTTTCATCCAGGCTTCTTTGGTTTTGTCGAGAGATACCTGGTAAATCTCAAATCCCTTTTTATGATAGAGATCGTACGCTTTCACGAGATTAGGGTTTTCCATTCTGCAAGGACCGCACCATGCTGCCCAGAAATCAAGAAGGACTATTGATCCTCTTGTTGACGAAAGTTTAATTGTATCTCCGTTTGGCGAGGGAAGAGTTATCTCAGGAGCTTCGGCACCGCCACCTGTAACCGGAGGAACTTTCATATTGGCAGGCATACCTGCTATGAATTCTTTTACCTGAGTGTGGAGCATAGTAACTGGCTCATATTCAGGATACGTGCTGAAAAGAGATGAATCAACTTTCATAAAATATTTCATGTCCTCAGTAGGATTGAGCACATATACATTTGGTGCTACCTGCTGGTATAATGCAATAAGGCAAACCAATGATGAGATGTTCTGGTCGATATAGTTTTTAGTGTAACCGTTGATCTCAGTAAGGTAAATGTTGGCGAGACTGTCGAGTGATTCAATAATTTTTGGCAGCTGCGGATTTTCCGCATTCTGCATATAGATGTTATTGAGGCTGGTCAGTTTATTAATCGTCTTTCTGAGATTTACATTATACTCAGCCATTAGTTCCGTCCCCTTTGAACCGGTTACTGACCCGGGAAAGTTCAATGAATCATATTTTGCCTCGACAGACACTTTTTCCCCTGGTTCAACAAGCATGGTCAGGAAGTTTTCATCGCTGACTTTTATGAGATAAAATGCAGGGTTTTTAATATCTATCTTAAAATCAAAAGTACCTTTGTCTGAAATCACCACTGAATCAACAGTTGCAAGATTATTTGCTTTCAACTCATCAAGAAATACATACGCACCTTTAACCGGGTTAGTAAGAGTCCCCGAGATCTGAACCGAATTGTTTTTACATCCGGCAAATAAGATGATCGCAAATAGTAAAAGAAATAGCTTTCTGTACATTAATTAAAGTGTTAATTGATAATTATTTTAATAATTTGAAGTGCAAAGTTATTCTTTTTTTTATCCGGCACTACTTTTATGAAATTTTATTACTTTTCTTTGCCACTTTTCCTGCAGTTTGCAATCTTCAGGAATAATTGTTATCTTACATAGAATTTTTGAAAAAAACAAATTGTAACTATATGAGTTATATTAAGTTCGAGAAAAGTCAGGTAGTAAATCTTGAATATTCTTTAGCCAGGGAAGTGATCAGGACTAACAGAGCCGGCTCATATTCCTCTACTACCATTGTTGGCTGCAATACACGCAAGTATCACGGATTGCTGATTTGTCCTGTAGATGAGTTTGGAGGTGAGAGATTTGTCCTCCTGTCCGCACTTGATATTACTGTTGTAAATAATGATAAAAGCTTTAATACAGGAATAAGAAAGTACAAAGGTGATTATTTTAACCCTAAAGGGCATAAGTACATTGAGGACTTCAATGCAGATAATATCCCGTCGAGGGTATACAGGGTGGGAGGGGTTATGATTAAACAGGAAAGGCTTCTTGTTCATTATGAGGAGCAGTTCCTTCTCAGAATAACTGTTCTGGAAGCCTCTGAGCCCATGGTCCTTCAGTTACGTCCTTTTCTTGCATTCAGGAATATCCATCAGCTTACTCATGCAAACCTGGCTGCTAATACAAAAGTAGACTTTATTGAAAACGGTATCAGATCGAAAATGTATGAAGGATTCCCTTATCTGAATATGCAGTTTTCCGCAAAGGCTGAGTTTATACCTGTTCCTGACTGGTATCTTGGTGTTGAATATCCTGAAGAACAAAAACGCGGATATGATTTCTCCGAAGACCTTTTTACTCCCGGATTCTTTGAGATCAAAGCCAAAGAGGGGGACGAGATAATCTTTTCTGCTTCAACAAAGGAAGAAAAAACAGCCGGACTAAAGCAGAAGTTTGCAAAGACTGTTACCGGAAAGATACAAAGAGACAGTTTCAAGAATTGTTTAAGGAATGCAGCACAGCAGTTCGTTGAAAAAAGAGGCGGTAAAACTCTTATCATTGCAGGATATCCCTGGTTCGGAGCCTGGGGAAGAGACACCTTTATTTCTTTACCGGGAATTGCTCTCGCACGACATAAACTGGCTCTTTATAAGGAGGTATTGAATACACAGGTTGAACGGATGAAAAACGGTCTCTTCCCAAATATGGGTGAAGAAAGTAATCCGGCATTCAATACAGTAGACGCTGCACTTTGGTTTTTCTGGGCAATACAGCAGTATGTTGAGCAGGGTGGCACAGATGCATGGGAACTGTATGGCGAAGCCGCAAAATCAGTACTTAATGCTTATAAAAGCGGCACGTCATATAATATCCATATGAGAGATAACGGACTTATTTATGCTGATGCTCCGGGCAAATCTCTGACATGGATGGACGCAGTTGTTCACGGAGTGCCTGTTACTCCAAGAAGAGGCTATGATGTAGAGATTAATGCACTCTGGTATAATGCTGTATGTTTCTCACTTGAAATGGCCCGCTTAAATAATGACAAAAAGTTCATTAAGGAATACGAAAAATTGCCTGAACTAATTAAGAAATCATTTCTTGAGATTTTCTGGGATCCCAGACTTAACACATTAGCTGATTATGTAAATGATACTGAAGGTGTCAACCTGTTCGTAAGGCCCAATATGGTCATTGCAGTATCAATGCCCTATTCAATGCTTGATAAGGATCAGATGAAAAGCATTCTTGATGTGGCTGATAAAGAGCTTGTTACAATAAGAGGGCTCAGAACATTGTCTCCCAGGAATAAAATGTACAAGGGAGTCTATAAGGGAAGTCAGGAGGAACGGGATAATGCTTACCACCAGGGAACTGTATGGCCATGGCTCTTTGGACCATTCTGTGAAGGATGGCTGAAAGTCTATGGGAAGCAGGGCGTTCAGAAGGTAAAGAACCTTATATTCGGACTTGAGGCTGTGATGAATGAGCATGGAATAAGTACAATTTCTGAGATATATGACGGAGATCCTCCTCATGCACCCCAGGGATCAATTTCCCAGGCATGGAGTGTTGGTGAGGTATTGAGAATTATGGATCTTCTTGAAACAAAGTATTCGAACTAATAACTGAGGTAGCATATGCGAGTGTTAATGTTTGGATGGGAATTTCCTCCACATATCTCCGGGGGATTAGGTACTGCCAGCTATGGTCTGACCAAAGGCATGGCTACGCTCGATGACCTCGAGGTGATCTTTGTGGTTCCAAAGGCATGGGGAGACGAGGATCAGAGTATGGTGAGGCTTGTCGGGGCAAATAAAGTGCCGGTAGCTTTCAGAAAGGTCTTTTACAAAGGATTCAGATACCCGCTGGAAAAAATTGAAGTCTCCTCAAAAATTGTACCCTATACAGATCCTGAAGATTTCTGGAAAGTAGCGAGGTCGGAGGTTTCCGGATATAGCCTTTTTATTCAGACAAACAGCAAGGGAACAGTCGACTTCTCCGGACGGTATGACGGTTCACTAATGGATGAGATCAATAAATATGCTGTTGTTGCCTCTGTTATAGCCGAGGAGAATGAGTTTGATGTGATACACGCTCACGACTGGCTTGCTTATCCTGCCGGTATGGCAGCAATGGAGGTTTCAGGTAAACCTTTGGTTATACATGTGCATGCCACCGACTTTGACCGCAGCGGCGGAAATGTTAATCCTGATGTTTACCGGATTGAGAAAAGCGGGATGGATGCCGCTTCCAAAATTATCACGGTAAGCAACTTAACCCGCGATATAGTTATAAACAAATACAATATTCATCCCGATAAAGTAGAGACGGTTTATAATGCTGTTGAACCTGTTAAGATCTCGGAAAACCTTACTATTCATAAAGGTTTTGATGAAAAAGTGGTTACATTCCTCGGCAGGATAACAATGCAAAAAGGACCCGAATACTTCATTGAAGCAGCATATAAAGTGCTGAAAGTTATGGATAACGTGAGGTTTGTTATGGCTGGTTCAGGCGACATGATGGAAAGAATGATGAGGAGGGCTGCAGCTTTAAAAATCACTGACAGATTTCACTTTACCGGATTTCTGCGTGGTTCCGATGTTTTCAGAATGCTCGATATGAGCGATGTATATATTATGCCATCAGTTTCAGAGCCGTTCGGAATATCTCCTCTGGAAGCAATGCAGTCGAATGTGCCGGTAATCATAAGCAAACAATCGGGTGTAGCGGAAATCCTTACTCATGCAGTTAAAACAGATTTCTGGGACATTGATGCAATGGCCGATGCAATCTATGGTATCCTTAACTATCCGGCTCTCTCCAACATGTTCATAAAGAACGGGAAAGAGGAGGTTATAAGGTTAAAGTGGGATAATTCAGCACGACATGTTCGTGATATATATTACAGGGTTACCGAGAATAATAAGAATTAAGATATGAGTGTTTCTACCAAAAAAGCAATTTGCCTCTATTTTCAGGTTCATCAACCTTTCAGGCTAAAAAGGTACAGATTTTTTGACCTTGGACATGACCACTATTACTATGATGATTACTCGAATGAATCAATCATGAGAAAAGTGGCAGATAAATGCTATATCCCGGCAAATAAGATAATTCTGGAACTTATCCAGAAACATAAGGGGAAGTTCAAAGTTACTTTCTCACTTTCCGGGCTGGCTATTAACCAGTTCAGATTATATGCTCCCGAGGTTCTCGAATCCTTCAGAGAGCTTGCCCAAACAGGCATGGTTGAGTTCCTGGCCGAGACCAACTCTCATTCCCTCTCGTCAATAAAAAGCAGGAGCGAATTTGAACGTCAGGTCAATAAACATAAAGAGATGCTCAGGGAATTCCTTGGATATGAGGCAACATCTTTCCGTAATACCGAATTAATATATTCAGATTCAATAGGATCGTGGGTTGCAGATATGGGATTCAAATCTATAATGACAGAAGGTGCCAAACATGTTCTGGGCTGGAAGAGTCCCAATTACCTGTATTGTAACGCACTTAATCCAAGGCTTAAAGTACTTCTCAGAAATTTTGTTTTAAGTGATGATATTGCATTCAGGTTCTCAAACAGAGATTGGATAGAATGGCCTTTAACCGCAGATAAATACGCTTCATGGGTTAACAAGCTTGCTTCAAAGAGCGAACTTTTGAATATATTCCTCGACTACGAAACTTTCGGTGAACATAACTGGAAAGAGTCAGGAATATTCGATTTTCTTTATCACATGCCTGGTGCAGTACTGAAGAAAACACCATTCCGTTTCATGACACCTACGGAAATAGCTGATACACTTCAGCCTGTTTCCGCTATAAGCATTCCTTCTCCTATATCATGGGCTGACGAAGAAAGAGACATCACTGCCTGGCATGGAAATGAGCTTCAGGTAGCAGCCCTTGATAAACTCTACAGTCTTGCCGGAAAAGTAAACCGTTGCGAGGATGAGACTATAAGAAAGGATTGGGACTATCTTCAGTCCAGTGATCATTTTTACTACATGGCAACAAAGTTCTTTTCCGATGGAGCAGTACATGCTTACTTCAACCCATATGAAACGCCATATGATGCATTTATGAATTATATGAACGTACTGAGCGATTTTGAAATCAGGCTGAAAAAATGGTTCCCCGATACAGCTGAGCAGGATCAGATATTCAAACTTGGTGCCCAGGTTATTG
This sequence comes from Bacteroidales bacterium, assembly GCA_016709865.1. Taxonomy (NCBI): domain Bacteria; kingdom Pseudomonadati; phylum Bacteroidota; class Bacteroidia; order Bacteroidales; species Bacteroidales bacterium. The sequence continues at coordinate 402,230 of JADJLX010000003.1, forward strand.
AAAAGGATATGATTATTGAGGAGCTTACTGTTCAGGTAAAAAAACTTGAAAAAAAGATAGGAAAGGTCAAACCGGAAGCTAAAGCTGCAAAAAAGCCGGTTGTGAAAACAGCTGCAAAAGCAAATAAAAAGGAAAAAAGCAAGGCTGCTGTGAAACCATTAACAGTAAAATCAACTGAAGAGAAAACTGTTAAGAGTCCTGTCAAAAAAACTGTTACCAAAAAAGTGGTGAAGAAAACTAAAACTCCTGTAAAGAAAATTACAGCATCAAAAGCTAAGAAAAATTCGTCTGCAGCGACTACTTTAAAAAAGAAAAAAAGTACAAAAACTAAGTAATTATCTGAAACAAATAAAGACATAAGATGAAGGTTGATTTTATATTTGAAACCAGTTGGGAAGTATGTAATAAAGTAGGCGGAATACACACAGTTATATCTACAAAAGCGCTCAAAATTGTAAATGAAATAGGTGATAACTATATACTTATCGGACCAGATGTCTGGAGGGAAGATGTTACTAATCCTGAGTTCATCCCTGATGAGACACTGTTTGCCGACTGGAAATGCAGTGCAGCAGCAGAAGGATTAAGAGTTAAGACAGGAAGATGGAACATTGCAGGCAAACCTATTGTCATCCTTTTGGATTTCACACCATATTTTGGACAACAGAATGAGATATTTGCCGGATTCTGGGAAACATATAAACTTGACAGCATCTCTGGTCAGTGGGATTATGTAGAACCTGCACTTTTCGGCTATGCTGCCGGTAAACTTATTGAGAGCTTCACTTCATTTCACCATGGACATCACAATATAATCGCTCAGTTTCACGAGTGGATGACTGGTACCGGGGTCCTTTATCTCGAAAAATTTGCTCCTTGGATTGCAACCTCATTTACATCACATGCTACAGTACTGGGCAGGTGTGTTGCCGGAAATAACCGCCCGCTGTATGGCAAAATGGAGAGTTATAATCCGATACAGATTTCCCGTGAATTTAATGTTATTGCAAAGCAGTCGCTCGAAAAGATCTCCGCTGCAACCGCTGATGTTTTTACAACGGTAAGTGAAATAACATCAAGAGAGTGCAGTCATTTTCTGGGTAAGAATGTTGACATTGTAACACCTAATGGTTTTGAGGATTCATTTGTCCCAGCAAGTGACAGGTTTGACGGGGTAAGAACTAAAGCAAGGTCGGCTCTGAAGAATGTTGCTGAAGCCGTTCTTGGATACACACTATCAGACGATTGCCTGTTTGTTGTTAACAGCGGAAGGTATGAATTCAGAAATAAGGGGATCGATATTTTTATTGATTCGCTCGGAGAACTTCAAAAGGAGAATAAGATTAAGAAAGAGTGCGTTGCCTTCTTCCTGATTCCCGCATATCATAAGGGACCACGTCAGGAAATAGTTGATATACTTAATAATAACGGAACAACACATAATGGTGACAGATATCTGACTCATAGCCTGCATTATCCGCATACCGATCCTGTTTTGCAAAGAATTGTAACAAACAATATACACAATGGTCAGGATTCAAAGGTAAAGATCATCTTTGTTCCATCTTACCTGAATGGTAATGACGGAATTTTTAATATCCCGTATTTTGATCTTTTGATCGGATTTGACCTGTCTGTATTTCCTTCATATTACGAGCCCTGGGGATATACTCCACTTGAGAGCCTAATGTTTTCTATACCCACTGTAACCACTTCACTCTCCGGATTCGGATTATGGGTTAAAACATACTTTACAGATCCGGGAAATGGTATTGCTGTAATTGAAAGGACCGACGACAACGAAGCTGAGGTAATTGATAAGATCAGGGCCTTCATGTCGATGTTTATCAGTCTCAGCGATAAAGAAATACTGGAAGCCAGAAAAAAAGCTCACGAAGTTTCGAGAATTGCAATGTGGGATACCCTGGTTGATCACTATTTCTATGCATATAAAATGGCTCTTGAGAAAAGCAGTGAAAGAAGAGATGAGCCAAGAGAATTTGCACAATTTGTTGAAGCCCCGGGTTTACTTTCGCGCAAACCTCATCAGGTACCTGTCTGGAAAGACATTTATGTTCAGAGCGATGTTCCGGAGAAACTGGCAACACTCAAGGAACTGGCAGATAACCTGTGGTGGTCGTGGAACTTTGAAGCTGAATTACTTTTTAATAATATGGACCCGTCTCTCTGGGAACAGGTGAAGCATAATCCTAAGCTTTTGCTTGAGAAGATTGATTACAAGAGACTTATGGTTCTTGAGGACGATGATGAGTTTACTGCAGAACTAAAGAGGATATATGATCTTTTCTGTGTTTACAGGGATCGTCCGGATGATACTACAAATCCATCCGTTGCCTATTTTAGCATGGAATTTGGTATTCACCCATGCCTTAAGACTTATTCGGGAGGATTAGGAATTCTGGCAGGAGACTATCTGAAGGAGGCAAGCGATTCAAATCTGAATATCACAGGAATAGGCTTACTTTACAGATATGGCTATTTCAAGCAGAAGCTCGGACCACGGGGTGAACAGTTACCTGTTTATGACGCGGAGGAGTTTTCAAGACTACCTATCAACCCTGTAAAGGATGCCGATGGCAATCATATGGTAGTCAGCCTGGTTTGGCCCGGAAGACCTGTAAAAATAAGGGTTTGGGAAGCGATGGTTGGAAAAGTAAGGCTTGTTCTCCTTGATACTGATTTCGATGATAATTTGCCGGAGGATCGCACTGTTACTCATTACCTCTATGGTGGGGATAACGAAAACAGGCTGAGGCAGGAGCTTATTCTTGGCATCGGAGGAATAAGAGCTCTTGAGGCTATGGGAATACATCCCGATGTCTATCATAGCAACGAGGGTCATTCAGCATTTATTAGTCTCGAAAGAATGCGGTTGCTGATAATCGATCACCATCTGACATTTAATCAGGCACTTGAGGCTATCAGATCATCAACACTTTTTACCACACATACTCCGGTACCGGCAGGACATGATGCATTTGATGAAGATCTGCTTCGTAAATATATTTCGCATTATCATAGCCGTTTGTCTATCTCCTGGGAAGAACTTATGGCCCTTGGTCAGTGTGAAGGCGATAATGATAAGAAATTCAATATGAGTTATCTGGCTACCCGGATGTCTCAGGAAGTGAACGGTGTAAGTAAACTTCATGGGGAGGTGAGCCGTGGGATGTTCAATAAACTGTGGCCCGGATTCCTTAAGGAAGAGTTGTTTATAGGGCATGTTACAAATGGTGTTCATCACCCTACCTGGACTGCACCTGAATGGAGAGAGATTTATACAGAGCTTACCGGTAACATAAACTTTGACCAGACCGACAGGAATCTCTGGGAAAAGCTCTATACAGTAGAAGACAAAAAGATCTATGAGGTTAAAACCCATCTCAAGAAGAAGCTCTTCTCAAATATAAGAAAGCGTCTTCAGTCGGATATGATAGATAAGCATGTGAGTCCGCGTACATTATTGAATATCAGCAATCATCTCGATGAAAAAGCGCTGACAATAGGATTCGCAAGAAGGTTCGCAACCTATAAAAGAGCATCTTTGCTCTTCAGAGATCTCGACAGGCTTGACAGGATAGTTAATAATCCTGAAAAACCGGTTCAGTTCATTTATGCGGGTAAGGCTCATCCGAACGACGGAGGCGGACAGGATCTGATCAAGAGGATCTTTGAAATATCTCAGATGCCCCGGTTTACCGGTAAGGTAATCTTCCTTGAAAACTATGATATTGAACTTGCCAAGTATCTTGTAAGAGGTGTCGACATCTGGCTTAATACACCAACAAGACCTCTTGAGGCCTCGGGTACAAGCGGTGAAAAAGCCGTTATGAATGGTACAATACATTTTAGTGTCCTTGATGGCTGGTGGGTTGAGGGATACAGGGCGTTTGCAGGATGGGCTTTACCAAAGAAGAGGACCTTTGAAAATCAGGATCTTCAGGATGATATTGATGCTGAGACCATTTATAATATGCTTGAATATGAGATAGTACCGGCTTATTATGCATTCAACGACCAGGGAGTCCCTGTTGAGTGGGTAAGTCTGGTCAAGAATACAATGGTTAAGATCGCTCCGGAGTTTACAATGAAGAGGCAGATTGACGATTATTATGAGAAGTATTACTCAAAGCTGTACCAGAGAAACAAATACCTGATCAGCAATGATTTTGAAAAGTCAAAAGAGCTTGCTGCCTGGAAGCAGACAATGAGGGAAGAATGGGATAATATTGAGGTTATCAACTATAGCTTTGAAAAGGCCGGTGAAAATGTTTACAGGTCAGGTCACGATTATACAGCAGAGATTGCTCTTAATGTTAAAAACATTCCAAAGGAAAATGTTGGTGTTGAGTTCATTATTACACATATGGGCAAACATGGAGAGCATGAGTTTGTCGCGAGTGAAGAGTTTCAGCTTGTAAGCTGCAAAAGTGGCAAGTGTCTTTACCGTGCAAACCTTGTTCCGGAAAAGGCAGGTTCTTTCTTCTACGGAATCAGAATTTATCCAAAGCATCCCGATCTTCCTCACAAACAGGATTTTGCCCTGTTGCGCTGGATTGATTAAAGATCAGTTGCCTTTCTTACAGGCTCGCGTTTGAAAACGAGTCCTGTTCTTGACGGCAGATATAAATAAAGGTATAAAGGAGCATTTATAATGTTCCTTTCTGCTTTTTTAATAGACAGGTATAATGGTTTTCTGTCAATCCTGTTAAATCCGCCAAACAACTGATCGTCTGTATCAAGAACAATCCTGAAACGTCCATGAACCGGTATCCCGTAATCAGTGAATGACAGTGTAGGGTGGAAATTAAATACAAATAGCAGATCTCCTCTGATGAATGCAATTACCTTGTCGCTGTTATTCTCATAAATTCTTTCAACCACCGGATGATTTAGTAAATTATGAACCTGATTAAGCTTGACCATTTCGCGGTCAAACTTTCCTAGGTTGTAGTACTTAAGCAATTTATTTTCAGCCAGATTCCATTGCCTGCGGGCAAATTTATAACTCCAGTTATTTCCTTCCCTCGGAAAATCAATCCATTCCGGATGTCCGAATTCATTACCCATAAAGTTCAGGTAACCGCCTCCTGATGTGGCGAAGGTTATAAGCCTGATCATTTTATGGAGAGCAATGCCCCTATCGGTTGTAAAAGTATGAACTGACTTCTCCATGCATGAATACATCTCTGCATCGAGCATTCTGAATATAAGCGTTTTATCGCCAACAAGTGCCTGGTCGTGAGACTCGCAGTATGAGATTATCTTTTCCTCCGGACGGTGTTGGGTTAATTCATACATCAGCTTGCCCATATCCCAGTTCTCATCAACAGTCTCTTTTACCAGTTTTATCCAGTAATCAGGCACTCCCATAGATAACCGGTAATCAAAACCAAAGCCTTTCTTCTCTGTCTCTGATGCTATGCCCGGCATTCCGCTCATCTCCTCAGCAATTGTAAGGGCACCGGGTTTATAATTATGTATCAGTTTATTGGCCAGGTAGAGGTAGATAAGTGCATCTTCATCCTGATTACCATCGAAATATTCATCATATGAGGTAAAATTCTTCTCGAGGCCATGATCAAAATAGATCATACTTGTGATCCCGTCGAAACGAAATCCGTCAAACTTATATTCTTCAATCCAGTACCGGCAGTTGGAGAGGAGAAAATGAATCACATTATCTTTTCCGTAATCGAAACAGAGTGAGTCCCAGGCTTTGTGATATCTCCTTTCATTGGAATGAAAATATTGTCCGGGATTACCATCGAAGAGTCCGAGTCCTTCATTAATATTTTTAACAGAGTGGGAATGAACAAGGTCCATAATTACCCGTAATCCTTCAGCATGTGCTTTATCTACAAGTTCCTTTAATTCCTCAGGTGTACCAAACCTTGATGAGGCAGCAAAAAAACTGGAAACATGGTATCCGAAAGAGCCATAGAACGGGTGCTCCTGGATTGCCATAAGCTGAATTGTGTTATACCCCGATTTTTTAATACGCGGAATAATGTTATCGATGAATTCACGGAATGTCCCGGTTTTTTCCTCCATCGTAGCCATTCCGACATGTGCCTCATATATAACAGGTGCACTCTTTTCCGGGGTAAAGTTCTTCTTTATCCATTTATACTCTGCTTCGGGATGCCATACCTGGGCACTGAAGATCTTGGTCTTATCATCCTGAACAAGTCTTGTGGCATAAGATGGAATACGTTCTCCTTTTCCGCCTTCCCAGAGAACAGACAGTTTGAACAGATCGCCATGCTTAAGGGAGCTGACCGGCAATTTTAATTCCCAGTCGCCATTGGCATTTAACCTTTTCATGCGGAATTCTTCCTTCTCTTTCCATCCGTTAAAGACTCCTATAAGGAATATACTTTTTGCATTTGGAGCCCATTCCCTGAAAACCCACGAATCGCTACTGCGGTGTAAACCGTAATAGTAGTGTCCCATGGCAAAATCCGACAATGAACCGGTTCCTGTCAGATGTTTCTCCTTAAGAAGGCATTTCTCTATACGTTTTTCAATAGTATCAGTATAAGGCTTCAGCCATGAGTCGGTATTATAGAAAGGTGCCGGATTCATTCGGATCAGATTAAAAGATATCTTTCTATAAAAGTACAAAAACTAAATCATTATATTGTTCAATTTCAATGGGCTTTGCTATTTTTGCAACTTAATATTCTTCTATGATAATTCATTATGGATGTGAGAGTCTTAATCTGGGTTCACCCGTCGTGACTCTTGGGATTTTTGACGGAGTTCACCGCGGACACATGACTCTTTTGTCAAGTCTCGTTTTAAGGGCGAAAGAGGCAAACGGGGAATCGGTTGTTATTACTTTCTCGCCACATCCGCGACTAGTTCTGTCGAAAGACCAGGCTGATCTCATGTTTCTTACAACTATGAAGGAAAAACAGGTACTTCTTGAAGGTGCAGGGATTGACCATCTGATAGTACTTGATTTCAGCGAGGAGTTCAGCAGAATGAATGCATGTGATTTTGTGAGTGAAGTTCTTGTTGACAAAATCGGAACAAAACATCTGCTGGTTGGGTATAATCATCACTTTGGAAGAAGGGGAGAGGGTGATTTCAATACAATAGTCCAATGCTCGGAATCATTTAACTTTAAAGTAGAACAGGTGCAGGGTTTTCAATCAGAGGAGGGAGCAATCAGCTCATCAATTATCCGGAAAGCACTGACTGAAGGAAGGCTTGATGCGGCGAACTCCATGCTGGGTTACCCATATTCTCTCAGCGGAGAGGTTGTACCGGGAAAGCAGCTTGGCCGCTCACTCGGATTTCCTACTGCCAATATAAAACCCGATGATAAACATAAACTTATTCCCGCAAATGGTGTTTATGCTGTGGAGGTCATGATAAAAGGAACAGAATATAAGGGGATGCTGAGTATAGGTACAAATCCTACAGTAAATGACAGTTCTGCGGACAGGAGTATTGAGGTAAATATTTTAAATTTTGAGAAGGATATTTACGGAGAGAATATTACAATAACATTTAAGAAATGGCTACGAGATGAAATCAGATTCAACAATGTATCTGAACTTACGAGACAGATGGAGATAGATAAACAGGATACAATCAGGTTGCTGTCACATAAATAACAATAGTTTTATTATCTTTGCAGACTTAAAAACAGATAAATATATGAACGTAAAAGTTGATCCAATGCATTACCAGGTTAAAGATATATCGCTTGCAGATTTTGGAAGAAAAGAGATTGAGATTGCTGAGAAAGAGATGCCGGGACTTCTGGCTATCAGAAAAAAATATTCAAAGGAGAAGCCTTTAAAAGGTGCCCGTATAACAGGTTCTCTGCACATGACAATACAGACAGCTGTTCTTATTGAGACACTTGCTGAACTCGGAGCAGATGTACGCTGGGCTAGCTGTAATATTTTCTCAACACAGGATCATGCAGCAGCTGCTATAGCTGCGAAGGGTATTCCTGTATTTGCCTGGAAAGGCGAAACTCTTGAGGAGTACTGGTGGTGTACCGCTCAGGCTCTGACTTTCCCCGGCGGGAAAGGACCACATCTGCTTGTTGACGATGGAGGTGATGCTTCACTAATGGTTCATCTAGGATATAAGGCAGAGAAAAATCCTTCAATACTCGATAAAAAAGCTGAGAACAGGGAAGAATCAATAATTCTTGCGACACTGAAAGATCTGCTTGTGAAAGAGCCGGGTAAATGGACACGTGCAGTGAAAGATCTTAAGGGCATTTCAGAGGAGACTACAACAGGCGTTCACAGGCTTTATCAGATGATGGAAGCAGGTGAATTACTTGTTCCTGCTATCAATGTTAACGATTCTGTTACCAAATCAAAATTCGACAATCTTTATGGTTGCCGCGAATCGCTTGCCGATGGTATCAAGAGGGCAACAGATGTGATGCTTGCAGGAAAAGTTGTTGTAGTTTGCGGATACGGAGATGTTGGTAAGGGATGCGCAAAATCGATGAAGTCGTACGGCGCTAGGGTAATAGTTACCGAAATCGATCCTATATGCGCACTTCAGGCTCTGATGGAAGGCTTTGAAGTAAAGACAATTGAAGATTCTCTGGATGAAGGTAATATATATGTTACTGCAACAGGAAACAAAGATATTGTTACTGTAGAACATATGAAGAAGATGAAGGATCAGTCAATAGTTTGTAATATCGGCCATTTTGATAATGAGATCCAGGTTGACAAACTGAATGCATTGAAAGATGTAAAAATGATAAATATCAAGCCTCAGGTTGATAAATATGTGTTTCCTGACGGTCATTCAATTTTCATGCTGGCAGAGGGAAGACTTGTGAATCTAGGTTGTGCAACCGGACATCCTTCATTTGTAATGAGTAACTCATTCAGTAATCAGACTCTTGCACAGATTGAACTCTGGACCAAGAAATACGAAGTTGGTGTTTACAGGCTTCCGAAAGATCTCGATGAAGAGGTTGCCCGTCTGCATCTTGGTCAGCTGGGTGCTAAACTGACTATCCTTACTAAAGATCAATCAGATTATATTGGAGTTAGTCAATCAGGACCTTACAAACCTGATCATTACAGATACTAAATCAATTAACCACGAAGGACACTAAGGAAACTCAAAGCACACAAAGGGAAAAATTAATTCTTAATTCTTTATCCTTTGTGTCCTTCGTGAAAAAACCTTTGTGCCCTTTGTGGTTAAAATATTTCTATAAATAACATTGAAAATTCTCAATAGTTATTCCATACCCTTACATATCTTCCGTCGAAGCTGGTCTTGTAGTTCTTGAGAGGATATCTGCCAACGCCCCCGGGAGAGGGTGTACCGTAAGATGCAAGTTCATAAACAGTTCCGCATTTGGGGCAGACAGCTTTGGCGAAGTTGACTTTATCTATCCTCACCTGTACGTTCAGATTATTCACTGCATAATCGTGCGGACAGGTGCGGTCGTAAGCATAAAACTCATTTACCCCGCTTGTTACGATTATTCCGTTGCTGTTGTATCCTGCTGATCTCCTTCCCCAGTTATTGGTGCGATAATCAACTGTATCAGAGCCGAATATTGAATTCAGATTAACGAATTCAGGGTCTAATAGATCGAGTGTGAAATCAACATATACATCAGGTATCACATCGTTTTTCTTATTGCAGGAACTTGTGATTACTGCAAAGATCAATGTGATTAAAAAAAATCTTATTTTTGGAACTGATGTCACCCGGTATATTTTAGTACTGCAAAATTAGTATAACCCCGGGAATTTAACGTCACGATGATATTTTTATTGTAATGACTGAAAATGAATAATATATCTATGAAGAAACTTTATATTTTACTATTTATTTCAACACTTGCTATCGGATCGGCGAATGCCCAGCTTTTTCATAGAAATGCAGCACGGAGTGCTGAGAAAGGATTGTTTGGTAAGTCACTCAGTAAGAAAAAGCAAGTCAAGGTGAAGGAGCCCCGCAGCGTACTGAAAGCAAAAAAGAAGCAGGAGGCTAATGAGAACAAGATCAAGAAGGATTATGCTGCACATGTTAAGAAATCGCAAAAGAGAACTGTTGACATACAAACGCCTGAAGTACAGGAGCGTATGAAACAGAATCAAAAGAATATGGAGCTAAGGGACAAAGCAAAAAAGAAGAAAACCCGCACAAGCAGCAAGAAAGCCGGAAAAAAATATAATTAGAATGAAAATTTTACTTTAAATACTTGTAAAACACCTGTTCACAGGATTTTTAATTTGTAATTTATTAAAAAATTTGTATATTTGTTTTTGAAGAGTTCCGGCAACCCCGGAATTCTTCTTATTTTTTAAATACAAGAGAGAAAAATGTCAGAGGTTATTTATGTAACTGGGGAAGGTTTGCAAAAACTTAAAGAAGAGCTCGAACAGCTTAGAAATGTTGAGCGTCCTTCTATATCAAGGCAGATAGCAGAGGCAAGAGACAAGGGTGACCTTTCTGAAAATGCAGAATATGCTGCTGCCAAGGAGGCACAGGGAATGCTTGAGATGAAAATAAACAAGCTTGAGGATCTCGTTGCCAGAGCCAGGATTATTGACGAATCCAAAATCGATATATTTACAGTTCAGATACTTAATAAAGTAAAGATTAAGAACAAGACAAATAATTCAGTTATGGAGTACCAGCTTGTCCCGGAAAGTGAAGCAAATTTCAAGCTGGGCAAGATAGCTGTCAGTTCTCCGATTGCACAGGGACTAATAGGTAAGAAGGTGGGAGATGTTGTGAATATAAAAGTCCCTTCAGGAGTAATTCCTTTTGAAATTATTTCTATTTCGATGTAATAATTTTATTCTTAGTTCATCATGGCAACCATTTTTACAAAAATCATTAATGGGGAAATTCCTTGTTATAAGGTAGCTGAGGACGAAAACTATTTTGCATTTCTCGACATAAATCCTTTAAGAGCAGGTCATACGCTCGTTGTCCCGAAGAAAGAGACTGATTATATTTTTGATCTGGGTGATGATCAGCTCGCCGGGATAATTCTTTTTTCGAAAAAGGTTGCTGCAGCCATCAAGGAAGCATATCCATGCAACCGCATTGGTGTTGCAATTCTTGGGCTGGAAGTACCTCATGCACACATTCATCTTGTTCCGATGGATAGCATGGAAGATGTTAACTTCAAAAATCCAAAGCTTAAGTTCTCACCTGAAGAATTTAAGGAGATAGCTGCCAGAATCAACAGCAAAATCATTTTACCATTTTAGAAAATTTGTATCTTACAGGTATAATTCTGCCCGCTGCATGAATTACCTGTATGATCTGTGGGATGACTTTATAAGTCTTCTCTTTCCGCGGCTTTGCTATGGTTGCGGAAACCACCTGATGAGAAATGAATACCTCATCTGCACAGAGTGTTATGTAGTTATTCCAAGAACAGACTATCATAATATACCTGAAAATCCTGTGGCTCAGCTCTTCTGGGGACGATGCCACCTGGAGAAAGCCGCAGCATTCTCATATTATAATAAAGGCAGCAGGATCAGAACACTTATTCATAATCTTAAATACAAAGGGATAAAGGAAATAGGACCTGAACTTGGTTCCATATACGGAAAAACACTCAAATCTTCAGGCTTTGTTGATGACGTTGATCTGATTATTCCTGTTCCTCTTCATCCGTTTAAGCAGAGAAAGCGGGGATTTAATCAAAGTGAATTAATCTGTGACGGAATAGCTGCTGTTTCAGACATTCCTGTTGACATCAATTCTCTGATCAGATCAACCCGGTCGGAAACACAGACAAAAAGATCGCGTTATGAAAGATGGACTAATGTGGAAGGCATCTTTTGCCTTACTGATCCTGCACCCCTGACGGGGAAACATATTCTGCTTGTGGATGATGTAATAACAACTGGCTCTACAATCGAATCGTGTGCCAGCGAGTTACTGAAGGTGGAAGGTGTTAAGGTAAGTGTTGTGGCACTTGCCTATGCTGTTATGTAACAATCCCTTACTCTTTCGTCTTAACCCTTTTTGGATTTTTATTCATAAAATCTTTCCAGCTGTTATAGGCTTTTTCCTGTGTGGGATTGTTGGTCTGATAGAAATGGCACAATGCAGCTGCCAGACCGTCGGTTGCATCAAGTTTGATATCTGTAAGGCTGAATTTCAGGATATTCATAAGCATCGCAGCCACCTGCTCCTTTGAGGCTGCACCCTGACCGGTTATCGACATCTTAATTTTTCTGGGAGCATACTCGAAAATAGGCAGCGATCTCGAAAGAGCCGCAGCTATTGCAGCACCCTGAGCCCTTCCTAGTTTAAGCATCGACTGAACGTTCTTCCCGAAAAACGGCGCTTCAATAGCCAGTTCGTCAGGATGATACTCATCAATTATGCCTGTTGTACGGTCGAAAATATGTTTCAGCTTAACATAGTGGTCATCAAATTTTGAGAGGTCGATCTGTCCGATAGTTATGAGCTCGGGAATTGTGCCCACGGTTCTGATAACTCCATATCCAGTGATACTGGTGCCAGGGTCGATACCCAGAATTATTCGTTCTTTTGGTTTTGCTTTCAAGATATCTGTTAATGAGGACTAATCTACTTATCCATTACAAAGGCATTATTCATCCATGCCGGTTTTTCTGAAAACTGTGGATAACGGCTGAATTCCTGAGAACCTTTTCCGGAAACAGTACCGTTTTCAAGATAATAAATTGCCTCTTTCAGACAAGCTTCATTACGGTCGTCGAAATCACGGGTAATATCGTCGGTCGCGATTTTCGCAGGGAAGATGCCATCAAAGAATTCACCCAGGTTTTGTGAATTGACTATTTTAAATGCGATAGGCAGCATTGCATATTTCTTACCAACATACCAGGGATACATGCCGGTAGGTTTTCCATTTGTTGTATCGCCAAAACTGACAACATTTACAATCGGTTTGAGACCATTCATAACATCCTCGCTTGCAGAAGCAGTTGTACGTGAGGTTATTACCATTAGTCTTGGGAGAGCTACTGAATAATCTGTTGTTTTGAAAGCCAGGGATGTGTTATAGTTCTGAAGCTTGTCATTATGCGAAAGCTTGGCAAATACTATTCCTTTATATGCATTTCCTGCAATATAGCTTGCAAGTGTTTGCGCAATATTCAGGTCACCACCTGAATTATACCTCAGATCGAGTATTAAATCCTTGATGCCATTTGCCTGAAAAAATGAAAATGCAGTTATTAGCTCTTGCGGAGCAGGGTTATAGAACGATTCGAATACAAGATGCCCGGCAACTACTCCTGATTTTAGATGAATAGTGTCATATAACAAAACAGTATTTACACTAAAAGTGGATTTTGTTGTTGGTATTGTTACATCAGTCCCATCGGGTTTAGTAAAGACAAAGACGTTTGTAATCCCGGCAGTGCTTGCGCCAATCAGATTAGTGTATGCTGCACCATCTCCTGATATAAGAATAGGGGCCGGGTCAACTCCGTTTATTGTTTTTATTATCCATCCTCTTCGAACACCATTAGTATAAAGATTTGAGTTTTTATAGATCATGGCAATACGGGCTTTTCCCGAATTGTCAACTCCTATCCTGAAACCATGACCTACAAATTCCCCCTGCAATTCAGCCATGAACTTATCATAATCGGCAACAAAGCTCCATCTGTCGAGCTTCCTGTAGCGCATTGCCTCAAGAAGTTCATAAGGATCTTTATAGTTATCCTTATTAGCTGTAGTAACACTGCTTGCTTCCGGCATATTGTACCAGAAATAGACATCTTTCATTATATCGTAAAGACTGTCGCGTGCCATGGCAGGAGTCAGCGTATTGTCGGGCAGTACAGGATCTTTCTTGCATGATGTAAAGAGTGCAAGAAATAATATTGGTAAGAAAATAAGCTTCTTCATATTATTCATTAACAAAATTGAAAGAATAAGTGTTCAAAGATAATTATTTAAACGCTGGCAGATTTACGGTTCTGGATCAATATTCCTGAGATGATCAGAAGCAAACCGGCCGGAGTTGTATAATAAACGGGTTCGTGAAGAATAAAGTGTACAAATACCAGGGAAAGAAATGGAGCCAGGTATACAAGATTGCTGACCTTGTCAGTAGTTGAGGCCAGCTGCAGGGCCTTAAGCCAGAAGAGAAATGTTATGCCCATTTCAAATATGCCTACATAAACTGATGCAGCTATACCCTTCATACCGAAATCTGTTTGCCATTTACCTGTAATGAACATTGCAGCAGTTAGATAGATAGATCCGAATAGAAAATTCAGAAATAGTTTTACTGCTTCATCCCTTTTATCTTTTACATTTAGTATAAAGTAAAATGCCCAGAAAACAGAACTTCCTGTTGCTAACAATACTCCGGTCAGGTTGGCCTGTCCCGGACTAAAAATCTTCCCCTGCGATGAAATTATATACACGCCGGCAAAACTGATTAAGAGAGCTATAAAGCTCTTTTTCTCTATTTTTTGTCCCAGTATTGGAACTGATAAGAAAACCAGGATAATAGGCCAGATCATGTTAAGAGGCTGTGCAACCTGTGCGGGCAGCAGCTGGTAGGCTTTAAGAAGAATGAGATAATAAATAAAAGGGTTAATGAACCCAAGTATAGCAGAGCCCGCCAGTTCGCGGGGAGATGTTTTTTTTATCAGGTCCGTTTTATTCCCTGCCAGAACGACTATTAAAAGAACCAGTGTTGAGGTATAGGTTGCGATTGTAAGCATTGGAAGAACCTCAAGTTCTCCAAGGCTGATCTTAAAGGCAGTCGGGACCGTTGACCAGAATAGGATAGCCAATAAGGCATACAGGTATGATTTTTTGATCTGGTCCATGGGTGAGTTTGTTTTTAATCCTTAAATTTTGCCCCCCAACCCCCCTAAAGGGGGGCTAATTTCTTCACATTAAGATAATTACGTTCATTACGACAGTTAACCCCCCTTTAGGGGGGAAGGGGGGCTAGCTAATCAATTCAAATCCGGTATACGGTATCAGAACAGGTGGTATTTTGATTCCTGCCTCTGTCTGATTATTCTCAAGAAGAGCAGCAACGATTCTGGGTAGAGCCAAAGCGCTTCCGTTGAGGGTATGAACCAGGCGGGTTTGTTTGTCTCCCTTCTCCTTGAATCTGCATTTCAGCCTGTTGGCCTGGAAAGATTCGAAGTTGGAGACAGAACTTACCTCGAGCCATCTCTTCTGTGCAGCAGACCAGACCTCAAAGTCGTAGGTAAGTGCTGAAGTAAAAGACATATCGCCGCCACAAAGTCTCAGGATCCGGTAAGGAAGTCCAAGCTTTGAAACCAATCCCTCAACATGGGTTACCATCTCTTCAAGAGATTTGTAGGAATTGTCGGGATGAGCTATCTGCACTATCTCAACTTTATCGAACTGATGAAGACGGTTAAGTCCTCTGACATGTGCTCCCCACGATCCGGCTTCTCTGCGGAAGCATGGCGTGTAGGCAATATTTTTTACAGGAAGAACTTCGGCATTAAGTATCACATCCCTGTAGATATTTGTAACCGGGACTTCTGCTGTAGGGATAAGATAAAAATTATCGGCGGTAGCATGGTACATCTGTCCCTCTTTATCTGGCAGCTGACCCGTACCGAATCCGGAATCTTCATTTACCATAATGGGCGGCATTACCTCGTTATAACCGGCTTTTTCGCCCTCGTCGAGGAAAAAGTTAATAAGAGCTCTCTGGAGTTTGGCACCTTTTCCTTTATAAACGGGGAATCCTGCACCGGTAAGTTTGATTCCGAGATCGAAATCAATAATATCATATTTCTTAATAAGGTCCCAGTGAGGCAATGCATTTTCTGCTATCGTTGGCATAGCGCCGCCTTCCCTTACCTTTACATTATCATCTGCACCATGTCCGGTTGACACCGATTCATGGGGAAGGTTCGGAAGCCTTACAATTTCGTTCTTTAGTTCTGTATCTATCGGTAACAGTCTGTCTGTAAGTGTTTTGATTTCTTCTTTAAGAGAGTATGTCTTTTGCTTTGCGGCTTCTGCTTCTGCTTTTCTCCCGTCTTTCATCATGTTCCCGATCTCTTTTGAGATGAGGTTCATTTCAGCCTGCATCGAATCTGTTTTAACCTGTATTTCACGTCTCGAGGAATCAAGGGCGATTATTTTGTCGATGATTGCAGCCGCGTCAAAGTTTTTGACTTTCAGACGTTCGGTAATGAATTCTTTCTTTTCGCGGATGAGGTTTAATGTTAGCATACTGTCTGTTGATTAAATAAAAAAGCAGGCTTAAAAATGCCTGCCGTAAAAATATTAAAAACTCCCGATAATGCTTTCCGGTAAATGAAAAGAATTTCGGGAGTCAGTATCTTTTGGATAATGGACTATTCAGTTACCGGTTTAACCGATACATAAGTCTTATTATCTTTTTTTCTTTTGAACTCAATCTCTCCGTCTTTGAGTGCAAAGAGAGTGTGGTCTTTTCCAAGGCCTACATTGAGACCCGGATTGTGTTTAGTTCCTCTCTGGCGAACGATTATGTTGCCTGCTTTGGCTACCTGGCCTCCGAAGAGTTTCACACCCAGTCGTTTGCTTTCTGAATCGCGACCGTTACGTGAACTACCTGCTCCTTTCTTATGTGCCATAACTTTATATTTTTATTTGCTTTAACTTTTTATTATTCTTTTCCTTTTGCTGGTTTTTTTGCTGCCGGTTTCTTCTCAGCTGGTTTTTTTGCTGCAGCTTTTTTCACCGGGGCCTCTTCTTTTTTAGCGGCTGTTTTTTTTGCGGGAGCTTTCTTCTCTTTTACAGGAGCTTCAGCTTCTTCAACTTTTTTTGCTTCTTTTTTCGGAGCTGCCTTCTTTGGTGCGCCAACACCGTTAATGCTTACAATTTCAACCTGAGAAAAGTTCTGACGGTGACCGTTTTTAATCCTGTAACCTTTTTTTCTTTTCTTTTTGAAGACAATTACTTTGTCGCCTCTGACCTTGTCGTCAACAACAACACCTTCAACAACAGCATCTTTAATAACAGGTTCCCCGATTGTAATTTTACCTTCATCCTCAATTAAAAGAACCTGGTCGAAACTAACCTGAGTACCTTCCTCTGCTTCCAGACGGTGAACAAAAATCTTCTTGCCATTCTCTACTTTAAACTGCTGGCCTGCAATTTCTACGATTGCGTACATCTTAATAATTTTTTACGTTACTCCGTGAGGCGTATATGATCATGTGATTATATAACTTTCAGTTGCCCCGTCGGATTTATTCAAATTCGGACTGCAAAGATATACAAATTAGGTTATTTACAAACCTTTGTCATGTATTTTTTAATATTTACTCCGTGAATGACTCCGTGTTACTCTGTGCAACTCCGTGGTTTATATATTTCTTTTAATAGTAAAGAACCTGTTGATAAAAAAGATTAATGTTAAACCAGCTGTTACTGCTAATATCCATATATTTGTCAGAGACAATCTAAAACCTGTTATTCATCTGATGCATAATTAATTGATATGAAGAGAGTAAAGCTTAAGGTTACGGGCATTTCTTACAGCCAGACTCAATCGGGAGCTTATGCATTGATTCTTAATGAAGAAAATGGAGACAGAAGAATACCTATTATAATTGGAGGTTTTGAAGCGCAGGCAATAGTAATAAAGCTTGAAAATCTCGATCCTCCCAGGCCGCTAACCCATGATCTGTTCAAGAAATTCGCAGATGAATTCAGTATTGCGGTTTCTGAAGTAATGATCTACAAGCTGGAAGAGGGTGTCTTCTTCTCAAAACTTGTCTGCAATAATGGAGTAAAGGAATACTCTATCGACAGCAGAACATCTGACGCAGTTGCGCTTGCCCTTCGCTTCGACTGTCCGATCTTTATCACCGAAGAGATCCTCGAAAAAGCCGGAATAACAGTTAGTCAGTCTGAATCTGACACTTCTCCTTCCGCTGAACCCGATAATGTATTTGCAACTGAAAGCGGTAAATATTCCTCATACACTGATGAAGAGCTTTATAAAATGATTGACGATTCAGTGAAGACCGAAGATTATGAGCGGGCTGCCTCGATCAGGGATGAGATCGAAAAAAGGAAAAAGAAGAAGAAAAAATAGATACCGTTCCCTTCTGCAATCAAAAATTAATCAGTTATTAAAATGAAAAATTCATTATTATTTGTTTCTCTATTGTTGTTTTCCGGTTCTTTCCTTTCAGCAAAGGAATACAAAGTAAATTCTCCCGACGGAAAGATCGCTGTTACAGTAAATGTGACGGAGGAGATAAAATGGTCAGCATCAATTGACGGAAAAGAAGTAATCAATTCCACAAAAGTTGCAATGATGCTCGACGATGGCCGGGTACTTGGCAAAGCTGAGAAGGTGAAGAGTGCAAAAGTGACTGTTCAGAATGAAACCTCCAAACCGGTTGTTGCCAGCAAGAGATCGGAAATTTTAGAGCACTGTAATATACTCACAATAGCTTTTAATTCAGGATTCGCTCTTCAGTTCAGAGCTTATGATGATGGAGTTGCATATAGGTTTGAGACTTTCTTCAAAGAAGAGATTACAGTAAAAAATGAGATCTCTGATTATACTTTCCCGGCAGGATCACATTCATGGTATCCTCTTGAGGAGAGTTTCATGTCGCACAATGAGAGAACATTCCTCTACTCTTCGCTCGACACAATAGGGAAGAAACACCTGGCAAGTCTGCCAACCCTGTTTAAAGTAAATGACATAAATGTTCTTATTACCGAATCTGATATTGAGGATTACCCTGGGATGTGGATTACAGGCGAAGGAGCCGGAAAAATTACAGGTACATGGTCAAAATATCCTGATACTGAAAGACTTTCGAGAGACCGGGACCTTCATATCACCGGGAGTAAGGATTATATTGCAAAAACAAAAGGTACAAGGACATTCCCCTGGAGAGCATTCGTAATTGCGCGAACAGATGTTAACCTTATAGAGAGCGACCTGGTTTATAAACTTGCAAAGCCGAATCAGATTAAAGATCCGGGATGGATAAAACCAGGCCAGGTTGCATGGGACTGGTGGAACGCAAATAATATATTCGGAGTTGATTTTGTAGCAGGAATAAATAATGACACCTATAAGTACTATATTGATTTTGCTGCTAAAAACGGGATTGAATATGTAATTCTTGATGAGGGATGGTACAAGTTGGGTAATGTTACAGAGCAGGTGCCGGGCATTGATGTAGCTGAGTTATGCAGGTATGCTGAAAGTAAAAATGTCAGCATCATCCTGTGGGTTGTATGGAAATCATTCTGGGATAAGCTTGATGAATCAATTGCACTTTATGAAAAGTGGGGTGTGAAGGGTGTAAAGGTTGATTTTATGCAGCGGGACGATCAGAAGATTGTCAATTTTTACCTTGAAGCAACAAGGAAAACAGCAGAGCATCATCTTTTGATAGATTTTCACGGCGCATATAAGCCTGATGGTCTGGGACGTACATGGCCAAATGCCCTTACCCGCGAAGGTGTAAAAGGAATGGAAAATAACAAGTGGAGTAAGGACATAAACCCAGATCATGATGTAACATTACCATTTACCAGGATGGTTGCCGGTCCGATGGATTATACTCCGGGAGCAATGATCAACATGGACAAAACCAACTTCAGTCCTCAGTTTACAAGACCTGAGAGCCAGGGAACAAGGGCACACCAGGTTGCATTATATGTAATTTATGAAAGCCCTCTTCAGATGCTGTCAGATAGCCCCTCGAACTACATGAAGGAACAGGAAACAACTGATTTCATTGTGAATATTCCTGTTGTCTGGGATGATATTATCGGACTCGACGGTAAAGTAGGGGATTATCTTCTGCTTGCCAGACGCTCGGGTAAAGAGTGGTTTGTTGGAGCATTGACTGACTGGACCAGCCGTGATATGGAACTCAACCTGTCATTTCTGCCGGCAGGAGAATATGTGATGGAAGTATTTCAGGATGGAATAAACGCAGATAAATATGCCGGTGATTATAAACATTTGAAAAAAGGTGTAAAATCAGGCGATAAAATGAATATCCATCTTGCTCCCGGTGGCGGATGGGCAGCAAGAATTACTCCTGTAAAATAATTGAAGAGGAGAGGATGAAGCAGTATTTAGATCTACTCGATCATGTTTTAAAGAATGGCAATGAGAAGTCCGACCGTACAGGAACCGGGACGAGAAGTGTGTTTGGTTACCAGATGAGATTTAACCTTGAGGAAGGATTTCCGGTTCTGACAACAAAAAAGCTTCATCTGAAATCAATAATTCATGAATTACTCTGGTTTATTGCAGGTGATACTAACATAAAATACCTTACTGAAAACGGAGTAAAGATCTGGAATGAGTGGGCCGATAAAGACGGAAATCTTGGTCCGATATACGGATCCCAGTGGAGGTCGTGGACTGCAGAGGGCGGGAGGAAAATTGACCAGCTTACAAATGTGATAAACTCACTTAAGAAATCACCCGACTCACGCCGTCATATTGTTTGTGCATGGAATGTTGGTGACCTCGACCGGATGGCACTTCCTCCGTGTCATATACTTTTTCAGTTTTATGTTGCTGACGGAAAACTTTCATGTCAGCTTTACCAGCGAAGTGCCGATATATTTATTGGTGTCCCGTTTAACATAGCATCATATGCCCTATTAACACATATGGTTGCGCAGGTAACCGGATTAAAACCGGGTGATTTTGTTCACACTTTCGGTGATGCACATATATATCTTAATCATATTGATCAGGTTAAACTTCAGCTTACCAGGGAGCCTTATAAACTGCCAAAGATGGTTATCAATCCGGCGGTAAATGATATTTTCAAATTCCGTTTTGAGGATTTTGAATTGACAGACTATGTGTCTCATCCGCATATTAAAGGTGAAATTGCAGTATAATACTTAAATTATGATATCAATAATTGTAGCTGTTTCCGACGATTGGGGTATAGGCAAGAATAATGAGCTCTTGTGGAATATTTCTGAAGACCTGAAGAGGTTTAAGCGTCTGACAATGGGCAATACCATAATAATGGGCAAAAAAACATGGGAGTCATTACCCAAACGCCCACTTCCGGGAAGAAAGAATATTGTTCTGACAGATGTTCCTAATGAGTGTGTTGATTGCTCTGTAACAGCCTATTCAATTGAAGATGCCCTGAGCAAATGCGACAAGAATGAAGAGATTTTTATTATTGGCGGGGGAAGCGTTTACAGGCAGTTTATGCCGCTTGCCGACAGACTTTATATTACACATGTGCATAAAAAGGCCCCGGCAGATATTTATTTCCCTGAGATTGATATGAATATCTGGAAAGTAGTTGAAAAGGAAGAGTTTCCTGCCAGCGAAACTGTTACCATTCCGTATACCTATGTAATATACGAGAGGAAGGTTTAATATTACGGTGCTCTGCACCTTTTATACATCACCCATCCTAATTACTACAAATATTCTGGTGCTACGCACCTGAAAAAGTCCATTTATAATGCTTAGTTAAATTGTTTGGAGATCCTTCGCTAACGCTCAGGATGACAGGACTCTTGGGTAAATAAGAGGGAAAGAAGTGGCGAGCCGCAAACGTAATAATCTTCCATTTATCATGTATCTAACTGCGGCTCGCCGCTTCTTTCCCTCTATTTATCATCTACATACATGTCATCCCGAAGCGTCAGCGAGGGATCCCAGGGAATTAGCAGGAGCCTTTTTGGGCTAAAACCCTTTTGGTCCTAATCAAGTAATCACGGACTTAAGTCCGTGGTTGCTTGATATTGAGTAGATTATGGACTTTAGTCCATAATCTTTACATTTTTTTTCTCAGAACATTAAACCTTTTCATTTTGTTACCATCTATAAGTTTGTTAATCGGAATTATTCATTTAAAAAGATAGAACTTATGAAAACAAAATTTTTTCTGATGATGGCAGCATTTGCCGTGTTAATTTTTACTTCATGTCAAAAAGACAATACACTGATTGATCAGACAAGTGTTGATCTGGCTGATGATGAGGCAGTAACAGATGCAATCTTTGAGGATGTATTCAGCACAGCAGACAATGCAACAATAATCCTTGATCAGATGGCAAAGGGAGATGATGCAAAATCAGTTGTTGTTGCTGATACATGTCCGGTGATAACAGTAACCCGTACGGGCGATGGACTATGGCCAAAAACTGTAACTGTCGATTTCGGTACAGGTTGTGAAGGCTTAAACAATAATGTCAGAAAGGGTAAGATCGTAATTGAAGTGACCGCTCCCCGTGCCACAGCTGGCGCAAAACGGACAGTTACTTTTGTTAACTACTACTTCAATGACATTAAAGTTGAAGGAACTAAAGTACTTGAGAACAAAGGATTCAGCAGCAGTCAGAATCCGCTTGTTTCAATAACTCTGACAGGGGGTAAGCTTACCCTGCCCGACGGCAAAACTATTGAAAGGTCATTTCAGCATCAGAGAGAATGGACTGCAGGCTTCCTGACACGTAATATCTGGGATGATGAGTGTCTGGTAACCGGTACTGCGACAGGAAAAAATATAAACGGTGTGGCATACACAAATACGATCATGACTGCATTACAGTGGAAACGTGCCTGCTATTTTATTGTTGCAGGTGTTATAAAGATGGAAAGAGCTGGTAAAGAGCCGGTTGAATTGAATTACGGCACTGGCGAGTGTGATGCAAAAGCTGTTGTATCGAGAGGTGGAGAATCTAAAGAGATACTTCTGAGAAACAAACACAGGAATATGAATCCCTGATACCATTAATTGAAACTAAAAAGGGATCCTGATTTGGATCCCTTTTTTTATGATGCTTTAAGTACCGCAAGGTCAATTCTTTCAAGTTTTCGTGCGGCGTAATCGATTGTTATTTCAAGTTCGCTGGTATCAACCGATGGTGTTTCAAACATTGCATCGAGCATAATTGTCTCACAGATTGATCTTAGTCCACGTGCCCCAAGTTTAAATTCAATTGCTTTGTCTACAATATAATCAAGAACTCCGTCAGCAAAAGTGAGTTCAATACCATCCATTTTAAACAGTTTGAAATACTGTTTTACAAGTGCATTTTTAGGTTCTGTTAATATTGCTCTGAGTGCTTCCCTGTCGAGAGGGTTCAGATGGGAAATAACCGGCAGTCTGCCTATTATCTCAGGAATAAGTCCAAATGATCTAAGATCCTGAGGGGCAATATATTGCAGAAGGTTCTTAGCATCAACCCTATCCCTGTTTTTGGAAGCGCCGTAGCCTACAATCTTGGTATTCAGTCTTTGTGCGATCTTCTTCTCTATTCCATCAAATGCACCGCCGCATATAAAAAGGATGTTCTTAGTATCGACAGGTATCATCTTTTGTTCAGGATGTTTACGTCCACCCTGAGGCGGAACGTTAACTATTGAGCCTTCAAGCAGTTTAAGCAATCCCTGCTGAACACCCTCACCTGAAACATCACGGGTTATAGAAGGATTATCACCTTTTCTTGCGATCTTATCAATCTCATCAATAAATACAATACCTTTTTCAGCTGCCTTTACATCATAATCAGCGTTTTGCAGCAATCGGGTGAGCAGGCTCTCTATATCTTCACCTACATATCCAGCTTCAGTTAGCACTGTTGCATCAACTATAGTAAACGGAACATGAAGCATTTTTGCAACTGTTCTTGCAAGAAGTGTTTTCCCTGTTCCGGTTTCTCCGACAAGGATAATATTTGATTTCTCAATTTCAATATCTTCAGCATCAGCTTTTTGCATCAGCCTCTTATAATGATTGTATACGGCTACTGATATTACTTTTTTAGCCATATCCTGACCGATAACATACTGGTCGAGGAAATTTTTGATCTCCTGTGGTTTCAGAAGTTTGACATTATCGAGCTTTATATTCTTTTTGCTGCCAAGTTCTTCCTTCATAATGCTGTGAGCCTGTTCAATGCAAGTATCACAGATGTGACCTTCAAGACCGGCTATGAGCATATTGGCCTCTTTCTTGGATCTACCGCAAAATGAACACTTATCCATCAGATAGTTCTATTTATTGTTTTTCTGAAGAATCTCGTCAATCATACCGTAATCTTTTGCTTCCTGTGATGTCATCCAGTAATCCCTGTCTGAATCCTTTTCAACTTTTTCAACGGTATTCCCTGAGTGAAGAGCTATTATTTCGTAAAGTTCTCTCTTAAGCTTAACAATTTCACGAACAGTAATTTCTATATCGGAAGCTTGTCCTTCAGCGCCGCCCATTGGCTGGTGAATCATTATTCTGGAGTGTTTGAGGGCTGATCTTTTACCTTTTTTACCGGCAGTTAAAAGAACTGCTCCCATCGAAGCTGCCATACCAGTGCAGATTGTAGCAATATCAGCTGATATATACTGCATTGTATCATAAATTCCAAGACCTGCATTTACTGATCCTCCGGGAGTATTGAAATATATCTGAATATCTTTTCCCGGATCGGAAGAGTCGAGATAAAGTAACTGTGCCTGTATAATATTAGCTACATAATCATCGATTGGAAGACCAAGGAAGATTATCCTGTCCATCATCAGACGGGAAAAGACATCCATTGATGCCACGTTTAGCTGTCTTTCTTCAATAATTGTTGGTGATATATAGCTACCATATACTGATGTATAGCGGTGCAGGTTTAGACTGCTTATCCCGCGTTTGCTTTTTGCATATTTTCCAAAGTCGTCAAGAATGCTCATTTTATCAGGATTAATAATTAACTAACAAAGATAGTAAAATAATAAATATCTGCTGCAATGTGCTGATTACTATTCGAAAAGCTTATTGAACTCATCAACAGCCACACTCTTGTTTTCAAGTTTTACAAGTTCTTTCATCAGAAGTATTACTTTCTCTTCAAGTACCTTATCGGCAATCCGTTTTGCATCTTCCTCTCTTTTCAGAGTCTCTTTTGCGTAGTTATTTATCTGATCGTCAGTTGCATAGAACAGTCCGTACTGCTGAAACTGATATCTTGTAATATTTGCAGCTTCCTGCAATAACTCCTCTTCGGTAATCTTCACCTCATTATCCTTGGCGATCTTATTTCTTAGAAGCTGCCATTTGAGGTCTTTTTTAAAGCTGTCAAATTCTTTCTCAATCTGCTCTTCAGTGGTGTTTTCATTGACTCTGAGCAGCCATTTCTTAAGAAATGCTTCAGGGAGGTCGAAATCTGATTTCTCGAGTGCAAGTGCTTTGATGTCCATCATAAGTTTGAAATCGCTTTCTTTTTTAAGGTTTCCTGCGATTTCGGTCTCGAGTCTGCTTCTGAATTCTTCTTCCGTTTTAACAACTCCTTCACCATATATTCTGTCGTACAGATCGGTTCCCAGTTCAGCAGGAAAGAAACGGCTTATGTCGGTAATTGTAAACCGGTAGTCAGGATTGATACCTTCAACTTCTTCCTTCTTAATTCTCAGGATACCAGCAATTTCTGTATCATTAGGGTACGCCTTCTTAATGTCAAAATCAACAGTATCGTTAAGTCCTTTGCCAATGAACTGTTTTTTTATTTTTTTGTCTTTTATGATATCTATTCCAAGGGATGTTTCCTCAACGGAAGGGCCTTCAGCAATAACGTTGCCATTCTTATCAACAGCCTCTATCTTTCCCTTGATAACATCCTTTTCTTCTGTGGAATCAGCTTTTCTGAGTTCTCCGTAACGGCGAGTATAGTTTTCGAGATAATCATTCTTCATTTTATCATCGATGATGATCTCATACTGTGTTATCTTATTTTTTTTCGAGAGTTTCAAATCAATCACCGGTGAAAGTCCAACCTCGAATGAGAAGGTGAATTCCTGCTGTGTATCGAAGTCAATCGACTCCTGTTCATCAGTTTTTGGAAGCGGATCGCCCAGGATCTCAAGTTTTTCGTCAACGAGGTACTTCTGAATATTCTCTGTAACAATTTTGTTTATTTCATCGATCTCAACTGCTCTTCCGTACATCTTTTTTACAAGTCCGATCGGAACCATACCAGGACGGAATCCTTTAATGTTTGCTTTTTTCCTGTAATCTTTTAAAACAGTCTCAACTTTTTCTTCGTAATCGGCTTTTTCGATCTTTACTTTCAGAACAGCATTCAGCTCATCAATGTTTTCTCTGGTGATATTCATTTTTATTATTGTTTTTGCATAGTTAAAAAAACCGCCAAAACGCACTATTAAAGAGGTTACGGGCGGTTTGTTACTTTTGTGCGGATGAAGGGACTCGAACCCCCACGTCACGAAGACACAAGATCCTAAGTCTTGCTCGGCTACCAATTACGACACATCCGCGTGTAAAAAATTCCCCGCAAAAGTATAATAATTTATTGTGAAAACAAATTGATTCTGTTACCGGCGCAATTCAAAGTTCTTTCCGAGGTACACTTTTCTTACAAGCTCATCGTCTGCAAGTTGGACAGAAGTGCCTGATTTGAGAATTTTCCCTTCAAAAAGAAGGTAAGCCCTGTCGGTAATGGTAAGGGTCTCATGGACATTGTGATCGGTAATGAGAATACCGATATTTTTCTCTCTTAGTTTTGATACAATTTCCTGTATATCTTCAACTGCGATAGGGTCAACACCAGCAAATGGTTCGTCGAGCAAGATGAATTTAGGCTTTAGGGCCAGTGCTCTGGCAATCTCGGTCCGTCTTCTTTCCCCGCCGGAGAGTTGAATGCCTTTGCTTCTTCTTATCTTATGAAGTCCGAATTCTGTAAGCAATGTTTCAAGTCTCTCTTCCTGTTCTTGTTTTGGGAATCCTGACATTTCAAGTACTGCCTTAATATTATCTTCAACCGACATGTTCCTGAATACTGAAGCTTCCTGGGCAAGATATCCTATTCCTCTTCTGGCTCTTTTGTATACAGGAAGGGAAGTGATCTCCTCTTCATCAAGAAAAATCTTGCCTTCTCTTGGCCTTATGAGCCCTACAATCATATAGAAAGATGTAGTTTTTCCTGCTCCGTTAGGTCCCAGAAGACCAACGATTTCTCCCTGTTCAACCTCAATCGAAACATGATCTACAACTGTTCTGCTGCGATACTTCTTTACCAGATTTTCAGTATATAGTTTCATTCAGGTTATTATGAATTTGCAGTTTCTGTTTTTTCTTCGTCATCCTTAAAGAATTCACTCCTGCTTTTTTCTTTTTGCCTCATCACTCTACCAGAGATTAAAATACTTACCTCATATAATATAAGGAGTGGTATTGCCACCAGTGTCTGTGAAAAGACATCCGGAGGAGTAATGATTGCGGCAAGAATGAAAATAATGACGATTGCATGCTTCCTGTATTTTCGCATAAATGCAGGTGTTACGATCCCGATTTTTGTAAGGAAGAAAGCTATGATCGGAAGTTCAAATACCAATCCGGTAGCAAGACAGAGTGATGTAAGAGTGCCAATATATGATCTGACATTTATCTGGTTAACAACATCAGCACTGATTTCATATGTACTGAGGAAGTGTATTGATAATGGAGCAAGTATGAAGAATCCGAAGCATACACCAACAAAAAACAGCATTGATGCTGCAAAAACAGCTCCCTGTGCATATCTTGCTTCGCTTGGCTTGAGGGCAGGTTTGAAAAACTGCCAGAACTCCCACAGAATTACAGGGAAAGCAAGTATCAATCCTGCAATAAGCGAAACTGTGATGTGTGTTGTAAGCTGTCCCGACATTTTTATGTTTATCAGGTTCAGGGGCTTGGTATTTATACAAAGAGCATCTGTATCGAAGTATTCTCCAAGCTGGCAGAAGAGTCGGTTTGTTATAAACTGAGAATTCTGCGGAGCAAGTATAATCTTGTCGAAAATTATATTTTTGAAAATGAATGCAACGATCATTAAGATGACTACAGCCAGTACTGATCGTATTATGTGCCATCTTAATTCTTCAAGATGTTCCAGAAATGACATCTCCTTTTCACCCTTCTTCCCTTTATTCCATAACATTGCCATGAGCACCTTATTAAAATCGTTTAAATAGAGCCTGTAAAGATGATAAATCTTCTTTTGCAAAACAATATTAATATTTTTCTGTTATCATATTTCATCATTGCTGGTTAATTGTATGTTAAATATTGTGAAAATCAGCATAGTGTATTGAAAGTTATATTTGAAATTCGTATATTAGCTTAGAGAAGGGAAATACAAGTGTGCTTTTAGATATGTTTCATTAATTATTCAAAGGGAAACTTTTTTAATTATTAAAATTTCCTGCCGTATAATTGAGAAATTTATTAACTTTATATAAACTGGAAAAAATCCTTTTGGGTTTTTAACCGTTTTATCATCTGGGGTAAGAATATGTTGAATGACGAAACTATACATGATTACTTAAAAAAGTATTTTGGATTTGATACTTTTAAGGGCAATCAGGAACCTATAATAAGGAATGTTCTGGCTGGGAGGGATACTTTTGTGCTTATGCCTACAGGAGGAGGCAAGTCTCTTTGTTATCAGCTGCCGGCTGTTATGAAAAAAGGTACAGCAATAGTTATCTCGCCTCTTATTGCTCTGATGAAAAACCAGGTTGATGCAATGAGGAACTTCAGTACCGACGACGATGTTGCTCATTTTCTGAACTCTTCTCTCACTAAAGCAGAGATTACACGCGTAAAGAAAGATGTAATGTCGGGGAAGGCAAAACTTCTCTATGTTGCACCTGAATCGCTTACCAAAGAAGAAAATATAGAGTTCCTCAAGAATATTGAGATCTCATTCTATGCGATTGATGAAGCTCATTGTATTTCGGAGTGGGGACACGATTTCAGGCCTGAATACAGGAGAATAAGACCAATCATTGATACAATAGGCAGATCTCCTATTATTGCGCTCACCGCAACTGCGACTCCGAAAGTTCAGCATGATATACAGAAGAACCTGGGTATCCTGGAAGCGGATGTCTATAAATCATCTTTTAACAGACCTAATCTCTATTATGAGGTGAAATCAAAACAGGATGTCACCAAGGAGATTATTAAATATATAAAGAATAATACAGGCAAATCAGGAATAATTTACTGCCTGAGCCGCAAGAAAGTTGAGGAGATGGCAGAGGTGCTTAAGGTAAATGGCATCAAGGCATTGCCTTATCATGCAGGTATGGATTCTGCAACAAGGACTCTTAACCAGGACAAATTTCTGATGGAGGAGGCTGATGTTATTGTTGCAACAATAGCTTTCGGGATGGGAATCGATAAACCTGATGTCAGATTTGTCATCCACTACGATATTCCCAAGAGTCTTGAAGGATATTATCAGGAAACAGGGAGGGCAGGACGCGATGGCGGAGAGGGCAATTGCATTGCATACTACAGCTACAATGATATCCTTAAGCTCGAGAAATTTATGCAGGGAAAACCGATAGCCGAACAGGAGATTGGTAAACAGCTGCTTCTCGAAACAGTGTCATACGCAGAATCATCGGTTTGCAGAAGGAAGTTATTATTGCATTATTTCGGGGAAGAATACCATAAAGAAAACTGTGAGGCCTGTGATAATTGTCTGCATCCTAAATCACAATTTGAGGGTAATGAGGCTGTTGTAAGCGTTCTTGAGACAATTCTTGCAGTAAAAGAGAAGTTTAAGGCCGATCATATTGCAAATATCCTCTCAGGGAAGGTTACCTCTGCAATTAAATCCTACAAGCATCATAAGATTGAATTCTTCGGAATAGGAGAGGATAAGGATGAGAAATTCTGGAATATGGTTATCAGACAAGCCCTTATTGCCAAATTCCTTACAAAAGATATTGAGAACTATGGGCTTTTGAAGATAACCCAGAAAGGTTTGGATTTTCTTGAGAACCCTACTTCATTTATGCTGGCGGAGGATCACGATTATGCCGACACAACGGATGAGGAAAATGCCTTTGGAGCAAGGACAGCAGCAGTGGATGAGGAGCTCTTTAGCATTCTGAAAGATCTCAGAAAGAAGATCTCAAAGCAGAAAGATGTACCTCCCTTTGTGATCTTTCAGGATCCTTCTCTCGAAGATATGGCAATTCAATACCCGGTAAACCTGGATGAGCTTCAGAATATCTCGGGTGTTGGAGCCGGAAAAGCACAGCGATATGGTCGGGAATTTGTGGAGATCATTAAAAAATATGTCGAGGAGAAAGAGATAATCCGGCCTCTCGATATGGTTGTCAAATCTGTTGTCAACAAATCCGGTATAAAAGTTTACATCATACAGAGCATCGATATGAAGAGGCCTCTCGAGGATATTGCTGAGGCAAAAGGACTTGAGATGGGTGAGTTGATTTCGGAAATTGAGGCTATTGTAAACTCAGGCACAAGAATAAACCTCGATTATTATATCGATAATTCAATCGACGAGGAACGGCAGCACGATATCTATTCCTATTTCAGGGAGGAAGCTGAATCAGATTCACTTGAGGCAGCTATCAAAGAACTCGGGAATGAGTTTGAAGAGGAGGAGATAAGACTGGTAAGAATCAAGTTCCTTTCTGAAATGGGGAACTAAAGCCGGAAGCCCCATAATTGTCAACTTAAACTTAGTATTGAACATAAGGAAATAAGGAGAGCCCTCCCCTCCTTTAAAAGCTAATCTTTACGCACAACTTTTTTGTTTAGTTCCTGCTGTGAGAAGGAGATCCCTCATTCCTTCAAACCTCCGCAAGCTCCGGTTTTTCGGAATTCGGGATGACAGAAGAATCTTGGTATGTGGAGGGGAAAGAAGTGGCGATTCGTTAAAAATTCATCATGTGGCAATAGCGGCACGAATCGCCACTTCTTTCCCCTCATTGATCCCGTAAAGTCCTGTCATCCCGAAGCGCCAGCGAGGGATCCCCGGGTATGAGCAGGAATATTATAACATGTTTTGCCAATCAGAAAAGCGCCTGCGAGGGATCTCCAATACTTATAACCAATTTTGACAAGCACGTACATTCGAGTCAATTCCAGGTTTTCCCGGATGTATTGCTTTGAGAACAACAATCAATACATAATACGGATAAATAATCTGTGATATCAGAAACCATTTCATGAGACTTTCCTTCCCGTACCGTCTAGTTGTGTTTTGAAGTATAAGAAAATCCGGGATTGATTTTAAAGCAAATACCACAAGAAACACAATCAGAAAGACCGGATCAAAAATTCCGGCAATTAGCAGAACAGGCTGAAGCAAAATTGTAACAAATGTTACAATTCCCAGGACGATAGTGTAAAAATCTTTAATTGAGCCACTTTTTGAGATCCACCGGTTTCTCTGTTTTATAAATGATTTTATAGTTGGCGATGAGGCTGCAGTAATAAGTGCATTAGCCGATTCGAGCCATAAGATCTTCGATTGCGGTGCTTTTTTAATGCTGTGAAGCAGGAAGACATCATCACCTGAGGCAATCTCGTGATGCAGATTTTCAGAGTGCTTAAGATATGATTCCTTTGTAAATGCCAGGTTTGCACCGTTACAAATGACCGGTTTGCCATTACTTGCAGTACCGGCTGTAATTCCCTGTAAACTAAGAAATTCAAGCTCCTGGAACTTTCCGAAAAATCCCGGCATCGGACTAAGCTGAACGGGACATATGATCAGATCAGGCTTATGGTCCTCATAAAAGGAAGCAATTGTCCTGATCCAGTTTTTTCCGGGTGTGCAATCAGCATCAGTGGTTATGATAAGTTTGCCGGAGGCAGCATTGATTCCGGTCTCAATAGCTTTCTTCTTACCAGTACCAGTATTATTAATAGTATTGATATTATTTTTTCCTGAGAATGAGCTGGCTGTTTCAAATGTCTTATCTGTTGAATTATCATTTACAACAATAACTTCATAAAGATGAGAGGGATAGTCCTGATCTGAAAGACTGCCAAGCAGCCCGGGCAAGTGCAGCTCTTCATTCCGGCAAGCCACAATCACCGAGACAAATTCAAGCGGTTCAGATGAGATATTGTAAGGATTAATTTTCCGGAGGCCTCTGTAAATACCGAGAAGAAGGATCAGATAGGGAACGATCAATATAGCCGGAAGCCATTGCATCGGTTACTCCTTAAGCCATTCATACATTGTATAATGCTCACTTTGCATACCGAGAGCTTCATAAGTTTTCTGAGCTCTTTTATTATTTGTTTCCACATAGAGACGAAGTCCTGCAATCCCAATCTTATCAGCCTCATCTTTAATGTGATTGTACATCGATCTGAAGATGCCGGTCCTTCTCCAGTCGGGCAGGACATATACTGACTGGAACCACCAGACGTTTGCATTTCTCCAGTCGCTCCATTCATAAGTAATGAGAAGGGAAGCCACAACCTGACCATTATCCTCTGCAACCCAGTATTGTCCGCGGGAATCATTTTCGAAAACTGCATTCACCCCATTTGTTACTAATTCATTCTTCAGGGTCATCTGTTCAGTTTCCCATGCCATTTTCTGCTGGAAGTCGATAATAACAGATGCATCTTCGGGGGTTGCTTTTCGGATTTTAATCATTAGGTCATCTATTTTTAAGGTATGTGGTATGCGGCATGCGGTATCCGGAATTCAAAATCTCCCTTTCTCCCCTTCCCCTCTTCTCCGTTTCACTATTTGTACTCATCCCAGCTCTTAATCTCCAGATCATCGATGCTGAGCTTGCAGTATGCAAGGATGAATGCGCTTGCAAGGCGGGCATTTGTAATCAGAGGAACATTAAAATCAACTGCACTTCTTCGTATTGAATAGTCGTTGTTAAGTTCAGAAGCACTCAGGTCTTTGGGAATATTGACCACAAGGTCGACCTCTCTTGTTTTGATAAGATCAATAGTATTAGGCGACTTGTTCTCATCGGGCCAGTAGGCTACATGTGCTTCTACACCTGCATTCTCAAGAAACTGCTGTGTTCCCCTTGTTGCATAAAGCTTATGTCCTTTTTCGCGCAGGGCCCTGGCACTGTTGAGCAGCTCTACCTTTGACCGGGCCGGACCGGTAGACAGCAGGATACTCTTTTTTGGAACCCTGTATCCTACTGAGAACATAGCCTTCAGAATAGCCTCATAAAATCCTTCGCCAATACATCCCACTTCACCTGTAGACGACATGTCTACACCCAGAACAGGATCGGCTTTTGCCAGTCGTGAGAAGCTGAACTGCGGAGCTTTTACCCCAACATAATCGAGGTCAAAGACAGCCTTATTAAGCTTTTCTGCAGGAACCCCGAGCATCACTTTTGTGGCAAGTTCGATAAGGTTATACTTAAGAACCTTAGAAACAAAAGGCATACTGCGGCTGGCCCTTAGGTTGCACTCAATGACCTTAATATCATTGTCTTTAGCAAGGAATTGTATATTAAACGGGCCTGAAATATTCAGTTCTTTTGCTATCTGTTTTGATATGCGTTTGATCCTTCTGGCTGTTTCAAAATATATCTTCTGGGCAGGGAATACCATTGTTGCATCTCCTGAATGGACTCCTGCGAATTCAACATGTTCACTTATAGCATATGCCAGCATCTCTCCGTCACGGGCGACTGCATCGAGTTCGATCTCTTTGGCATTTTCGATAAATTCAGAAACAACAACCGGATATTGCTTCGATACCTGTGCTGCTAGTTCAAGATAATGTGATAACTCACTCTTGTTCGAAACAACGTTCATGGCAGCTCCGGAAAGCACATATGAGGGCCTGATAAGGACCGGGAATCCGATACGATCAACAAAATCATTAATATCGTCAATTGAGGAAAGTTCCTTCCAGGCTGGCTGGTCAACATCTAGATTGTCAAGCATTTCTGAAAACTTATGCCTGTTTTCTGCACGGTCAATTGATACAGGTGAAGTGCCGAGGACAGGTACCTTCTCTTTATACAGCCTCATTGCGAGGTTATTCGGGATCTGTCCGCCCACTGATACAATGACACCGCCCGGATTTTCAAGATCTATTATATCGAGTACACGTTCAAATGTCAGTTCATCAAAGTAAAGCCTGTCGCAGATATCATAATCGGTGCTGACTGTTTCAGGATTATAATTGATCATTATTGATCTGAAACCTTCTTTCTTTATAGTAGTTATTGCATTTACAGAACACCAGTCAAATTCAACACTGGAGCCTATTCTGTAAGCGCCGGAGCCAAGCACAATAATTGATTTTTTATCTGTTTCGCAAATTATGTCGTGTTCGGAGCCACTGTATGTGAGGTAAAGGTAATTAGTTACCGCAGGGTATTCAGCAGCAAGGGTGTCGATCTGTTTAATATATGGTACGATCCCTACTGATTTACGGTGACTTCTCACTTTCATGAGATCATCGTTTATTACCGAAGGACCTGAATTAAAGACATGACGTGCTATCTGGAAATCGCTGAAACCGTTAATCTTGGAATGAGCGAGG
Organism: Bacteroidales bacterium; assembly: GCA_016709865.1. Classification (NCBI taxonomy): domain Bacteria; kingdom Pseudomonadati; phylum Bacteroidota; class Bacteroidia; order Bacteroidales; species Bacteroidales bacterium. The sequence goes on from JADJLX010000003.1 coordinate 436,556, forward strand.
AGATCGATAGGTATAGACTCAAGGGACTTGTATTTGCAAAGCTCATCCTTTATGCTGATTATATTTTTCAGTTTATGAAGAAACCACTTGTCTATTTTCGTGAGCTCATATATCCTGTCGACTGACATCCCTGCTTCAAGTGCATCAGCTATCGAAAATATCCTCATGTCAGTTGGTTCTGAGAGTTCTATTTCGATATCTTCGAAACCTAGATTACGGTTACCTGTAAATCCGTGCATTCCCTGTCCGATCATTCTTAATCCTTTCTGAATGACCTCCTCAAATGTCCGGCCTATTGCCATCACCTCACCAACACTTTTCATGCTGCTTCCGATGAGGTGTGAGACCCCCTCGAATTTATTAAGGTCCCATCTGGGGATCTTACATACTATATAGTCAAGCGCAGGCTCAAAACATGCAGTGGTGTTTTTGGTGACAGAGTTTTTAAGTTCGTGCAGACCGTATCCCATTCCCAGTTTAGCCGCAACAAAAGCAAGCGGGTATCCTGTGGCTTTAGAAGCAAGTGCGCTTGAACGCGACAGACGGGCGTTGACTTCAATAACTCTGTAATCTTCTGAATCGGGTGAAAGTGCATATTGAACATTACACTCACCTACGATTCCGATATGCCTTATTATACGTATGGATAATTCCCTTAATTTATGGTATTCACTGTTTGTGAGAGTCTGTGAAGGTGCTACAACTATGCTTTCTCCTGTATGTATGCCGAGCGGATCAAAATTCTCCATGTTACATACAGTGATGCAATTATCGTATTTGTCTCTTACAACCTCATATTCAACCTCTTTCCATCCCTTTAATGATTCTTCAACAAGAATCTGGGGTGAGTATGAGAAAGCTTTTGATGAAAGTATTCTGAGTTCTTCAGGGTTAGCTGCGAATCCGCTTCCCTGACCTCCGAGGGTATATGCTGCTCTTATAATAACCGGATATCCAAGTTTTCCAGCTGCAGCTATTGAGTCCTCAACACTTAGTGTAGCTATGCTGCTGGGCGTCTTAACATCTATTTCATCGAGTTTTTTTACAAATAGTTCGCGGTCTTCTGTATCCATTATGGCCCTGACAGGTGTGCCCAGAACCCTTACATTATATTTTTCAAAAATACCTGATTTGTATAATTCAGTCCCGCAGTTTAGTGCTGTCTGTCCTCCGAACGATAAAAGTATACCATCAGGTTTTTCCCTGGCTATTACTTTCTCAACAAAATATGGAGTTACAGGAAGAAAATAGATCTTGTCGGCCAGATCTTCAGAGGTCTGTACCGTTGCAATATTGGGGTTTATCAAAACAGTGCTGACATCTTCCTCTTTCAATGCCTTCAGTGCCTGAGAGCCGGAGTAATCAAACTCACCCGCTTCACCTATTTTCAGTGCTCCCGATCCCAGGATAATCACTTTTTTAACTACATCTTTCATCGTCTGAATTTGAGGCTCAAAAATAACACAAATTTTTAATTAAGATTGGTTTTATTGAAAAAATGAATATATTTGCAAAATAAATGCATAAATATGCAAAAAACAAAAAGACTTCTGGCAATTGAAAAGATAATTTCAGAAGAGACAATATCAACACAAGAGGAACTTTTAAAGAAACTGAAAGGGAAAGGGATAAGTTGTACTCAGGCTACACTATCCCGCAACTTAAGGCAGCTTGGAGTCGGCAGACTTCCTGACGGATCGGGAGGGTACAGATATTCTCTGTCTGAAAATCTCAGACCTGCAGGAGCGTCACCCCTTAAACTGAATATTGTTCCTGTTATCCAGGACATTGTCGAGGCAAAAGGATTAATGGTGATACGAACAATACCCGGAAATGCAAGCAACACTGCATTTTTCATCGACGGAGCAGGCAGGTATGAAATTGCCGGGACAATAGCAGGTGATGATACAATTCTGGTCATACCGCGCGATGGGGTAACCCTTCAGTCGGTACATACATGTCTCGAAATAATACTTCCGGGGATACATGAGCAGGTGAAGAGCAGGAAGTAGGAAAGATTGCTTCGTCGTGCCTCCTCGCAATGACGGTACAGGTAATCTGGTTTTTTCAGCCACAGAGTGGCGACATATTGGTAGTAAAATGGATTTAATATTAAATAATAATTAGACTAATGAAAGAAAAAGTAGTTCTCGCATATAGTGGCGGGCTGGATACATCGGTAATACTGAAGTGGTTAATTGATAAGGATTTTGAAGTAATAGCGTTTGTGGCAGATGTCGGCCAGGCTGAAGATTTTGAGGCCTGCAGGGAAAAGGCTATTCTTCTTGGGGCATCAAAGGTAATTATTGCTGACCTGAAGAGGGAATTTATTGATAGTTACGTCCTAAAGGCCATTATGGCTAATGCAATATATGAAGACAGGTATCTTCTTGGTACCGCTCTTGCCCGACCTCTTATTGCGAAAAAACAGATAGAAGTTGCTAAGGCAGAAGGTGCTACAGCGGTTGCTCACGGAGCTACAGGAAAAGGGAATGATCAGGTGAGGTTTGAACTATGCTATTATGCACTGATGCCGGGAGTTAAAGTAATAGCTCCTTGGAAGGATAAAGAGTTTCTTGCTCAGTTTAAAGGAAGGACCGACCTGTTAAAATACGCCTCAGAAAAAAACATTCCGGTGAAGGCAAGTATTGCCAAACCATACAGTGAGGATGACAACCTGATGCATATCAGTCATGAAGCCGGCATTCTTGAAGATCCAATGTACACTCTTCATAAGAGCATGCTCGAAAAAATGGTTATGCCGCAGGATGCTCCCGACAAGGAGACACGTATTGTTATTCACTTTAAGAACGGTCTGCCTGTGAAACTTATTAATAAGGAAGACGGAACAATTAAAGAGGATACATATGATATGTTTGTCTACCTGAATGAACTTGCAGGGAAAAATGGTATCGGTCTGCTCGACATGGTTGAGAACAGGTTTGTAGGAATTAAGTCAAGAGGAGTTTATGAAACTCCTGCAGCAACTGTGCTTCATATAGCTCATAAGGATATTGAAGGAATTGCAATGGACAGAGAGGTGATGAGGCTGGTTAATATGCTTACTCCAAAATTTGCTGAGATTATCTACAACGGATTCTGGTTCAGTCCGGAGATGGACTTTCTGATGGCAGCAATTGAAAAGAGCCAGGAACTTATAGATGGAAGTGTCCATCTCTGCCTTTATAAAGGTAATGTACTTATTGAAGGACGTGAATCACCATCCTCACTTTACGACAAGAAACTGTCAAGTATGGATATTGAAGGCGGATTTGATCAGACTGACAGTAAGGGATTTATAAGGATTAACGCAATCAGATTAATGGCTCACAGAGCAATTATTGAAGCGAATCAGAAGAAATAAAAACCCCCTTTCTTATTTCCCCCAGGGGGGAAAAGTACACTCCTTCCCCCCTGGGGAAGGTTGGGAAAGGGGTAAAACATCAAAGAAAAAATAGATATTATGAAACTCTGGGAAAAAGGGATAAATCCCGAACCTGCAATAATTGAATTCACAGCCGGTAAAGACAGGAAAACCGATCTGGCTCTTACCAAATGGGATATTATCGGATCGATGGCGCATGTAATAATGCTGGAGGATGTAGGTCTGATTTCAGCTGATGAGAAAAATGGAATGCTGAAGGCGCTCCATTCTCTCTTCGTATGGGATGAGGAAGGAAGCCTGGTTATAGAAAAAGATGTGGAAGATATCCATTCTCAGATAGAAAAGGAGATGTCATCAATTCTGGGGACCACCGGTAAAAAAATTCACACCGGAAGGTCTCGTAACGATCAGGTTCTTGTTGATATCCGTCTGTACACCAGAGAGGAAATTGATAAACTATCAGTTCTGATTCGCCGCCTTTTTACGAGGTTGCAGTCATTGAGTGAGCAGTATAAAGGGGTTCTTTTACCTGGTTATACACATATGCAGCCGGCCATGGTTTCTTCATTCGGACTATGGTTCGGCGCTTATGCCGAATGTCTGGCTGATGATGTGCTGCTTTTGTCAGGAGCCAGGGCTCTCAATAACCAGAATCCGCTAGGAACAGCAGCAGGCTATGGGACTACTCTTCCTATAAACAGAAAGCTTACATCTGAACTTCTTGAATTTGACGACCTTCTTTACAATTCAGCTTATGCCAGCCTTAGCAGGGGTAAGATTGAGATGGCTATTGCTTCAGCCCTTGCATCTGTAGCCCAGTCACTCTCAAGGTTTTCAATGGACGTATGTTTATTCATGACTTCCGAATTCAGATTTATCGATTTCCCTGATGAGTATATAACAGGATCGAGCATAATGCCCCAGAAAAGAAATCCGGATGTTTTTGAGCTGATAAGAGCGCGATCAAATGTCCTTCAGACTCTTCCGAACCAGGTCGCAATCCTGACGAGCAATCTTCCATCGGGTTATAATCGCGATCTGCAACTGCTTAAGCAACTGATATTTGATGCATTCAGGGAATTGAGGGAATGTATTGAGATAATGTTATTAATGCTTAATAATATTAAGGTCAAGAAGAATATTACAGATAACCCGCTGTATAATAATATATTCAGTACAGAAGAAGTAAACCGGCTGGTTAAACAGGGGATTCCGTTCAGAGATGCATACAAAGCAGTATCAGAAATGGTTAAGAACTCCTCATTCTCAAAAACAACACTTGCAGATTATGTGCATGAGGGAAGTATTGGTAACCTTTGCAATAAGGAGATTGCTGAAATTTTCGAGAAGAGGATGGTATCATTTAAAAACACTACCTCGGATGAGTTTGCTGAGAAGATGATGAAATATGTAACTGATTAAACGCCCCCCAACCCCCCTAAAGGGGGGCTAATGCAGTATTAATAAGCAAATTACAACATTGCTGAGATTAACCCCCCTTTAGGGGGGCAGGGGGGCAAGTTTATTTTGATTTCTCAATATTCTCAATAAACACATCAAACAGGTAATCCGTATCAGTCGGACCTCCTGATGCTTCGGGATGGAACTGGGTAGAGAAGAAGGGTTTGCTCTTATGTTTCATTCCCTCGTTAGTCAGGTCGTTGATATTGATAAAAAGCGGGTCCCAGTCGTTACCAAGTGTTTTATTGTCGACTGCAAAACCATGGTTCTGCGATGTTATATATGCCTTATCTGTTCCAACCTGGAGAACAGGCTGGTTATGACTTCTGTGGCCATACTTAAGTTTATAGGTATCTGCATCAGCAGCAAGTGCCATCAGCTGGTTTCCCAGACAAATTCCCATTATGGGCTTATTTCCGGAGAAAGATTTTTTAATATTATTTATCGTTGCCACGCACATTTTCGGATCGCCCGGACCGTTTGAGAGGAAGAGTCCGTCAAATTCCTCTTTGTGGAAATCATAATCCCATGGTACCCTGATTATTGTAGTGTCCCTTTTAAGCAGATTCCGTATAATGTTATATTTTACTCCGCAATCAACAAGAAGGATTTTGTATTTTCCCGTTCCATATATTTTCTTCTCGTGTGTGCTTACTTCGGCAACAAGATTTACTTTATTAGGGTCGTAGTAATCGATTTCTGTACCTTCAGGTTCCACTTTACCTAGCATTGCCCCCTTTTCACGGATTCTTTTTGTAAGAGCTCTTGTGTCAATACCGTAAATCCCAGGGACTTTATTTCTTCCTAACCAATCACCGAGGCTTTCAGTTGCATTCCAGTGACTGTATTCAAAAGAATAATCGGATACTATTAATCCCGAGATATGAATTGAAGATGATTCATAGAACCGGTACAGATCATTTTCTTCTGTCTTTCCGGGGGCCCCGTAGTTACCTACGAGGGGGTATGTAAGACAAAGTATTTGTCCGCGGTATGAAGGATCTGTAAGACTTTCGGGATAACCTGTCATAGCCGTATTGAATACCACCTCGCCTGCAGCTGCAACCGGTGATCCAAAGGAGCGACCGTGGTAGATTGTGCCGTCTTCAAGAGTAAGTTTAACTTTTATACTGTTTTTCATTCCTGTAATTTATAACATATTTATCGGAGCCCTGAAACAGCCTTTTCTATCTGTTCCAGAGCTTTCATAACTGTCTGGTGTGTTGTTGCAACATTCATTCTCATGAATCCCTCACCCCCTGGTCCGAATGTCGACCCTTCGTTCATACCGATTCCGGCTGATTTTATAAAGAAGCTCTGAAGTTCTTTTCCCGACATGCCAAATTTACGGCAATCGAGCCAGATCATGTATGTTGCTTCGGGCATAACAGGTATAATCTCGGGGATCATTTTTTTGCAGTAATCTCCTACAAAATCAATATTATGATCTATGTAATCGAGAAGGTTGTCGAGCCATTGATGTCCATATGTATAGGCTGATATTGAGGCAATTGTTCCGAATATATTTCCGTTTCCTATATGCAGATTATCAACAATCCTTGTAAAAGATTTTCTTAATTCGGGATTCGAAATAATTACGGAAGAAGTTGAAAGACCTGCAAGATTGAATGTCTTGCTGGGGGCTATAAATGTGATGGTTATGGCTGCTATTTCTTCTGAAAGCAATGCAAAAGGAGTATGCTTATAACCAGGCAAAACCAGGTCTGAATGAATTTCGTCTGAAAGGACAAGTATGTTTTTGGCAAGGCATATTTCAGCCAGTTGTAAAAGTTCCTCGGGTGACCATACACGTCCAACAGGATTATGAGGATTGGAGATGATAATCATCTTTGTCTTTTCATCAATAGAAGCGAGAAGCGAATCAAAATCCATTTCCCATTTCCCGTCAGACTCTTTCAGTTTATTATACACAAGTTTGCGACCGTGTGCCTCAACAGCTGAAAAGAAAGGGAAATAAACAGGAGGCTGAACAATTATCTTGTCTCCCGGCTGTGTATATGCCAGAGTGCACAGATTAAGCGCAGGTACTATTCCTGGACTGAAACAGATCCACTCTTTTTCTAATGGCCAGTTATGCCTGAGTTTAATCCAGTCAATAATTGAGGTATAGTATTCCGGAGGCCTGTAGGAATATCCGCAAATTTCATGGTCAAGTCTTTTCCTGAGGGCAGAAATAATAAAGTCAGGAGTTTTGAAATCCATGTCTGCAACCCACATCGGGATTACATCCTTCTCACCGAAAGTATCTTCCCGGAGGTCATACTTTATGCAGTTTGTCCCCTCTCTTGCAACAGGCTCATCAAAGTTCCAGATCATTAAAAAATGATATAAATTCAGGGGCTTAAAGATATATAAAAAATGCAGATGTAGGAGAGATTTTGTTTCAACAGGCATTAAATCTGATGATTATTCAAATTAGAATGCGGAGGTGAATTATATTTAATTTTTTTGTTTACTTTTATGGGCGGAATTTGAATAGACTTTTAATATTAAACTAAACTTACGATGAAAAAGATTTTTGCAGGTGTTATACTTCCATTGCTGATCCTGAGTTTCACCGGACTTACTTCATGCAAGGACAAAGCAGCAGGTAAGGAACAGAAAAAAGTAGAACTTGAGCAGGTTCAGACAATTAAGAATGAAATTGAATCGAATGTATATCCATTACCAACTTCTGCCGAGGTTATTAAAATGCTCACAGATCTTGAGGTTGGTTATATAATTGGCATTTCCAATCCGGTTGAGAATACAAAAAAATATTTCAGCAGCACCACCCGTGCAATAAATCTAGGAGTCTATGGAGCAGATCTCAGTTATGCTACTCTTTATAATATTCAGCAGGAGGTAATTAACTATCTGAATGCAATCAGGTCACTTTCGAATGAATTAAACATGTCAAAAATCTACAACGAGGAGTTGTATGATAAGATCAAAGCCAACTTTGATAACAGGGATGAACTGGTTAAGATACTTACCGGTGCATTTAACGATTCTTATACTTATCTGAGTGAAAATGATCAGCAGGCTCTTGCTCTTCTTGTTGTTGGAGGTGCATGGGTAGAAGGAATGTATCTGACCACACACGTTTCAGAAGCAGCTTATCAGGTAGCCGGAATCTCAAAGAACCTGCTAGAGCAGAAAAAGTCATTCGAACTGTTTCTTGATATTACTGAACCATATGCCAGCGACCCAAGTGTTGGTGACTTTCTGAAGGTACTTGAGCCGGTTAAAAAGGTATATGAAGGTTTTGGCACCAGTCTTACAGAACAGAATATTGTTGACATTACTAAAGTCATTACTGATGTAAGGGAAAAAATAGTACAATAATTTTAATATAAATACTGGGCCGCAAAGTAGCTGACTTTGCGGTCTTTTTTTTACTTGTTGTTGATATGAGGGAATCAGTACTTCTTGCGTTAATTCACATTTTTGCCATTGTCTCGACCATTAATCCGGCCGGTATATCTTCCAGGGGCAAGAAGATCCTTCGCAGTTACCTGAGGCGATATCTTAACCGTGAACTTGAAGAAGAGTATTATGCCCTGTTCGAGAATAATCTGGAGTTCTATTCCAATGAGCTAAAAAGTGTAGACAAAGCGGAACTGTCTGATGATGAGTCACTTATATCATTTCAGATAACAAATATCTGCAGGCAGATAAAAAAAGGACTTTTCCTGGAAGAAAGAATGATCGTCTTTCTTCAGCTCATAGAGTTTGCATTTGAGGATGGCATGATCTCCGAACAGGAAAAAACAATTATCGATATTGTTTCCCGGACATTTAACATTTCCAAGAAGGAGTATGACAATGCTACGGCATTTATGATCGGACGGTCGTATGATGAAGTATCAGCCGATTGCCTTCTGATAATAGAAAATGATAATCCTGATAATTCGGGAGCCGGATTGTACCAGAATTATAATAAATGGCGCCATATAAGGTTAAAAGGTTTTAAGGGACATCTTGTTGTACTGCATATTGAGAGTACCGGAACGCTCCTGTTCACATACGACGGACCACAGGTACTCTACTTTAAAGGACGTGATATAATTGCCTGCAGACCATACTTGCTGGAGAGGGGTGTAAATATAAAGGGTCAGGGAATAGATCCTATCTATTATTCAAAAATCTACAAGAAATTTGTTTCCCGCAAATTCCCCGAAAAGATTGTCTTTGAGGGGCATGACCTTGAATTCCTGTTCAAAAACTCCGATAACGGACTACAGAAGATGAATTTCAGAGTAGAATCCGGAAACCTTATCGGAATTATGGGAGGAAGCGGTGTTGGTAAAACAACATTGCTGAATTTGCTTCATGGCAAGGTGAGGCCTACCTGCGGGAACCTGTATATAAACGGGTATGATATAAACTCAGACTCAGAAGAACTGATGGGTCTGATCGGATTTGTTCCCCAGGACGATATGCTTATTGAGGAACTTACCGTTTATCAGAACCTTTATTTCAACGCCCGGCTATGCTTTGGTGATTATAATGAAGAGCAATTAAAAAATACCGTCGAGAAGGTCCTTCAGGATCTTGACCTCTATGAGATAAAGGATCTTCAGGTTGGAGACCTGATGAATAAGAAGGTCAGCGGTGGTCAGCGCAAGCGTCTTAATATCGGTCTTGAACTGATGCGCGAACCGGTCGTTTTATTTATTGATGAACCAACATCAGGCTTGTCATCCTTTGATTCTGAGAAGGTAATGAGCCTGCTGAGAAATCAGGCCCTTCAGGGTAAGCTTGTTTTTGCAATTATCCATCAGCCCTCTTCCGACATAATAAAAATGTTCGACAGGCTCTGGCTGCTCGACAAGGGCGGTTACATGATTTACGATGGAGACCCTGTTGAGGCACTTGTTTATTTTAAAACTGAAACTTCACAGGCAAATGCTGCCGAGAGTGAATGTCCGAATTGCGGTAACGTTGAGACTGACAATATTTTACATATTGTTGAAGTAAAAGTGATTGATAATTCAGGACATCCGGGAAAAGAGAGGCAGGTTAGTCCTAAAGAATGGAATGAGAAGTACAAGAAGAAGATGATGCCGGTTCTTGGGGATAAGCCTGAGAAATCTGCTATTCCACCCAGTAATTTCAGAGTTCCCCGAAAAATTGATCAGATACAAACATTTATCAGAAGGAATATAACGAGAAAGCTTGCCGACCGGCAGTATATGACTATTAATTTAGTTGAAGCACCCCTGCTTGCTTTTATTCTGGGTTATATTTCAAAATACAGTGAAAACGGTGCATATAGTTTTGCAGCCAATAAGAATTATCCGGTTTTCCTTTTTATGGCAGTTATTGTTGCGCTGTTTATAGGGCTCACCGTTAGTGCCGAGGAGATCTTCAGAGACAGAAAGATTCTTGAAAGGGAGAAGTTTCTTAACCTTAGCAGGCTGAGTTACTTTCTGTCGAAGATAAACTTCCTTTTTGCACTTTCAGCAATTCAGTCTTTGTCTTTTGTATTGGTTGCGAACTCTATACTTGAAGTGAGAGGTATGTTATTACAACAATGGATAATTCTCTTCTCAACAGCATGTTTCGGGAACATGCTCGGGCTAAATATTTCCGCCGGTATGCGAACAGCAGTAAGCATTTATATCCTGATTCCCCTTATTCTTGTTCCAATGTTACTGCTTGGCGGGGCTATGATAAAATATGATGAACTCCATAAATCTATGAGCAAAAAGATTTATGTACCAGTTGTGGGAGATATTATGGTTACCAGATGGGCTTATGAAGCATTATGTGTAGAGCAGTATAAAAGCAACGGATTTGAAAAGCCTTTCTTCAAGTATGATATGGAGATTAGTGAAAATGACTGGTATGCTTCTTTTCTGATCCCCACTCTTAAAGTAAAGATAAATGAATGCCTTGTCGCCGGCAAGGCTCCTGAATACAGTGAATATTCTCAGGCAAATCTGGGCAAAATAAGATATCATGTAAATGAACTCTCTTCATTGTCAGGTATTCTACCCGGTAAGTGGGTTGATAAACTGAATTATGACGGATTTAATGAATATGTTGGTGACGAGACAAAACACTTTCTCGACAGTCTCAGGACAGCCTTCAGGGTAAAAAGCAGGGCTATATCAAATGCCAGGGATTCTCTCTATAAACAAATATCGGGCAAGATGGGAGAGGAAAAGTTCATTGCGATGAGGCAAAAAGACTATAATGAAAACCTGGCAAATGTTGTTCTTAACAGGCTTTCCACCAGTAAAATATATGATTCAGAAGACAAACTGATACAAAAGGCAGATCCTGTATTGATGAAGCCCGGATCGAGGTGGGGGCGTGCTCATTTTTTTGCTCCCTATAAACAGATCGGAAGCCTGAAGATCTCCACTCTTATATTTGATTTGATTGTAATCTGGTTAATGGTCTTCTTCCTGTTTGTCACACTTTATTATAATATTCTTAAGAAGTTTATCAGATTCCTTGAGTCGCTGAAGCTTCCTATCTTAAGAAAGTTCGGCAGGGAGTTGTTGCAATTTTAGACCTCTTCCCCCGACCCCTTCTCCTGAAAGAGAAGGGAAGAAATGACATCATAATCAGGATCTTAGCCCCTCTCCCCCGGGAGAGGGGTTGGGGTGAGGCATTTGGATTAAGAGACAAAATGGTGAGATGAATAGGGTTTATCCAAAAAAGAATTTAGGTCAGCATTTTTTGAAAGATACTGCCATTGCCAGAAGAATTTCGGATTCTCTGACAGGGGAGGGATATAGTTCTGTTCTGGAAATTGGTCCGGGTATGGGTGTACTTACCGGATATCTTATTGAAAGGGGCTTTCCCGATTTCAGGGTAATCGAAATAGATAATGAATCAGTTCACTATCTGCATGCCAACTTCCCTACGCTTAAAACTATACTGACAGGTGATTTCCTTTCAATGGATTTAGATGCTTATTATCCTGATAAACTGGCAATTATCGGAAATTTTCCATACAACATTTCAACGCAGATATTTTTCAAGGTTTTGAAACACCGGGACAAGGTTGTTGAGATAGCCGGAATGTTACAGAAGGAAGTAGCTGAAAGGATCTGTGCCGGACCGGGATCAAAAACTTATGGTATTTTAAGTGTCCTGCTTCAGGCTTTTTATAAAACCGAGTATCTTTTTACTGTGTCGGAGCATGTTTTCTCTCCGCCTCCAAAGGTGAAATCAGGCGTGATAAGGCTTATAAGAAATGATGTCCGGGGACTGGATTGTGATGAAGCTTTGTTTCTGAGAGTTGTCAAGGCAAGCTTTAATCAGCGGCGCAAGACATTAAGAAACTCTGTAAGGTCTGCTTTTGAACTTAAAAGAGATGATTACCATGAATTCGGTTTAAGGCCGGAACAGTTGTCTGTTGAACAATTCGTTCAGCTTACGAGATGGATTGATGAGAACAGGGTAAAATCAGAATGAGAAACCAATAGCTTCCACAGGATTCATTTTAGCAGCAGAATAAGCAGGGGCATATCCTGCAACTACGCCTATTATTCCGGAAATGAATATAGCAAGAAACATGTTGGCCATAGTAAGGTGCATGTTCAATTCGTACAGATAGTTGATAACAAGGGTACTTACGAAGATCATCAAGACTCCCAGCAATCCTCCGATAACAGAAAGAAGTACCGACTCAACAAGAAATTGCTGAAGGATGAAAAACCTTTTAGCTCCCAGAGCTTTCTGAATACCTATGATGTTTGTTCTTTCCCTGACTGATACAAACATGATGTTCGCTATTCCGAAACCACCAACGAGTATTGAGAAGCCACCTATAACCCAGCCGCCAATATTTATTCCGACGAATACCGCATCGAAGCCCTGCGATAAAAGGCTTGCCCTGTTGACAGAGAAATTATTAATCTCATCGGGCTGAAGACGTCTTGCAGCTCTGAGGATCATAGTTGTTTCGTCATCAAGTTCCTGGATCTGCACCCCGGGTTTAGCTTTAATCATAAGCTGTGACTCGATAAACCTGTTACGCATATTTATGAAAGTCTTTCCGAAGCTGAAAGGTATGATTGTTAACTCATCCATTCCGCTGTCGCTTATCCCGCCTTTTCCTTCCTTCTTGAATACTCCAATAACAGTGGTTCTGAACCCCGCAATTGTAATCTCTTTCCCGACAGGATCAGTTTTCTCAAAAAGACGATCTGCAATAGTAGCCCCGATGATCGCCACATTTTTTCCCGTTGAGGCTTCAAAAGGAGAGAAGTACCTTCCGTTAGCCATCTCGAATGACCTTACTTCCTCAAACTCCATTGTTACAGCACCTACAGTTACATCGTTGGCTATGTTTTTCTTGTATTTGATTTTCTCAGGCTGAAATACTGCCAGACATGCAGCGTCAGTCTTGGTTGATTTTTTCTGTATCGCCTGAAAATCGCGTTCATCGATTGATGGCCATTTAATTATGTCCCACCATGCGAGATTCGGATCGAAAGACCAGGGGAATTTCTGAACATAAATTACGTTATCGCCAAGAGTAGAAATACTGTCTTTGATCGATTTCTCCATCCAGTCAAGAACTGTAAATACAGAAATGATAGAAAAGATCCCGATAGTTATCCCGAAAAGTGACAGGAATGTCCTTAACTTGTTTACTATAACAGAGTTAACCGCGAAAATAACCCCTTCTTTGAATAACCTGAGAAACATCTTGCAGTAATGAGATTTTATAAATTGAGGGTCAAATATACGAAAAATGTTTCTTGCTGCAGTAATGACTATTCCTGAAATATTATTAATTAAATGATTACGGGAAATCATATATTATATAATGTGTTGAGGATAATAAAAAAATATCTATTTTTAAACACCTCAAATAAGGTATCCAAAGTCGATCGTAATTATCATCAAATGAGTAACAAACGAATAAAAAGTGCTCTTATCTCTGTTTTTTACAAGGAGGGATTGGACGAAATAGTCAGAACGCTTCATAAACTTGGCGTAAAGTTATATTCTACAGGAGGTACTTTTAGTTTTATTAATGAACTTGGGATCCCTGCTGAAAAGGTGGAGGATCTCACTACTTATCCTTCAATTCTCGGGGGAAGGGTAAAAACACTGCATCCTTCGGTTTTCGGAGGTATTCTTGCCCGGCGTGAAAACAATGATGATCTGGCGCAGCTTGCTAAATATAAAATTCCTGAAATAGACCTCGTAATTGTTGATCTTTACCCGTTTGAGGAGACTTTAAGATCTACGGATGTTGAGGAAGATATTATTGAAAAGATTGATATTGGGGGAATCTCTCTCATAAGGGCTGCCGCAAAAAACTATAATGACGTGGTAATTGTATCCGGAAGGGAACAATACCCTGAGCTTCAGTCTCTTCTGGATTCCAAAGATGGAACTACATCGCTGGAGGACAGACGGTTATTTGCAGCCAAAGCATTCATGACCTCTTCGCATTATGATACTGCAATCTTTAAATATTTCAACAGACAGGCTGCCATTCCTGTTTTCAGGGAAAGCATAAACAAGTCTTACCCATTACGTTATGGAGAGAATCCTCATCAGAAAGGAATCTTCTACGGAGATCCGGATGAGTTTTTCAATAAGCTTCATGGTAAAGAGCTTTCATATAACAACCTTCTCGACCTTGAGGCAGCTCTTGGTCTGATTGACGAGTTCAGAGATACGACTTTCGTAATAATAAAACATAACAATGCCTGTGGTGTGGCCACACGCAGCAGTGCTACAGAGGCGTGGAAAGATGCTCTGGCATGCGATCCGGTATCTGCATATGGCGGTGTAATTGTAACAAATGTTACAATTGATGATAAGACTGCAGCGGAGGTCGACAAGATCTTTTTCGAAATTATAATAGCTCCGGCCTTTACTGAGGGAGCCCTGGAAATACTCAAACAGAAGAAAAACCGGATAATACTTCACAGAAAGGAGAAAGAGAAACAAAGGGATGGATTCAGGTCTATGCTTAACGGGGTATTGTGGCAGGAAAAAGACAACAGCACTGAATCGGGGGAACAGATGAAACCTGTTACAAAAAGAATTCCACTTCCTTCTGAGATTGATGATCTGGTGTTTGCTAACATAATATGTAAACACAGCAAGTCGAATGCTATTGTGCTGGCAAAGAACAAGCAGCTTTGCGCCAGCGGAATAGGACAGACTTCGAGGGTGGATGCTCTTAAACAATCTATTGAAAAGGCTAAAACATTTGGATTCGATCTTAAAGGTTCTGTACTTGCCTCAGATGCCTATTTCCCGTTTGCCGACAGCGTTGAAATTGCTCACAAGGCGGGCATTACAGCCATAGTTCAGCCGGGCGGTTCCGTAAGGGATCAGGAGTCAATTGATTATTGTACTGCCAACGGAGTGGCAATGGTAGTTACAGGAGTAAGACACTTTAAACACTGATAAATATTTAATTATTATATATATGGGCTTATTTTCATTTTTAACACAGGAGATTGCAATCGATCTTGGTACCGCAAACACAATCATTATTCACAATGATAAAGTTGTTGTGGACGAACCATCGATAGTAGCAATTGATAAAAATACAGGGAAACTTATTGCGATCGGGGAACAGGCAAGGCAGATGCATGGGAAGACTCACGAAAACATCAAGACAATCAGGCCATTACGCGATGGAGTGATAGCCGATTTTAATGCAGCTGAACTGATGATAAGGGGTATGATCAAAATGATCAATAAAGGCCCCAGGCTCTTTTCTCCCTCACTGAAAATGGTTGTCTGTATACCCTCCGGAAGTACTGAGGTTGAAATCCGTGCTGTACGTGATTCTTCAGAGCATGCCGGCGGTCGCGATGTTTACATGATCTATGAACCAATGGCTGCCGCAATAGGTATAGGACTCGATGTAGAGGCCCCTGAAGGCTGCATGGTTGTAGATATCGGAGGTGGTACAACTGAGATAGCTGTAATTGCCCTGGGAGGTATTGTCTGCAATAAATCTATAAGAATTGCAGGGGATGGATTTACTGCTGATATTCAGGCATATATGCGTCATCAGCATAATATCAAAATCGGAGAGAGAACAGCTGAAGATATTAAAATAGGTGTAGGTGCTGCACTTCCTGATATTGACAATCCGCCTGCTGACTTTATAGTCCGTGGTCCTAATATCATGACTGCTCTTCCTATTGAAATTCCTATTTCTTACCAGGAGATAGCATACTGTCTTGATAAATCATTATCCAAAGTTGAGGCTGCCTTATTAAGTGTTCTTGAGCAGACTCCGCCTGAGCTATATGCTGATATAGTTAACAAAGGTATTTATCTGGCCGGAGGCGGAGCATTGCTGAGAGGTCTTGATAAGAGACTGGCCGATAAGATAAATATAAACTTTAATGTTGTTGAAGATCCTTTGCATGCTGTTGCACGCGGAACAGGTGTTGCACTGAAGAATGTCGATAAGTTTCCGTTCCTGATGAGATAATCTGCATGGTGAATGAGGAATCTGCTGAATTTTCTGGCCAGATATAATAATCTGATCATCTTTCTGATTCTTGAAGGATTGTCGGTATATTTTCTTGCCACAAGGAACAGCTATCATAATACACGTGTTATGTTCGGGATCAGGGGATTGACTCATTCAGTTGAGATGAAGGTCAGCAATACCCGTGCATACCTGAATCTCAGGGATGTGAACCAGTCTCTTGCAGCAGAAAATATTGCACTTAAAAATAGTATTGAGCGGCTTAGGAAAGCCGAGAACTCTCCATTCTTCTCAGTTTCAGATTCAGTTTATAAACAGCAGTACATTCACACTTCAGCTACTGTAATTGATAATTCGATAAACAAGCAGAAGAACTTTTTTACTGTAAATAAAGGGAGGCAGCAGGGAGTCGCTGTTGATATGGCTGTCACATCTGGCGACGGGGTATCAGGTGTAATAGTGGGCTGCTCGGATAACTACTCCCTGGCTATGTCGGTACTGAATCTTGATTTCAGATTAAGTGCACGGCTTAAATCGAATGGTTATTATGGATCACTTAACTGGGACGGGGTAAATTACCGCAAGGCTGTATTAAGTGAGATTCCCCAGCATGTGCCTGTTAATGTAGGCGATACTGTTGAGACGACAGGATACTCGGCTATTTTTCCAGAAGGTATCATGGTAGGAACAGTAAGTGATTTTGAAAAGATGGGAGGAGACTTTTATAAGATAACAATCACTCTCGCAACTGATTTTAAAAAATTACATTTTGTGGATATAATCGGCAACATGAAGAAGTCGGAGCAAATTGAACTTCAAAATTCATTTCAATGATAAACTCAATCTTCAGATTCGGATTGATCTTTATCCTGCTGATCCTGCTGCAGGTTCTGTTATTTAATAATATACAGTTCAGCGGGTATGTAAATCCGTATATCTATCTGATGTTTATCATGCTGCTGCCGGTTGAGATACCAGCCTGGCTGCTCCTTCTCCTGTCTTTTATAACAGGAGGAATAATTGACTACTTCTCAGGCTCGCCCGGGATGCACTCCTCTGCAACAGTGCTTGCAGGATTTGTCAGACCATATGTTCTGAGGCTTATTTCACCCCGTGACGGATATGAACCTAACTCAGATCCCTCAATGATTATTTACGGTTTCAGATGGTTCCTGATCTATACAGTATTTATTGTTCTTGTACATCATACAGCTCTTTTTTACCTAGAGGTATTCAGGTTTACTGATTTCTTCAGGACATTAGGGAGAGTACTTTTAAGTTCCGCTTTTTCTATAACTTTCATACTCCTGTTTGAGTTCTACAGGAAAGGGAAGTAATTTTCAGAATCATGAAAGATGCATTCATTAACAGGAAATATGTTATAATGGCACTTATGGTGCTGGCATCTCTTGCATTGATTATAAGGTTGTTTGTCATTCAGGTGGTAAAAGACTCCTACAGGTTATCAGCCGATAATAATGTGCTCAGGTACGTAACACAGTATCCTGCCCGCGGATTGATCTACGACCGGAACGGAAAGGAGATTGTGACCAATATGGCTGCATATGATCTTATGGTTGTTCCTGCCCAGACATCTAAAATAATTGACACAACAGGTTTCTGCAGTCTGCTGGGGATCTCAAATGATTTATTCCGCAGACAAATGAGAACCGCTGTTAATTACTCGAGAAAAGCACCTTCGGTTTTTCTTAAACAGATCTCAGATGAAACTTACGCCAGGTTTCAGGAAAAAATGTTTCTGTATCCGGGCTTTTATGTACAGCCCAGGACATTAAGAAAATATTCATTGCCTGTAGCAGCTCATGTTCTTGGATATGTAAGTGAGGTGGATGACGGAATAATCAGAAGGGAACCATATTATAAGCCTGGTGATTATATCGGCAAAACAGGAATTGAAGAGGCATATGAGAAGGAACTGCGCGGAAGACGTGGGGTGAAAATTTACCTGGTTGATGTCTTCAGCAGGATAAAAGGATCGTATGCAGAAGGGAAACTTGATACCCTGGCAGTTCAGGGATCAGATATAACATCTTCAATTGATATTGATCTGCAGGCATATGGTGAACTCCTGATGAAAAATAAGAGGGGGAGTATAGTTGCTATTGAACCTAAAACAGGAGAAGTTCTGGCACTTGTATCCGCACCAAATTACGATCCTTCCCTACTGGTTGGGAGGGTCCGTTCTGAAAATTATGCAAAGCTTCTTGGCGACACTTTAGTAAAGCCATTGTTTAACAGGGCATTAATGGCATCATATCCTCCGGGATCAACATTTAAGCCCATTAACGGTTTAATTGGGCTGCAGGAAGGTGTTATTACCCCGGATACACATTTCGGATGTGAAAACGGTTACCTCTTTGTCGGCTGCCATTCTCATTCTTCTCCTCTCGACCTTGAAGGAGCGGTAATGAATTCATGCAATTCATATTTCTGCCAGACTTTCAGAAGAGTTCTTGAAAACAATCGTTATAGTTCAATTTCAGAAGCCTTTAATAAATGGAAAAGCTATCTGACGGAATTCGGCTTTGGCGGCAAACTCGGGACTGATTTTGTAAACGAGCTTTCAGGATTCATTCCAACACCTGCCTACTATGACAGATATCATGGTGTTAACAGATGGAAAGCACTTACGGTTATATCAATGGCTATTGGCCAGGGAGAGGTTGGCACAACACCTCTGCAAATGGCAAACATGACAGCAGCAATTGCAAACAGGGGTTATTATTTTACTCCTCATATTGTAAAATATGTTGGGCCTGCCCAGACAATTGATCAGAAATTCACAACAAAGCATATTATCAGTATTGACACAGCTAATTTCGAGACTATTGTCCGCGGCATGGCATTAGCTGTTAATGGAGGTGCGGGAGCAACGGCAGGAGTGGCTGTACTTAAGGACATTATAGTTTGTGGCAAAACCGGAACAGCTCAGAATCCTCATGGTGACGATCATTCTGTATTTGTGGCATTTGCCCCAAAGGATGATCCGAAAATTGCAATAGCTGTATATGTAGAAAATGCAGGCTTCGGCTCTACATATGCTGCACCGGTAGCCAGCCTGATGATAGAGAAGTACATTAAAGGTGAGATTACAAATAAACTGCTTGAGCAGCGGATGCTGGAACTAAACCTTGAAGAAAAAATACTAAAAAGTGAAGCGCAGCATTAATCTTTGGAATGGTCTGGATAAGATCACAATACTTCTGTTCCTGGTTCTTGTGATACTGGGATGGTTTAATATTTATGCTGCCGTATATAATGAAGAGCGTTCGGGTATGCTTGACCTGACACAGCGTTACGGCAAACAGTTTATCTGGATAGCTGCAGCACTGGTGATTGCAATCTTTGTTGTAATTATCGATAACCGGTTTTACTTTTTTTTCTCGTGGTTCATCTATGGGGTTGTTATGATATTGCTTATTGCTGTCCTCATATTCGGAGCAAAGATAAACGGTGCCCGTTCGTGGTTTGAATTTGGAAGCCTTACACTTCAGCCCTCAGAGTTTGCAAAGTTTGCTACGGCACTGGCTCTTGCCAGTTATCTAAATACCAGGCGGCAGGATCTTACAAAGTTTAATGATCTGATTCCGGCGGCAGGAATAATTATACTTCCGGCACTCCTTACAGCTCTACAGCCTGATATGGGTTCGACGGTAATCTATTTTTCACTCTTTCTTGTTCTCTTCAGAGAGGGGATGAGTCCGTACATTTTTGTATCCGGATTACTTATGGTAATTCTATTCTTTCTCACATTATTGGTGAATAACCTATATCTGGCTATTGCCCTTATAATTATTGCTATTCTTCTGGTGTGGTTCGCTACCAGGAAGTGGAAAATCTGTTTAGCTGGAACAGGAATTTTTGTTTTTATTTCTGGAATCCTGTATCTGCTTGATCATTACCTGTTTAAAAGCATTGGTAATGAGACGATTATTGTTATCTCCCTTATAGTTTCCGGACTATCAATAGCTTATTATATCTATAACAAAAAAGCGGGAGCGATACTGGTTATATACCTGTTTCTTCTCGGGAGTGTATTATTTATTAATTCTGTCGACTATACATTTAATAAAGTTTTACCTGAACACCAGAAAGACCGGATAAACATTATGCTGGGAATTAAATCGGATCCGCATGGTACGGGTTACAATGTAAATCAGTCTATAATATCGATTGGATCGGGCGGATTCAGAGGCAAGGGATTTCTGCAGGGAACACAGACCAAGTTCAAATTTGTACCAAAGCAAAGTTCTGATTTTATATTTTGTACAATCGGTGAGGAGTGGGGATTTGTTGGATCAATTGTCGTTATTGGTTTGTATCTCTTTCTTTTTCTGCGGCTAATCTTTCTTGCTGAAAGGCAGCGAAGTGTTTTTTCGAGGATTTACGGATATGGTGTTGTATCAATTCTGTTTACACATGTCTTTATTAATATAGGAATGGCTATTGGAATCGTCCCTGTGATAGGAATCCCGCTACCTTTCTTCAGTTACGGAGGCAGTTCCCTGTGGGGCTTTACAATACTCCTGTTTATCTTTCTCAGGCTCGATGCCAGCCGTACGGAATATCTGGTATAATCAGAATGGAATTGTGATGCGGTGGGAGATCTCTATCCCGAAATCCTTTTCAACATAGTCAATTAACTGGGGAAAAAACTCCATAAAGTCATCCTGGAGAGAATAGTAATTCTTCTTAAGCGCCCTCATTGCAAAGGATGTTTCATTAGGTAGAGTGGAACGCTTGCTGAGTGTATTCAAAACATGGCGGATCCCACTTGTTGTCTGATAGGATTCAATCCAGTTATTAATTATAAAAAAAGGCATCATCTGCCTTACGTTTTCAGGCATTATTTCATAATTATTTACAAGAGCCCTGTAGAAGTTATATGTAACACTCTCCAAAGGTCTTCTAGAATATAAATCCCACTCCTTACACAGAAAATGATCATATAGTATGTCGGTGATTACACCAGCATATTTATGATATTTCCTGGTAAAAAATATCTTGCTGCGGTGAACAACCGGATGCCTATCTGTAAATCCGTCAATATGACGATGCAATATAATGCCTTTGCGTATGGGCTCAGGATACTTCAGATAGTCCTTCCCTTTTACATAATCACCTATGTAATTGCCAATGATTATTTTATCAGAATCACCGGAAAGATATATGTGCGCCAGCACGTTCATAACATGACATAATAGTACAAAGAATTTGCCATATACCTAACCATATAGAAAACATTTTCTTTAACATGTTTTTTGCACATGCCAAAACAGGTATTAAATTACTGTAAATCATGAAATTAAGGCAATAAATAGACGTTTTAAAAAATAAAACGAAATGCTCGGAATTTCAGTATGCAAATTATAAATTTGTTGAGTCATTACGAAATGAAAATTCTAACAATTCAGATAAATTTCTAAAAAACAAGGAGGATTTATGACGAGGAAAAATGTCATTATAATTGGTGCTGCAGGGCGCGATTTCCATAATTTTAATACCTGCTACAGGGACAATGAGTATTATAATGTGGTTGCTTTTACAGCAGCTCAGATACCTGATATTGACGGAAGAAAATATCCGAAGGAACTTGCAGGCAAATTATACCCTGCGGGGATTCCTATTTTTGCAGAGGAAAATCTTCCTGATCTCATAAAAAAATATAACGTAAGTGATTGTGTATTTTCATACTCCGATGTTACTTATCAGAAAGTGATGTCAGTGAGCGCAATTGTTAATGCTGCAGGAGCGAATTTTGTATTGCTCGGACCAGTTGATACAATGGTAAAAAGTACAAAACCGGTTATTGCTGTTGGTGCAGTTAGAACCGGATGCGGAAAAAGTCAGACATCGAGGAAAGTTATTGAACTCCTTATGGCAAAAGGATTGAAGGTGGTAGCGGTAAGGCACCCGATGCCATATGGCGATCTGAATGCTCAGAAAGTTCAGCGTTTTGCTGTTGTCAAAGATCTTGAGAAACACAAGTGTACTGTTGAGGAGATGGAGGAATATGAACCTCATGTTGTAAGAGGTAATGTCATATATGCAGGTGTTGATTATGAAGCAATTCTGCGTGCAGCTGAAAAAGATCCTTCAGGTTGTGATGTGGTGTTGTGGGATGGAGGAAACAACGATTTCCCATTCTATAAGCCTGATCTTATGATTACAGTTGCTGATCCACATCGTGCAGGTCATGAATTAAAATATTATCCCGGCGAGGTTACCCTACGAATCGCAGATGTTGTTGTAATAAACAAAATGGACAGTGCTTCGCCTGAAGCGATTCAGATTGTAAGAGAAAGCATTGAAAAAGTAAATCCAAAAGCAATCGTTGTCGACGGAGCATCCCCAATCAAGGTGGATGATCCTTCCTTAATAAGAGGCAAACGGGTTCTGGTAGTCGAAGATGGTCCTACACTTACTCACGGCGAGATGAAAATAGGCGCAGGTGTTGTAGCCGCCCGGAAATTCGGTGCAGCCGAAATGGTTGATCCCCGTCCCTATACAGTCGGAAGACTGAGTGATACATTCGCACAATATCCGAATATCGGAACTCTTCTTCCTGCTATGGGATATGGAAAACAGCAGCTGAAAGACCTTGAGACTACAATCAACAATACAGATTGTGACAGTGTAATAATTGCCACACCTATCGACCTAAACAGGATTATTAAAATCAAGAAACCCAATACCAGGGTGTATTATGATCTTCAGGAGATTGGTGATCCAAACCTAACAGAGGTACTTGATGAGTTCATCAAAAAGCATAAGCTGAAAGGCGGTAAGAAATAAAACAAAAAAGGAGGTGAATGCCTCCTTTTTTATTTTCTATTTTCTTTTATACTTTTCTGTTCTGGCATCTTTTATAACCCCGCTCCAGTTCAGTCCGAATGCGAAATCATATACATTACCTTCCGAGTCGGTGTGGCAGGTCATATCATAAGGAACATCTTCTTTCTGAAGCTCCACAGTTTTCATATCGGCCGGCATCTGTAACGGAAGCAAACCATTTGGTTCAGCAACACCTGAAATGATATCAAGAAGAGCCTGATCCTGTACTTCAAATGAAAGAATAATAGCATTTGCCTCTTTTTCAAATTCACTGAAGATCATTGGCTTTGAAACTGCAACAGAAACAACTACAGGTTTTCCCTTCATTGCTTTTTTTGCATCGAGAACAAGGTTAAGATCTGCTTCGTTAGATGTTACAACGGACTTTCCTTTGTAGGTCCTGTTTGTGAATTTTTCGAGGGGATCACCTCCGGCAAGACTTGGATCTCGGGCTTCATTAGCTTTGTAAGGTTTATACTGAAGGCTTACAGGAACATAACCGGTTCCGCCTTTCTTCACATCAGCAGGATCATATCCGGTACCTGCATTAGGACTTCTAATAACAACAAGTGCGAAGTCGGCTTCAGCCGGATTATCAGTTACATTATAATACTTCTTAACAATCTCGATGTTGATCGGATAGTCTAATGAAGCCGGTGTCGGTTCCCCGAACATGCTTCTGCTAGCGGCTGTAAGTCTCTTTGGAATATAAACTGTTTTCTGTTTTGCTACAGGGAGTGTTTTATTCTGGTTTTTGACCATCACAACAGATTTAATCTGAGCATCATAGCCATCCTTCATAAAATCCTGATTGCCAACTATCTTTTTTGTCTCCTCCACATTGAGATAAGGATTTTCAAAAAGTCCGACCCTGAAGATATTCTTAAGCAGACGAACAGCTGATTGCTCCATGCGGGCTCTCATAAACTGTTCACCATGCTCCTTAACGCCCATCTGATAAGCCTCAATTACAGGACCGGCATCGTTGTTCCCGCCAAACTGGTCAACACCAGCCATTATGATCTTATAATGTCTTTCTGCAACACTGAGCAATTCTGCACCCCATGGAGTGGTTCCGAATCCGTCGATTGCTGTAACATCTTTCGTTACACCCCAATCAGTACATACAACTCCGTCAAAGTTGTACTTTCCTCTGAGAAGATCGTTTATGATATATTTATTGTAGCTGTTTCCTACATTCTCATTGTTTACATTATCAATCCCTGTGGAAATTGTATAGTATGGCATTACAGCTGAAGCCATTTTAGTTTCTCCCTCAAGCTTAAAAGCACCTTCTGTAAAAGGAATCAGATGATCAGCCAGGTTATTCCCAGGGTAAACAGCATATTTCCCATATGAGAAGTGAGCGTCTCTGCCGCCTTCTTCTGGTCCGCCTCCCGGCCAGTGCTTAACCATTGTATTAACACTTGTATATCCCCATCCACCTGATATTGCTTTCTCATTAAGTGAAGTCTGGAATCCGTCAACATATGCACGTGCCATATCAGCCGAAAGCTGCGGATTTTCACCAAAAGTACCGCTCACCCTGCTCCATCTTGGTTCAGTAGCCAGGTCGATCTGAGGAGAGAGTGCTGTTGAGATCCCAAGTGCACGGTATTCAATAGCGGCAACCTGTCCGAACCTTTTTACAACTGAAGCATCGAATGTGGCTGCCATACCAAGTGAACCAGGCCACATTGATATCTGCCCTGCTGATCCGATATTATATTCAGCATCTGAAACTGACCTATGTCTGGGATCAGAACTGTTATTTGCCGGTATGCCGTAGCCTATACCTTCACAAAGTGCCTGGACATTATTATTCCAAGTAGCTGCAACCTCCGGACTCTGAAAAGTTGTAACAAGGACATGCCGCAGATTATCATTAGTAAGAAATTTTTTCTGCTGGTCGCTGAGATCAGAAGGTTTTGCACCACTCTCAGCAAATGGTTTCCCATTATATGTACTGGCTCCGAATCGTGTGCCTCCCGCAGGAATTGCCTGGTGGGCACTGTAAAGCATAAGGCCAGCGATCTGTTCAATACTCAGTTTTGATGCTAAGTCTTTTGCACGGTCATCGGCACTCGTACGCCAGTCTTCATAGATATCAAGCTTTCCGTCCTTATTGAGGTCTTTAAAAGCCAAACCGCTTACTGTTAATATTTTAACACCGGAAGTTGTGTCATAACCAAGAGTTTGTCCTCCCTCGTTGGTTACAATTCTGAGTGATCCGGCACCGGTTTCACTCCATTTTTTACAACTGCTTAATGTAAAAATGCTAATAAGAGTTGCAATAAGAAATAAAGAGAATTTGTTTTTCATATTTGGTTGTTTAGGATAGTCTTTCTTTTAGTTTTTTTCCGGCTTCCTCGAACCCCGGCTTATTGAGCAGAGCAAACATATTTGATTTATAGGCTTCAACGCCAGGCTGGTCGAATGGATTGACATCAAGAATATAACCACTTATCGCACAGGCAATTTCAAAGAAATACATTGTCTGGCCCAGGTAATGTTCATTCAGGGCAGGAATAATGATTGTGATTATCGGAACATTTCCGTCGTTATGTGCCATGGTAGTTCCGATTTCAGCATTGTGGTTAACTTCAGAAAGCCTTTTCCCGGCAAGGTAATTCAGCTGATCGGAGTCATCTTTTTCCTGTGGAACTGTCAATTTTTTAGAAGGAGTTTTTACAGATAATATTGTTTCAAAAAGTATCCTTTGGCCATCCTGAATGTATTGTCCCATAGAGTGCAGGTCGGTAGTCAGATCTACTGAAGCAGGGAATATTCCTTTTCCGTCTTTTCCTTCGCTCTCACCATATAATTGTTTCCACCATTCCGACATGAAATGAAGCTTTGGTGTAAATCCAACCATTATCTCTATCGATTTACCTGTCTGAAGAAGAAGATTTCTTGCCGACGCATAGAGCAGTGCAGGATTAGATTCTGCATGTTTATTGTTTCTTGTTATCTGCTCCATTGATTTAGCTCCGGCAACCAGTTTCCGGATATCAAAGCCGGCAAGCCCGATAGGAATAAGTCCGACAGGAGTAAGAACAGAATACCTGCCGCCGATATTATCGGGAATTACAAAAGTCTCATAACCGTTTGTTTCAGCAAGTGATCTGAGTGCACCTTTCTTTGCATCAGTTATTGCGATTATTCTGAGTGATGCTTCCAGCTTTCCGATTTTCTTCTCGAGGTGATCCTTGAGAATTCTGAAGGCTATTGCAGGTTCTGTTGTGGTACCTGATTTTGAGATTACTACAATTGAGTAATTTCTTCCGTCAAGGATCTCAAGCAGGTCTGACAGATAATCCTCGCATATGTTCTGCCCTGCAAAAATCACATCATGATGTTTTGATTTGACAAGAGGAGCGAAGCTGTGTGAGAGAGCTTCGATTACTGCCCTTGAACCAAGGTATGATCCGCCAATGCCGATAACTATTGTAGTATCGGAAACGGATTTGAGGTGTTTTACAGTTTTTTCTATTTTATCAAGTTGCGGTACAATATCATCAGGAAGGGTAAGCCATCCCAGGAAGTCATTTCCTGGCCCAGTACCGGCATTAAGTGTATCGAGGTGCCTTACTGACAGTTGTGCATGCGCAACAATCTCTTCCATAGAGATAAAATTGGCGGTGTTCTTAAGATTGATGTTTATATTTTCCATTGTTAAAAAATTGTTGTTTGGTTCAGATTTAAACCTGGTTCAGTTAAAGTATATAAATACAAAGTTAAAAAAAAAGCCGTCGGTAGTAAACCGGCGGCCTGTTATAAAGTATTATATATATAGAGTAGAAATTATCTTTTTCTGATACTGCCTGCACTTGATGAGTGGGCATCTACATATTTTGGATTGCCCGAGTAATTGATATCCCCTGCACTTGAAGCTCTTGCCCTGATTCTCTCTGATACATTGATGTCGGCATTTCCTGCACTGGATGCTGACAGGTCAGCCTCTTTTACAAGCAGATCATAGGCATTCAGATCTCCCGCGCTGCTGAGATCACCGCTAAGTTTCTCAGCTTCCCCGGTAAGGGTTATATCTCCCGAACTGCTGATATTGACATCAATCTCTCTGGCATATACCTCAAGTTTAATATCTCCTGCACTGCTGGCCGATAGCTCAAGCCTGTCAGTTTTAACCGGAGTCTGCCCTACAACATCACCTGCACTAGTTGTCCTGAGGGAATTCACCTCTTTCATTGTTACATAGACTCTTTTCCTCTCTGCTTCGCGAATATTGGCATCTGTATAAACATTTAATACCCCGCCTCTCACTTCAGTAATAATATACTCATGAAGATTTTCATCTGCTTCAACGGACATTGATTCATTATCTCCCTGTTTCAGATAAACATCTATTCCTGAACTTACTTTTACTCCTGTAAATGATTCAGTTTTTCTTTCTTTTGTAACTACATCCCCGTTTCCGCGTACATTAGGTCTCATTTGTGCCTGGCTGCATGCTACAATGCTAAGGGCTGCGATTGTCAGTGTTAAAACTCTCAGACTTTTCATATTTCTTCTGTTATTAATTTGAACTCTTTCCGAATAAAAGACAGGAAGAAAAGTGAATTGATGCATTAATCAGGAAAAAATTAATGCCACTTGAAAATTTTAAGACCGACGGCGAAAAAGATAACACCGATAGATGTAAGGATTACAATCGGCAAGGCAACCTGAGGATAACCTGCTCCCTCATTGAAAATGCTTCTGACACCATCAGTAAGCATCGTAAGCGGAAGGTTTCTGATAACCCCGAGACTCCAGTCGGGAAAATTCTGGTAGCTGAAGAATATTCCGGATAAAACCATCATAGGCATTACAACAAAATTGATGAGGCCGTTACCAACTTCTGTGTTGGAGGTATGCGATGATATAAGTACAGCCAATCCTGCAAATGCAATATTTCCTGCAAGATATAGCAGTATAAGCGCTGTTAGATCGCCCTGCACTGTCATCTTAAAAGCAAAAAGAGCAAATATCAGAAGCACAGCTGATTCGATAAGATTCATTATTATTCTTACTGTTATAAGAGCAATAAGAAAATGTGATTTTTTCATTGGTGTTGCTACAAGCCGGCGAAGAAGTTTTTTTGACCTTTTTTCGATAATGCCATAACTAATGCCCCACATGCACGACATCATAACACCCATTGTTATAAGTCCCGGAACAAGAAAATCAATATACCTGGTTCCGGTAACAGTAAGTGGTCTGATCTCTGAATTAGTCTTAATCTCTTCTATATTCCCTCTTCCGATTTTACTGCTTATTTTGAGATAAGTAAGTTCAGCATCTGAGTTCATAGGGTCGAAATGGTATTCAACAGAATCATTTTTCCCCGACAGAAGCACATTGATAGTCCCTCTCTTAAGCAACATCATTGCTTCGTCCCATGGTAAACTATAAAAAAGAAATATCGAATTTCCCAGTTTTTTATCAGCGATTGTATATTTCCAGAGCCAATCACCTGATTTTGCTTCCGGATTTTTCTCACAACCAGTCAGGAAATCATTAACTATTTGGCTTTCAGAAAGAGATCCGGGTTTTTCAGATGAGGAGATAACTGCAATCTTCCTGGTTACATCAGCTTTTTTTGTGAATGCCAGTCCGAGACCGGCCGACATAAGAATAGGGAAGAGTATTCCCCAGAAAAGCACCCCCGGTTCACGTATTATCTCACGGAACAATGCAATTATCAGTTGCCAGAGCTGGTTGAATTTAAGCAACTTATTCATTGATTTTCCTCCCGGTGAGTGAGACAAAAAGATCATCAAGCGTTGTGCGGGGAACTTCAGGAGGTTTAGGTGCGATGGTAACTGATTCAAGCAGTTGCTGCAAAGTACCCTCCTTTAATATTACACCGTTATCCATTATTACTATGTAGTCGCAGAGGTTTTCTGCTTCCTCCATATAATGAGTGGTTAGGATCATCGATGTTTCAGATTTCTCTTTCAGACTCCTGAGTATCTCCCATATTTCACGTCTGGCATTTGGATCAAGTCCTGTTGTAGGTTCATCAAGCAGTAAAATTGCAGGTTTATTAATGAGAGCAATTCCTATTGCAAGACGTTGCCTCTGACCGCCTGAGAGGTTAACAACATATGATTTTCTCTTCTCTTCCAGTCCGACTATGTCTATTATCTCATTTATTCTTTCTTTTCCAAGATTAAAGAAACTTGCAAACAGCTGTAATGTTTCCGTTACTCTCAGCTTATCAATGAATCTTGTTTCCTGGAGCGAAAGGCCGATTATATTCCTGAGTTCCTCTTCATTTCCCTTCCATCCCCTGCCCATTATAGTAATCTCACCTTTGTCGGGTTTCTGAATACCTTCAATCATCTCAACAAGAGTAGTTTTGCCGGCACCATTGGGTCCGAGAAGTCCCACAAATTGCCCTTTCGGGATTTTAAGGTTAATACCTTTTACCGCCTGGACTGTTTTAAAGGATTTCCAAACACCTCTAACTTCTATGACTAATTCATTATTCATGAAAAATTTTACCACAAAGGACACAAAGGGTTACACAAAGGATCACAAAGAAATCAAATAAATTTCAGAGAATATCTGATACATTAAACAGAATAGGAGCTATTTTGTTCCGAAAAGTCTGTCGCCGGCGTCTCCCAGACCGGGGACAATATAGCCGTTTTCATTAAGTTTCTCATCCAATCCGGCCAGGTAGATCTGAACATCAGGATGATCCTTTTTAATTCTTTCCACTCCCTCGGGGGCACCTACCACGCAAACAAGTTTTATTGTTTTTGCACCATGGTCTTTAAGTACCTGAATTGCATCTGTTGAACTTCCTCCTGTTGCCAGCATCGGATCGAGTACCATGACAACTGCATTTGGCAGGTTATCGGGAAATTTAGAATAATAGGTCATTGGCTTTAGCGTTTCGTGATCGCGGTACATGCCTATGTGACCTATTCTGGCTGTTGGCAGCATCTTTGATATTCCATCGACCATTCCAAGACCTGCTCTCAGCACCGGGACAAGAACAACATCCATAGCAAGTTCCTGGGTGGTGCATTTTCCAAGCGGAGTCTCAATTGTGATATTTCGTACCGGAAGATCGCGGGTTATCTCGTATGCCATCAGACCGGCAATCTCTTCGAGAGTCTCACGAAAATCCTTTGTTGTAGTCTCCTTACGGCGAAGAAGTGTAAGTTTATGTGTTAACAGGGGATGTTTAAGTAAGTTTAGCATCAGGTTTCTGATTTATATATCGGAAGATCCACAAATATAGCGGGAAATCAGCTGTTCCCCGACTCAATATATTCAAAAGGAACCTTGACAATATTTGAGATCTCTTTTCCAACTTCAAGCATATCTGTGTCATCAGGATCATAGCACCAGCTTATTGTAACATTGAATCCGTTAAGCTTTAAACTTGACAAAATTTTGCAGATATCGAGAATAAGTTTTGCAGATGAAGAATTAAAGTATGCCAGATGAAAGCTGAAATTAAGAGGTTCCTTATAATCTTTCGCGTTAGTGAACTCCCAGCGGAAATCAATAAGCCATGAAATGATCTGGTCATAAAATTCCCTTACATCAGAAGGCCGCGATTCTCCTGAAATCCTGTAGATTTTCTTTTCAGGATCAAGTACCACCTCAGGTGTGGTGTTTGTTTTATCAATTATAAGCTTACTGATCATATAGTTTAAATTGAAATGATTTGAACATTTTATAATACTGGATTGTCTATAGTTGATAACAATTATTTATACAAAAAGCTCAAAGTTATTCAAAATTAAGCATTCCCCGGAAATAAAAACAGATATTCCTAAAACTTTAATTCATAACGGTTTCAGGCTAAGATATAATAAATTCATTTATAATACTTATTAATTCAGGATGAATGAGTGAACCAATTTTGAAAGCGCTGATAAAACTTTTTGTTTTAATAAGCGATGTACGCTCAATTTCAGAAATTTCCAGCAAGGAGAGAGATATAGTAAAATTGTTTCTTCAGCGTCAGTTGAGCAGCGACCTGGTTGATAAGTATATGGAAATGTTCGATGCATTTCTTGTTGAGTACTATTCGCAGCAGATCGACAGGGGGAGCCTTAGGGACAAGAAACGAACATCACTTATTTCTGTGAGAATCCTGGGCATATGTGAAAAGATTAATGATGAGCTTGATCTTAAACAGAAACTCTACGTAATTGTACAGCTGCTTGACTTCATCTTATTCGGTGCCGAAATAACCGAAAACGAGAATGAGTTCATCGAGACTGTATCTGTGGCTCTTAATATTTCTGATTCTGAATTTAAAAATATCAGGAATTTTATTCTGAAGGATGCAAGTGAAGTGCCGGAGAAGAATAAGGTGCTTGTAATTGACGATAGAGACAAATCCGATGAGGAAGGTGTGAAGCATCTGAACAAGAAGCACTTAAAGGATTCACTATATCTGCTTTATTTATCCGGAACAAATACCTATATCCTGAGATATAAAGGGAGTGTGGATCTATTTCTTAACGGTCAGAATATTTTTCCCGGTCAGACATATACCTTCGATCATGGTTCAACTATCAGAGGTTCAGGGATGGAGGCAATCTACTATAATGATATAACTAATATTTTCAGTGGTGAAAAAATAAAACTTAAAGTCTCTCTTGATGCGAAGGACGTGTGCCTGAGGTTCAGGAACAGTGAATACGGAATCCAGAGGTTTAATTTTCATGAAGAATCAGGTAACCTGGTTGGAATCCTTGGTGGAAGCGGTGTTGGCAAATCAACTTTAATGAGTGTACTGAGCGGGATCACAAAGCCTAACAGCGGAGAAGTCCTTATTAATGGTTATAATCTTTATTCGGAAAGAGACAGAAGCCATCTTAACGGTATTGTCGGATTTGTACCGCAGGACGATCTTCTTATTGAAGAGCTGACAGTATATCAGAACCTCTATTACAGTGCAAAAATGTGTCTGGATAACCTTACTGAAGAGGGGCTTCGCGACACATTGGATAAAACCTTAAAAGAGCTGGATCTCAATGAAATAAGAAATCTGCGTGTTGGCAGCAGCCTTGATAAGGTAATAAGCGGAGGACAAAGGAAAAGGTTGAATATTGCTCTTGAACTGATAAGAGAACCAACCATACTTTTTGTTGATGAGCCTACATCAGGTCTATCTTCTGTCGATTCAGATACTGTTATGACTCTGCTAAAGGAACAGGCTTTTAACGGAAAGCTTGTAATCACAAATATTCATCAGCCGGGCTCTGACCTTTATAAGATGTTCGATAAGATTATGATCATCGACAAAGGGGGGTATAAGATTTTCTATGGAAACCCTTCAGAAGCCGTTGTCTATTTTAAGATAAAATCGAGCCATGCCAATGCATGTGAAGATCAATGTATTACCTGTGGAAATATAGACTCCGACCAACTGCTTAAGATTATTGAGGCAAAGGTAGTTAACGAGAACGGGAAGCATACCAATATAAGGAAAGTGACTCCTCAGGAGTGGGCTGACAGATTTAATGAGAGGAGTCTGAAAAAAGAACTGCACGGAGTGCCGGTAAACCGGATTCTTCCTGAAACGAGCAACAGGATCCCCGGCTTGCTGAAGCAATCAGGAGTTTACTTTATCCGCGACATTCTGTCAAAGCTGGCTAACAGGCAGTATATCCTTATCAGTCTCCTTGGTTCACCATTACTGGCTTTCCTGCTGGCTTATTTTACAAAATATGCTTCAAGTGATGAATTCTTATTCAGCGAAAATGAGAATCTCCCTGCCTATCTTTTTATGAGTGTCATAACTTCACTGTTTCTCGGACTTATAATAAGTGCTGAGGAGATTATCAGAGACAGGAAAATACTGAAACGCGAGTCATTCCTTAATCTTAGCTGGTTCAGTTATCTTAATTCCAAAATCATGATAATGTTTTTGATATCGGCTATTCAGACAATCTCCTTTGTTATTATAGGCAATTATATTCTGGGAATAGAGGGAATGAATTTCTCTTACTGGCTTATATTTTTCACTACATCCTGTTTCGCAAATATGATGGGATTAAACATCTCATCAGCATTCAATTCTGTGGTTACAATCTATATTCTTATCCCTTTCTTCATTATTCCGCAGTTGTTGTTCAGCGGTGTGCTGGTTAAGTTTGATAAGCTTCATCAGAGCAGCCTCACACAAAGTGAATTTGTGCCTGTCCTCGGCGATGTAATGGCTGCCCGCTGGGCATTTGAAGCACTTGCCGTTGAACAGTTTAAAAACAATAAGTATGAAAGGAATTTCATCGATAACAATATTGAAAAGAGTCAGAATGACTGGTATTCCAATTACCTTATACCTGCATTAAAAAAGGACCTCTGGGAATGTGAGCATTTAAAAGATAGTAGCGGATACCAGGAGCGGGTAAACAATAATTTTGGCAAGCTTAATTTTTATATTGACAGACTGACCCTGTTGGCAGGATTTAATGCAGTTTCAGGTGAATGGAAGTCTTCTCTGAATAAAGATGACTTTAATCCTGGAGTGGCAAAGCAAACTGCAATCTACCTCGACAGCTTAGCCGCTCATTTCAGAGCCCTCCGGAAAAAATATCTTGCTAAACTGGATTCTGTTTCAGTCTCTATTGTAGCGCAGACAGGTAAGGATGAGTTTATTAAGCTCAAAGAAGATAATGTTAATACAAGTCTGGAGGACCTTCTTCTTGGCCGTACTACAATACTCGATAAAACATTTGAAACTGACAACCGAATATTTCAGAAATTTGAACCTGCCTATATGAAACCATATTCAAAATATGGCAGGACTCATTTCTATGCGCCGTATAAAATGATTGGGAATTTGAAAATAGATACTTTCTGGTTTAATATTTTTATTCTCTGGTTTGCTACTTTATTCCTCTATATTGTACTCTATTTTAATGGAATGCGGAAAGCACTGGGACTCTTTGAGTACCTCAGATTAAAAAAATAGTACTGAATAAGAGGTGCTTAATTTCTCTATTCCTTTCCCAGCCAGGATTTTACTTCTTCCTGGGTCGGATTCTGCAAGCCGAGCTTATTCTTCTTGTTGTATCCGCAAAGATCCTGATGAAGCTTTGTATGCTTTTCAACTTCCATAAGCTTGGCAACAGTTGTGAATCCCAGCTTTTTTAGAGGTTCAATCCACGCTTCGGGAATTCCAAGTTCTGCATATTCTTCTTTCTGACTTTCAGCTTTAACCTTCTGGATCTCAGGTTTCATCTGAGGGAAGAACAGAACATCCTGTATAGATGACTGGTTTGTAAGCAGCATAGTAAGCCGGTCGATTCCCATTCCCATTCCTGATGTTGGAGGCATTCCGTACTCAAGAGCCCTTACAAAATCCATGTCGATAAACATTGCTTCATCATCTCCTTTTTCTGAAAGTTTGAGCTGATCCTGAAACCTGTCCATCTGATCGATTGGATCGTTTAGCTCAGAATATGCATTTGCTATCTCTTTTGAATTGATAAACAATTCGAATCGTTCTGTCACTCCAGGCTTGCTTCTGTGCTTCTTTGTAAGCGGGGAAGTTTCAGTGGGATAGTCAATTATGAATGTAGGCTGGATAAGACTGTGTTCACATTTTTCACCAAAAATAGCGTCAATCAGTTTTCCTTTACCCATAGTTTTATCATGGGCAACGCCAAGTTTGTCACATACTTTTACAAGTTCCTCTTCATTCATTCCTGATATGTCAATGCCTGTATTCTCCTTTATTGAATCGAGCATTGTAATTCTTTTAAACGGAGTCTTGAGACTGATTGTTTTGTCACCAAATACTATATCAGTTTTCCCATGAAGATCAAGTGCAGCTTTCTGGATAATCTCTTCAGTGAAACTCATCATCCATTCATAATCCTTGTAGGCTATGTAGATCTCCATAACAGTGAATTCGGGATTATGTGTCCGGTCCATTCCTTCATTACGGAAGTCTTTCGCGAACTCATAAACACCTTCGAATCCTCCTACAATTAAGCGCTTCAGATACAGCTCGTTAGCTATTCGTAAATAGAGAGGAATATCGAGTGCATTATGGTGTGTAATGAATGGACGTGCTGTTGCTCCCCCGGGGATTGGCTGAAGAATAGGTGTCTCAACTTCGAGGTAACCCCTTGAGTTGAAGAGCTCGCGCATCGATTGTATTATCTGAGTTCTTTTTCTGAAGACATCCCGTACCTGCGGATTTACAATAAGGTCGACATATCGCTGACGATAGCGCATTTCCGGATCGGTGACAGCGTCAAACAGAATACCATCTTTCTCTTTTACAACAGGAAGCGGACGCACAGATTTACAGAGCACGGTAAACTCATCCACGTGAACTGTTGTTTCGCCCATCTGTGTAACGAATACATGTCCTTTTACGCCAATGATATCCCCGATATCGAGAAGGTGTTTAAAAACGGTATTATACATGGTCTTGTCTTCTCCCTTGCAGACATCATCGCGACGGATATAGATCTGAATCCTTCCTGAAGAGTCCATTAACTCTGCAAATGAAGCATTGCCCATTATTCGCCTGCTCATGATGCGGCCGGCAAGACATACCTCCTGAAAATTATTTTTTTCAGGGGAGTAGCTTGTAAGGATGTCGTGTGCAAAGGTGTTTGTTTTATATTCAGCAGCAGGGTACGGATCGATACCAAGTTTTCTTAATTCAACGAGAGATTCCCTTCTTATCTGCTCCTGTTCACTTAAATTCATATTACTCATCTGATTTCAAAATTTGTGCAAAGATAGAAAAATTCGTGTTTCAGGGATTATTAAGAATATCAACCCTTTTTAGCTTTTATCTCAGCATCGAATTTTTCGCTGATAAGTCTTGTTACCGGCCCGGGAAGACCATTTCCTATTGTGTTGCCGCTGAGATCAATTACTGGTGTTACCTCTGCAGACGTATTTGCAATGAAAGCTTCCTGAACGAATCCGATACTGTTAACCGGCAGGGCTTCCTCCCTTATTCCTATACCTGATTCCTTTGCAATTCTCAGAATATTTTTGCGGGTTACCCCTGAAAGAATGTGGTTTGACTCCGGATGAGTAATGAGTGTCCCATCCTGCACAAAGAAAATGTTCGACCTTGATCCTTCCGTGATTAATCCGTTGCGTACAAAAATGCACTCCTTCGAACCGCTTTCGTATGCTTCCTGGAAACTGATTGTGTTGGCAAGAAGAGCGACCGATTTGATATCGCATCTCGACCATCTGATATCATCTTTGAGCATAGCCTTTATTCCCTTCTCTTTTGATAAAGTATCAGGTGTAAATCCCCATGCATATGCGTATACTGTAGGCTCAGCTTCAGGGGAAGGGAAAGAATGGGTACGCCTGGCAGCTCCCCTTGTTACCTGAAGGTAGACCATTGCCGGTTCATTCTCAAGTTTGTTTAACCTTATTAATTCATTTGCAAATGAAGGGAATCCATCTGATCCTTTGAAGTTTATCCTCAGCTCTCCCAGACTTCTTTTCAACCTTGTTACATGGCTTTCCATGTCGTAGAAGAATCCTCCATACCATCTTACAACTTCATAAACCCCGTCAGCAAGAAGGAATCCGCGGTCGTCGGGACTGATTTTTACTTCATCTTTTGGAAGAAATTTGCCATTGAAATATACTGTTTCCATAATTTTATTTTAACGCCCCCCCCCCTGAAGGGGGGCTAATTTACTATTTGTTTGATAATTAATTTCTTGCATAATCTCGAATCTGATTCAGAGTGATAGTTACTCCCCCTTTAGGGGGCGGGGGGCAAAAATCCGGAATCAGGGGGGCGAAAATCAGGCATTATTATCTCAGTTTTATATTCTATTGCTTCCCTGGCATCTTCAGGTGATGAGGCATTGCCGCATGCTGCCTGTACGAAGAGTGAAGCACCTAGGACAGTAGTTTCTTTATGATCGATAATTTTTATCGGGACACCTGTATAATTGGCTCTCAGCTGATTCCAAAGCCTGTTTTTAGAACCACCACCCACGCAAAGAATACTTTCTGTTTTAAATCCGCCGGCACTTTCAAGAGCCCTTTTGCCTTCCAGGAGTCTTTCGGAGAGAGCTTCGAGCATTGCACGATAAATTTCGTCTCGTGTCGATTCCATTGTAAGTCCAAGGATCTGCCCGGCCGGTTTGCCCTTGAGTTCTTCATAGAATTTCGGTATTACCCTGACACCATTTGATCCTGCCGGTACTTTTTCAGCTCCGGATATCATGGCTTCATAAACATCGTCTTTTATGTCGCCGTAAAGATTTCTTTTAGCCCATTCCAGAATACCTGATGCGATCCATTGGTTTCCGATATTATAAAGTCCTGGCCGGGAATCCAGTTCGGTTGTTATTCCAAGTTCAAGCTGCTCTTTCTCTGACCTTGATGATTCAGCTCTTACCATAAGTATTTCCCATGTTCCTGAACTTAAAACAGGCTGGTTTTTTTCTGCCCCCGAGCCGAAGATTGCGAATTGAGTATCATGTCCTGTGGCAACAACAGGTGTTCCCTTCGGAATAGATGTTTCATTTGAAGCTTTTTCATTAACCTTTCCTGTAATACTTCCCGGTTCAGCATTTGTTCCAAGTTTTTCAACAGGAAAATTTATTTTACCAAGTATGTTTTCAGAAAATCCCCGGGTTCTGATATTTGTAAGCATTGAGGTCCCTGCCATTGTTGTGTCATTCATCATTTCACCTGTAAGAAACAGGGAGAAAATAGAAGGCATGAATAAGAACCTGTGGCTTTTTTCGACTATTTCAGGCTTTTGTTCGACAAGCCAGATGAGTTTGTTTATTGTATTGAAAGTAAAAGGCAGCACTCCGCTCTCACGATATAACTCGCTGAGAGAGATATATTTGTCAATACCTGCCATTATTGGATTGGTTCTCTCGCACTGCCAGGAAATAACAGGGTAAAGCATTTTTCCGGTTTTATCAAACAGCGCACCGTCGACACCGAATGTAGTTACAGTTACCCCGGCAATCCGGTCAGCATTAATCCGGCTGATAACTTTTTTTGAAGCAAGGCACATTTTATCCCAGATCTCCTTTACATCCCAAATTCTGTAATTAGGATATGACGGATCGGGCCGGGTATTATTGGGTAACGACTCAGAAGCAAGGATATCACCCTTGCTGTTAATAGCTATCACCCTGACGTTTGTTGCTCCGCAGTCAAATACAATTACGATGTCGCCATTTTTCATTATCCCATTTATTTCAGAAATGCCATAGATGCTCCGGCAACAACCAATCCGATGAAATAAATCAGCAGCACCACTATTAATAATATCCCGATATAAACAAAATAGGATTTCAGGTATCTGAATGCCTTGTGTAACTCTTCCTTGCTTAATGTCTGGACTGCATTCGCAGTATGTTTGGAGAACCTGAAAAGGAACATGACAGGAAAATAATACAACACTGCCATTAAGATAATTATTACAAACACCAGAACCTGAGGTATTCCTGAGCCCATTTCTGACGATTTAAATACAGAAAGGAATGTTCCTGCCAGAATTCCGAATATCAGTATTAATCCAAGGAATATAAAGCCAATAATTGCAAAGAACATTGTCCATTTTCTTGTTGTATCAAGATATTTAAGGGTATCCTGTCCGATCTCAATCGATTTGTTTTCGGTATTTTGTTCCATAGATCAGCATTAAAATTTTTATGTTCTGTGAGTATATTAATTATTCAATCGTTAATATGGCACTTAGCCCCGAGCTCAGTGCTCCGTGCTCCGTGCCCTATGCTCCGTGCTACTTATATATTGCTCCGTAAGTCTGGCAGGCCCTGTAATCGGAACCTTCTTTATCCATGCCAAAAGCATTCCATGAACTTGGACGGAATACTTTTTCCTCATCGACATTGTGCATGCATACAGGTATTCTTAGGATTGAAGCCAGTGTTATCAGATCGGCACCTATGTGACCATAGCTGGAAGCACTGTGGTTTGCACCCCAGTTAGCCATTACTGAGTATACGTCCTTGAATGGTCCTTTGCCTGTAAGCCTTGGAGCAAACCATGTTGTCGGCCATGTCGGATTAGTTCTGGCTGTAAGGATATTATTCATTTTGTCGGGAAGCTCAACTGTCCATCCTTCAGCAAGCTGCAGAACCGGACCGAGTCCTTTTACAAGGTTTACTCTGGATATTGTTATTGGCATTGTGCCTTTTGTATCGAATTGCGAGGAGAATCCTCCGCCTCTGAAATACCCGATGTCGGCAGGTTCCCAGGTTGTTGCGGCCAGACAGGCTTCAGCATCTTTTGCTGTAATATCCCAGAATGGTTTGATGCACGATTCGCCTTTCTTAGTTTGTCTTCCGGAAAAATCGAGTGCTGAGGCACCTGAGTTTATAAGATGTATCACTCCGTTGGCAGCAAGTCCTTCGGGTTTAATCTTTGTAACTCTCTTTATTGCTTCCGGGCTCCAGTAGGTACGGATATCAGAAAACATCTGAGCCGTATTAGTAAGCAGATATCCGAACAGCATCGGCACACCGTTCATTGCATCATTCTCTGTTGCAACAAGATATGGAGGTCTGATGCCATTCCAGTCGAATGATGAACAGAGTATAGCTTCCAGGAAGTCGCCGTTTGGCATATGGTCGGTCCACTGACGTTGTCCCTGGAAACCGGAGAGTATAGCATTATGTCCGAGTGCCTCTTCTCCGAATCCGAGCTTTTTAAGCTTTGGATTTCCAACCATCAGGTCGCGGGCAATAATGGTCATTTTTACAACTGTCTCCCATTCCTGATCTTTTTGTTTTCGCGATTTGGGTGTCTTATTGGTATCTTTTCCCTCTTTGCAGTGCTGCTTAGTCCATTCAAGCGCTTTCTTATATTCAGCTTTGTCGAATATCTCCTCGTTCAGACGCCTGTTGAATTCGCTCATGTCGATATATTCATTTCTCATTCCGAGATATTCCTGGAAGAAATCCTCACGGACAATTGACCCTGCTATACCCATTG
Organism: Bacteroidales bacterium; assembly: GCA_016709865.1. Lineage (NCBI taxonomy): Bacteria > Pseudomonadati > Bacteroidota > Bacteroidia > Bacteroidales > Bacteroidales bacterium. The sequence continues at coordinate 476,665 of JADJLX010000003.1, forward strand.
ACACAGAGCCCATTGACAGATATGATTTTCCCTTCATGAATGCAGTTGCCAGTCCGGCTTTTACAAACCTTAATATCTTTTCGCTTACATCGTCCGGAATGGACTGATCACCTGAATCCTGTACTTCATGTCCGTAAATGCCAAATGCAGGTATTCCCTTCATTGTGTGTCCTGCCAGTGCAGCTGCAAGATAGACTGCCCCCGGGCGTTCTGTGCCGTTGAAGCCCCAGATGGCTTTTGGTATATCGGCTTTCATATCGATAGTTTCACTTCCATAACACCAGCATGGGGTTACAGTAAGACTGACACCGACACCAGTTTTACTGAATTTTTCAGCACACATGGCAGCCTCTGCCACACCTCCTATACAAGTGTCGGAGATAACACATTCTACCGGCTTTCCGTTTGGATACTTAAGGTTAGAAGAGATAAGTTTAGCGGCACTCTTTGCCATATTCATTGTCTGGTCCTCAAGAGATTCCCTTACACCCATCATCCTGCCATCAATTGTTGGACGGATCCCTACTTTAGGATAGTCACCTATAACTGTCTGATAGTTATTACTTACCTTTAACTCAGTATTTGCCATATGTGAAATATTTTAATAAATTTTATTGTAAAATACCCCCTTTCCCGTCCCGCTTAAGCGGGAAGCTTTGCATTCTGCAAGGGTATTGAACGTTAACAAATATAGATTTTTTTTAAAGAGTATACTGAACCATGGGTCTTAATTTTTGTTTGGTACTTATAATGGTTTTCATAACTTTATCATAATGAATTACTAAGAAGAATCACCGGACAAAAAGATGAAAAATCAATTTATGAGAAGGCTTTCTATATTTCTCTATTTTTTCTTAATGATGTCTGTTATTCCTGCGGTAGGGCAAAATGACACGACAGCTACTTCCAGAAGCAAAGCAGATTCACTCAATAAAAACTTTCTGCTTTTTGGGAGTGATGAATTGCTTGAAGTGACAATGAGGCTTAACATAACAAAGTACATCAGGAAAAACACAAAAGAGCCAAGCCAGGATGCCGTTCTTACTTTTCATTTTAACGATAAAGATTCTCTTAATAAGAATGTCAGGGTCAAATACCGAGGTAAATTCCGCTTTGATAATTGTGGATTCCCTCCAATGGAGATCAGTTTCAAAAACCACTTACATGCTTATTCCGACACAGACCGGGTTAAGAAGGTAAAGCTTGTTCCTCACTGTGATGCAGGAAACTCCAGCGATGAATACGTTCTGAGAGAATACCTTGTATATAAATTATATAACATAATATCAGATACCAGTTATAATGTAAGATTGCTCAGAATAAAATATATAGATACAGAGAACAAGAAAAAGCCAATAACCCAATATGGGATATTTATTGAGCCAAATAATATTCTTTCGCAAAGGATAAAAGCAAATGAGGTGGATGTAAAGAATCTTACTCAAAGGTATATCAGGCCGGACATAATGGATAAAGTATCAATTTTCAATTACATGGTTTCAAACTGGGACTGGAACATACCTAATCTTCAGAATGTTACAGTATTTAAACCTTATTATGTTGCAAGTGCAGGTTCCGGAATTGTTGTTCCTTATGATTTTGACCTCAGTGGCATAGTCAGCCCCGATTATGTGGTTCTTCCTGAGGAATATGGTTTAAGATCCTCCCGCGACAGGATATTTCTGGGAATGTGCCGGACACGCGAAGTATTTAAAAAGGATCTTCAGTTCTTTCTGTCCAGGAAAAATGAAATGTATAAGACAGTAAATGATTTCCCATATATAAGCCCCAGGGCAAAAAAGGATATTATCAGTCTTCTTAACTCATTCTATTCCCAGCTGGAGAATGACAGGAGTCTGGAGTTCCTGATTGATTACCTGAAAAGTTCATGTAAGGAGCTTTAGCAATACCGGGAAGTGAATAATCCTCATTTTACTTTTTTCACTCTCCTTTTTTATACCTTTACTGCCTGTAAAATCAAAAAAATCTTATGCAGAAAGGAAGACGCTTGCCGTCGTGGCTTAAGATGCAGAGAGCCAGTGGAGAAAACTACTCAATGGTGAAGCATATTGTGATTGAGAATCACTTGCATACAATTTGCACCAGCGGAAATTGCCCCAATATTGGCGAATGCTGGAATGCAGGTACAGCCACATTCATGATACTTGGTGATATCTGTACAAGGGCATGCAAATTCTGCGCAACAAAGACCGGAAAACCTCTTCCTCCAGAGCCTAATGAGCCCGACAGACTCGCCGGTTCCATAAAAAGCATGAAACTTAAACATTGCGTCATTACCTCAGTCGATCGTGACGATCTTCCCGATGGAGGTGCTTCTGTATGGGCTGAGACAATAAGACGTGTCAAAGAGGTTAATCCTCATATTACAATGGAGACACTCATACCTGATTTTGACGGGAAGGCTGAAAATATTCAGAAAATAATCGACGCCGGTCCTGATGTAATATCCCATAATGTCGAAACAGTAGAGCGATTAACTCCGGTTATCCGTACCAGGGCAAAATACGACAAAAGCCTTGGTGTTCTCAGATATATCTCCCAAAATGGGAAAGTAGCCAAATCAGGTTTTATGCTTGGTCTGGGTGAAAGTGAAGAGGAGGTAATTCGTACAATAAAAGATATTTATGATACCGGATGTAAGATCCTGACTATCGGACAATATCTTCAGCCAGGAAAGGATTATATGGAAGTGGTTGAATATATAGCTCCTGAAAAATTTGAAGAATACCGGATTGAAGCCCTGAAGACAGGATTCGAATTTGTTGAAAGCAGTCCACTGGTTAGGTCTTCTTTTCATGCCGAAAATCATGTAAAGGCCAGATAAATTGATTATATTAGCACAACTTAACAGGAGAATTCGAATTGAGCTATAGCGTTGTATATAAGGATATTGGATTAAAGGATTATAAAGAAACCTGGGATTTTCAGACAGAAATCTTTAACAGACTGGTCGAAAGCAAAAAACAGGGTAACCGGGAATCAGATTCCGGGGGGAAGTCATTGCCCGGGACTTTAATATTCGTCGAACATCCTCATGTTTATACACTTGGCAAAAGCGGTTCTGAAAATAACCTTCTTCTTGACTATATTCAGCTCAGGGCAAAGGATGCTTCATTTTATAAGATTGACAGGGGAGGTGATATTACTTATCACGGTCCCGGTCAGATAGTAGGTTACCCGATTTTTGATCTTGAAGTCATAAAAGTTGGATTGAAAGAGTATATTTTCGGGCTCGAAGAGGCTATTATTAAAACAGTTGGCGAGCTTGGGATTATTGCATCGAGGCTTGAAGGGGGAACAGGCGTGTGGCTTGAACCGGATATACCCGGAAAAGCAAGAAAAATATGTGCAATAGGAGTCAAAGCCAGCCGGTATATTACAATGCATGGTTTCGCATTCAATGTTAATACAGATCTGACGTACTTTAATAATATAAATCCATGCGGGTTTACAGATAAAGGGGTCACTTCACTTGAAAAGGAGCTGGGAGTAAAGCAGGATATTGATCTGATTAAAAAGATAGTCAGGAAAAACCTGCAGGAAGTTTTTAAACTTGAATGGGAGAATCAGTAAAGGATGGAAAAGAGATGGGTGGTTAAGGAAAGAGGAGAGACGGCAGTTGTAAAACAGCTTGCCGGAGCCCTTGGTGTGTCGGATTCTCTTGCTAACCTTATGGTTCAGAGAAGTATCACCTCTGCAGACGAGGCAAAAGCTTTTTTTAATCCAAGCCTCGATTACCTGCACGATCCCTTCCAGATGAAGGATATGAATATTGCGGTCGACAGAATATCCACTGCAATAAAGAAAAATGAGAGGATCCTGGTTTATGGCGATTATGACGTAGACGGAACAACAGCTGTTGCTCTTATGTATTCGTTTCTGAAGGACCAGTACTCCAATGTTGAATACTATATACCGGACAGATATAAAGAGGGTTATGGCGTCTCATTCCAGGGTCTTGATTTTGCATATCAGAATAACTGCAAGGTTGTAATCACCCTTGACTGTGGTATTAAAGCTGTCGAAAAAGTAAAATATGCACGCACTAAAGGACTTGATGTTATTATTTGCGATCATCACCTGCCGGGAGATGAGATTCCCAAGGCACTAGCTGTACTTGACCCTAAACAGCCATCATGCAATTATCCGTATAAAGAATTGTCAGGGTGCGGTGTAGGATTCAAACTTATTCAGGCATACGCAAGAGTGCATGGCATCCCATTCAGTGCTATAGCTCATTACCTCGATCTTGTTGCTGTAAGCATAGCATCTGATATAGTACCAATTACAGGCGAAAACAGGGTGATGGCCTATTTTGGACTGAAAAGGCTGAATGAATCGCCCCGGACAGGTCTCAAAGAGCTGATACGTGAGGCTGAAGTTACAAGAGCACTTACAATCGAGGATGTTGTCTTTAAAATCGGACCGCGTATAAATGCTGCCGGTAGAATGGAAACAGGCAGTAAGGCTGTTGACCTTCTTGTTTCAAGCGACATCGGACTGGCGACAGGAATTAGTAAAGAGATCAATAATTTCAATATCGAAAGGCGAACTGTCGACAGAAGCATAACAACCGAAGCGATGCGGATGATTTCTGATGACCAGCGTACTGTTAATTCAAGAACTACTGTTCTGTATAATCCGCATTGGAAAAAAGGAGTTATCGGTATTGTGGCATCAAGGTTGATAGAAACATATTACCGGCCAACCGTAATCCTCACCGAATCAAATGGTTTTGCAACCGGCTCAGCCAGATCTGTGCAGGGGTATGATCTCTATGCTGCAATTGAAGCCTGCAGCGATCTGCTTGAGAGTTTCGGAGGACATATGTTTGCAGCAGGATTAACGCTGAAAAAAGAAAATATCAGACCTTTCATGGAGAGGTTCGAACAATATGTAAACAGTACAATCCTTGATGAACAGCTTGTTCCCAGGATCTTTATCGATACTGAATTATCATTCTCGGAGATAAATGAAGATTTCTTCAAGACTATGAGCCAGTTCCAGCCTTTCGGTCCGGAAAATATGTCGCCAGTTTTTATTTCGAGAAATGTTTTTGACACAGGCTCGGGGCGTATGGTCGGATCGAGCGGCGAACATCTTAAACTTGATCTCTGCCAGGAATCAACCGGACAGAAAAGTTTTTCTGCAATTGCTTTCGGACAGGCTAACCACTTTGAATATATTAAGGGAGGAAACCCGTTTGATATTTGTTATTCTCTGGAGATGAATGAGTTCAGAGGGAACAGGAATCTGCAGCTGAATGTCAGGGACATTAAGACGCCAGGTGAAAAGTAAGGAGTGAGGTAAGAGGAGTGAGGTGTGAGAGGAGGGTAACTCCGTGAAACTCCATGCTCTCTGTGTCTCCGTGGTAGAATAAATGCACAGGGCATAGAGATCAGAGCATTGTGAAAAGCGTATAGCGTATAGCGTATAGAATAGAGCTTAGAACAGGATTTTTATCTGAAATTTTAATTCCTCCTTATTTTCATTTTTTAAATCACTGTTGGTCCGGGAGGTAATCCCATATTTAAACCTGATTTCTGCTGAATCGCTAAAATCCCATTTAATCATAATATAACTCCGGCTGCCTTCACCCGATAGCGCAGGAATACTGAAGCTGTATAGCAGATCATTCTCATAGGCATAGATTCTTGAGTCCCAGGTATCGGTTTTAAACATGCAGTATCTCAGCCAAAGGGAGAGAGGGATTCTTTTAAACCTGCAAATTATATCCTGTGCTAAAAGCATTCCCCTGCTGCCCGACGGATCAGCAATTTTATACTCAATTCTCGTCCCGGTTGTCAGATAATCATAAAGGGTGTATCTTACTGAACCTCTTACAGATCTTGAAATGTTTTCCTGTTGCGGAGGGATCCCTCCGGTCTCATTCAGATCTGTTATTGTTAATCTGTAATTATACAATCCCTCAATTGTAAGCTTTTCGGTTGGAAGGAATCTGACTCTCAGCTCCTGTTTTATACCATGCGACGGAGAGCTTGTTCTGTATTTCAGCCAGGCGATATTATGCAAATCGACACCTCCGGAAATGAACAGATGTTTTGCTGCTTCGAATGTGAAATTTCCTGTAATTCCGCGTTCGCTGCCATTTGCTGAACCGGCTGATGGACCTTTCCCATGCAGACTGGTAAATCCGGAATGATAGTCACGGAAAAGGAAATTTACACTCAGCCTGTCTGAAGGTCTCATTGTAACGCCTTGAATAACAGCATGTTTAAACGACTCATTTACAGACACTTCGCCAAACAGCAGTATTCTTTTAATGAGACTGTTATAATAAATTGTATACAGTGAATTTCTGTCTCCCCTGTAATCAAAAAGATCTTCAGGGATCTTGTCTTTTTGAATCAGCGGTAATGACAGCCTGTCCTCTGACCAGGAGAACCCAACCCTGAGATTAGAGAAATTACAAGTCAGATTTATTCCGTAAGCCAGATCGGTGACGGCATCTTTCTTTAATAATGAAGAGTTGGATGTGTGCAGTCCTGACGTGTAAAAGTTCTCAATCCTGTCAACCGATGACCCATTTGATGAATAAGATGAAGCATCGATGCGGTTCCCTGACCAGATGGCGGAGAATGACAAATTTTTATAAGCTAATTCGGCAGCAGTACCCCTGAAAAAGTTATTCTCATCGGCAGAGGTATAGGGCCTTATCTCATTTCTGGCAGACATATACCCCGGGGCAGAGAGGGAGAGGCCTCTTCTTATGCCGGTATTGATATTTGTACCCTGTCCGAAGCTGGCAGAGAAGTCACCGATTATTATCCGCCGGATTATTCCTTTCCCGGTAAAAGCAATATGGGCTGACATGAAATCAGGGAGCGGAGGGGATCCTGATAATAGTTTTTCTCCGGGATCTTTCTCTAAAGTTAATCCACCACTTATTCTTCCTGAAATAAATTTGTATTTGGTTAGTATTCTGACAGATGAACCGGGATATGTTGTGTCTTTATCTGATGGTTTATCAGAAATATTTGTAATAAGTGTATTTCTGAAGCGGGCAGAGTCGGAGTTTATCTTAAGCTTGTCGTCGAGGATTATGAAAGAAGATAAGAGCTCAACAGTTTCTTTATCGAACCCGGGGATATTGGCAAGCTCAAACAAAGAGAGGACCTTACCTGAGGAATGGATATAATCGGCGAGTGCTTTAACCTGGAAATCAGAGAGGAAGAATAGTCTGGAAAGCTCTTCTTCTCCTGAAGAATTAATCCTTACCGGTTCATCTGCAAGCTCCTGTAGCCGTTCGACATATGTTGCAACAGCCTCAGGATCATTTTCATCGGCGGCAAGCTCCTCTGCAATAGAAGTTATAATCTGCGAAAGATTTACTTCCTGACTGAAGCCGTAATGAGAAAATAGTAAAAGATTTAATATCAGTAAAAAGCGTTTCATTATTGTACTAGATCCTAACTCATTGATTCTTTTTGTTACACAGAGTTACACAGAGGCCTTCGACAAGCTCAGTTTAACACAGAGTTGCACAGAGATTAGATTCGGTATCTCCTGATTCCATTTCTTAGGACAGTCACATTGAAATTTATTAGTAATCCAACTGATTTACCTGCAAATTTCATATAGGTAAGAATCTGTGCTTCATGAACCGGATTTATTGCATCAACAGCTTTTAACTCTACAACTACTGAATTCTCAATAAGCAAATCTATACGATAACCACACTCTAGTTTTATTTCTTTATAGACAACAGGTGCAGGCTGTTGTCTTTTGATTACTAAGTCTTTCTTTGATAGCTCATAAGCAAGACATTCTTCATACGCAGATTCAAGTAATCCGGGTCCCAGGTTTCTATGCACTTCAATTGCACAACCTATTACCTCTTTTGTTATTTCATTTATTTCCATATACTTACTTTGTTTTTAGATTTCTTCTCAGTGTAACTCTGTGAATCCTCTGTGTCTCTCTGTGTCAGTTCTTCCTTTTTTAAATCTCCCATACATTCTTTGTGGTTAACGGATTTCATTTTAATGGATTTTGAAGATTAATGAAGCTGATGATGTAACTCCAAGTTTATCATGTGTTCTGAAGCCAAGATCGATCATGACGATTTTAGTAAGGTATCCCAATCCGAAACTGAATGAGTTGTTTTCAGTGCAGAACCCGCCTCTGATCCATATGTTTTTTGAAGCCTCATAGTCAAGGCCTGTCCTTATAATTAGATTTCTCCCGGTACTCATCTCGGCCTCAATACCTGCAAAAAGTGTCTCACTAAGGTTTGTTCCCAGGCCAGTTCTGAGTATTGAAGGCACTGAAGTTTTTCTAATTGAGTTTGGGACAGGATTAAAGAGATGAATGCCAATGCTTATATTATCAGAAGGCGTCAGAAGTAATCCGGCTTCACATGTTAAAAACTGATTATTACTGTATTCTCCTGGAGTTCTTTCAGAGAAATAGTCAACCTGGATTCCCGCTGAGAGTTTGTCTGCAAGTTTCAATCCGCAGGCTAATCCTGCCAGGTCCCTTTTAAAGTCTGTATATCCGAAATGAGAGTAAATTGCTCCAATAGAAGCTTTCCCGGCCGGTACTATAATTCCGGCACTGCTTGTTCCGAGTTCTCTGATCCCGAACCTGTTCTCATAATTGAATCCTGCCGAAAATGATTTACTGTAAGCAAGAGAAGCCTGGTTGTGAAAAGAGGACCAGAACGATCTTTTCATGACACATGAGTATCCCATTCCTGCTTCACCGGCTCCGGCATACTGACGATAAGGATCATCGCCTGAGGCGGTTAAAGAGAGAAAAATAAAACAGAGAGAAACAGATATTTTCAGCAGCGAGCTCAACTGTTTCAAAATTGTACCCTAAGATACAAAAAAAATCAATTCTGGAAACAGAAATAATGATTTTCAATAACTCTGTGTTCCTCTGTGACTTCTCTGTGTAACTCTGTGTCAGTTCTTCATTTTTTTGTTACACAGAGAGACACTGAGGATCCACAGAGATCCACAGAGCAAATCCTAGTTTGTCTTGTACTGATATTTTACAGCCTTCAGCTCTTCGTTGGCCTGAACGATCTTTTTTTTAAGTGATTCCTTGTACTTTATAACCTCTTTCATAACTTTTTTGTCGCCTGTGGCTATAATTTGTGCTGCGAGTATACCTGCATTCTGTGCTGCATTAACCCCGACAGTTGCTACAGGAATTCCGGGAGGCATCTGAAGTATTGAAAAAATAGAATCAAGACCTTCAAGTGAGGCTTTAATTGGCACTCCGATAACCGGAAGCGGAGTCATTGCAGCAATTACACCGGGAAGATGGGCTGCCATACCGGCTGCAGCTATGATGACTTTAATCCCCCTTCCTTCTGCATTCTTTGCAAATTTTTCAACCTCATCCGGGGTCCGGTGAGCTGATAGGGCATTCATCTCAAATGGGATCTGAAAACTGTTCAGAATATCTGCTGTTTTTTCCATTACAGGCAGGTCAGATGTGCTGCCCATTATGATGCTTACAATCGGTTCCATTTAACTTTTTTTTAATTTAACCTGCTGATAAGGACAAAAATAAGGTATTATTTTCATATTTTCGCACCGGCTAACAGCTCTAATTTTGCCGTCATGAAAGAAATCAATCTACTCGACAAGACATTCAGGGAATTCATTACCGAAGAGCAGATCCATAATAGGGTTAAAGAGCTCGCGATGCAGATTAATTCAGAACTCGCCGGGAAAGATGTTGTCTTTCTGGGAATCCTTAACGGTGCATTTCTTTTTGCCGCAGATCTTTTCAGACAAATTAACCTTGAAGCACGAATTTCGTTTATCAAACTTGCATCTTATCAGGGCACAACTTCACAGGGGCTGATAAAAGAGCTGATAGGTTGGAATGAAGATATTAATAATAAGACCATTGTAGTAATTGAAGATATTGTTGACACTGGAAATACTCTGGAAAGAATTGTAGATGAGCTTGTTATCAGAAAGGCAGCAGAGATAAGAATTGCAGCATTGCTTTACAAACCAGAAGCCTATAAAAAGGAGATCCCTCTTCATTACATAGGGTTTGAGATTCCAAATAATTTTGTAGTTGGTTATGGTCTCGACTATGATGGCTACGGACGAAACCTTCCATCGGTTTATACGTTAATTAAATAATTCATAATTCATAATTCGTAATTCAGGTATAATATGGTTAATTTTTTAATTTTCGGACCTCCCGGATCAGGTAAGGGAACACAGTCAGTAAGGTTGGCTGAAAAATTCAATTTATTACATCTTTCAACAGGCGATATGCTTCGTGCTGAGATAGCAGCAGGAACGGAACTTGGTAAGAAAATGAGTCTTATCATGTCGAAAGGCGAGCTGGTTCCTGATGAGGTTGTTATTGAAATGATTGCCAATAAGATTGATGGCAGTAAAGGTAATGCCGGATTCCTTTTTGATGGTTTTCCGCGTACTGTTGCACAGACTGTGTCTCTGGAGAAGATGCTGAACGACAGGGGAATGAAGATTGACCAGATGCTTGTTCTTGATGTAGATCATGATGAACTGGTGAAGAGATTAATTGCAAGGGCAGAATTATCAGGAAGACCTGATGATAAAGATCCTGCTGTAATCGAAAACAGAATTGATGTTTATAAGGAAAAAACAGAACCAATTATAAAATACTGCAGCGACAGGGGTATATATCAGCCTGTTAATGGTATGGGGTCAATTGATGATATCTTCAAAAGACTCGATGGTTTTATGAAGAAATTTGTTTAGCCAAGTCTCCCTGTGCCCGAATTTTTTAAGAGGGAGTTACAGAGGCATCAAGTTCCACAGAGAAAACCCCTGAACGATCTCTGAGATTTTGAAGACGTATTTTAGAACACAGATATTACTAGCTTGATAATTAATTTTTTAGTTCTTTAAATAACAGGAAATGTCAGGATCAAATTTTGTTGATTATATAAAAGTTTACTGCCGTGCCGGTAATGGTGGCCCGGGTTCTGCACATTTCCGCAGAGAAAAATTCGAACCCAAGGGTGGCCCCGATGGCGGTGACGGAGGCAGGGGCGGACATATCATTCTGAGAGGAAACGATCAGATGTGGACTCTTCTTCACCTGAAATACCAGCGTCATATTTTTGCAGAAAATGGTGTTGGAGGAAGTAAACAGACTTCAACGGGAGCCGACGGGAAGGATATTATCGTACAGGTTCCGCTTGGGACAATTGCAAAAAACGCAGCCACCGGAGAAGTGATCTTTGAGATAACTGTTAATGGTGAAGAGAAGATCCTTGCAAAAGGAGGAAGAGGCGGTCAGGGGAATGTCCATTTTAAATCAGCTACACACCAGACTCCCCGATTTGCACAACCCGGGGAACCCGGCGTAGAAGAGGAGTTCATTCTCGAACTTAAGATACTTGCCGATGTTGGTCTGGTCGGATTCCCGAATGCAGGAAAATCGACACTCCTTTCTGTTGTTTCTGCAGCAAAACCAAAAATTGCAGATTATGCCTTCACAACACTTGTTCCAAACCTTGGAATAGTAAGTTACAGGGATGATAAATCATTCGTTATGGCTGATATTCCCGGGATAATTGAGGGAGCTCATGAAGGAAAAGGCCTGGGTATCAGGTTTCTGAGACATATTGAAAGAAACTCAATGCTGCTCTTCATTGTACCTGCTGATAGCAAAAACATTAGAGGCGAATATGATATCCTTGTTAATGAACTGAAGATGTATAACCCGGAACTGCTTGATAAAAAGCGTGTTCTGGCAATATCAAAGTCCGATATGCTCGATAAGGAACTGATGGACGAGATCAGAAAAGACCTGCCTGACCTGCCGAGGGTATTCATATCATCACTCACAGGACTGGGTATTACCACACTGAAAGACATGATTTGGAAAGTACTTAACTTTGACTGATTTTTATTATGCTAGAAAGACTTGATCAGCAGTTTTTCCTGTTTCTGAACTCGCTGAATTCTCCATTCTGGGATCAGATAATGCACATACTCACAGGAAAAATAATTTGGGTACCACTATACCTTGCAATCCTTATTTATCTTGGTATAAAATACAAAAGAAAATTCCTGATAATTCTTCTTTTTATTATTCTGGCAGCTACGATGGCTGACCAGATCTCGGTATTTATTAAAAATGCTGTCGAAAGACCCAGACCTTGTCACGAGCCGTTACTTGAGGGACTCGTTCATACCTTCAACGGAGAGTGCGGAGGGGCATTCGGATTCGTTTCGTCACATGCCACAAACTCATTTAATGTTGCTGTATTAAGCCTTCTCTTCATAAGAAAAAGATGGTACACAATTACCATTGTAATATGGGCTGCTGTAATTGGATATACAAGGATATATCTCGGAGTTCACTATCCGGGGGATGTGCTTTGCGGTTCATTACTGGGAGCATCTATCGGATGGTTAAATTACAAACTATATATTCTGACTGATAACAGAATACTTGTTCACAGAAAGTACTTTAATCCAACTACCTCAAAGTAACCCAACGTTATGTTCTGCATAACCCTGGAATCAAACGACCCGTACTTTAATCTGGCAATTGAAGAACATCTGCTTAGAAATAAAAAGGAGGATTACCTCATTCTGGGTATAAACAGCTCTTCTGTAATAATCGGGAAACATCAGACGCCTCACAGAGAGATAAATACACGTTTTATAACAGATCATAAAATCCCTCTCCTCAGAAGGATTACCGGAGGAGGAACCGTATATCACGATGCCGGTAATCTTAATTTCACATTTATTAAACAATCAGAACCAGGCAAGCAGATTGACTTCCGGAAGTATACTCAACCGGTAATTGATTTCCTGGCATCTGAGGGGGTAGAAGCAAGGTTTGAGGGAAAAAATGACCTGAAAGTAGATGGTTTGAAGATTTCAGGCAATGCTGAACATGTACATCACAACAGAGTGCTTCACCACGGGACACTTCTTTTCAGCACATCACTAGATATCCTGAGGAACACACTGCGTAAAGATACTTCACACTATACCTCAAGGGCTGTTGAATCAAATCCATCGTCTGTTACAAATCTTAATGCAAGACTTTCGCGATTTAAAGATATATTTGAGTTCAGGCTGGGTATGATGGATTATTTCATTGGGAACCTGCCTGAGGCCATAGAATACAAACTTTCTGAACAGGATATATTTGAAGCTGAAAAAATTGCCGGAACAAAATACAAAACATGGGAGTGGAACTGGGCATACGGCCCGGAATATCAGTTTTTTAATGAGTTCGATTTTTCAGGTGATAAAGTAAGATGCAGGTTGTATGTGCGGGAAGGTATTATCCGCGACATTGTACTGGAGGGTTCTTCAGTTCTGGCAAAAATTGAAGAAAAGCTTAAAGGTCGGAGACACATGGTTGAAGACCTTATTGAAGTTTTTAAAGAAGAAAGTATTATGTTATCAAAGGAAGAATTATATAATTTTTTTTAATTTTTTCTCTGTGTATCTCTGTGATTCCTCTGTGTAACTCTGTGACAGTTCTTAAAAAAATTACACAGAGAGACACTGAGAACCACAGAGATCCACAGAGAAGAATAGGTTTAATTTATGGATGTATTTAAGTCGATATTAGTCTGGATTATAGGTATTTGCTTCATGGTGATACTTTTCCCGTTAACCTTTCTGATCTGGTTATTAGTACTGCCATTCGATAAAAAGCGTGTAATCGTCCACCGGCTTCTGGTTAATCAGAGCTTTATCCTAACCCGGATCATGCCAGTATGGGGAATTAAAACACAGGGAAGAGAAAAAGCAATACCGGGAACCACATATGTTTTAATTTCAAATCACCAGTCGATGCTTGATATCTTAATAATCAACAGTCTCAGGTATAATTATAAATGGATCTCAAAAATTGAAAATGAAAAAGTTCCTTTTCTGGGCTGGTACCTGAAAATGGCTGATTATATTACTGTTAACCGGGGTAATGAGGAGAGTAAGGTTGAGATGCTTGAGCGTTCATTAGCCTGTCTTAAAGGTGGTACTTCAATAATGTTGTTTCCCGAGGGAACACGCTCAGCTGACAATGAGATCGGATTTTTCAAAAGAGGAGCATTCCAGCTTGCCATTCAGGCAGGAGTTCCGATTCTTCCGATTGTTCTTGATGGGACAGGCGGAATTCTGCCAAAGCATGGACTGATTTTCGGGTCCGGTCATCATATTAAGGTCAGGGTATTTGATCCGGTAATGCCGGAATCATTTGGAACGACAAATCCTGACGAGCTGGCACTGAAATTCAGTAATATGATGAAAAAATGGTTATCAGAGATAAGAGAAGAATCTGAATAAAGATGAGTCATACAACTGAATACAGAAGGATCCTCCATAAGATGGGTTATTATAACTACCAGAGTGGTTTGATTTACCGGCATATGAACCAGGAAGGCGGCTGGGATGAACATATGGAACGCTGCCGGACTTTTATTCTGAAGGCTCTTGACTATTATTCTCCTGCAAAAATAAGTGTTCTGGGCAGCGGATGGCTTATGGAACTGCCTCTTGCAGAGACTGTTGAAAGAGATATTAGAGTAACTCTGATCGATATTGTTCATCCTCCTGAAGTAATCGCACAGGCTGGGCAGCTAAAGAATGTGGAACTGGTTGAGGCAGATGTGTCGGGCGGACTAATAAGTGAGGTATGGCTTAAAACATCAAAGTACTCTTTCCTTAAGAAGATGAAAACGCTAGAAGATATCTCTGTTCCTGAATATGTCCCGGAATCTGACCCGGGAATGGTTATATCGCTAAATATTCTTACCCAGCTTGAATCTTTGCCTGTTGATTTTCTTAAAAAGAGGTCAAATGTGCAAGAAGAAGAGTACCTCTTGTTCCGAAAAAAGATACAAGACAGACATATAGAGTTTCTTAAAAAACACCAGTCAGTGCTTATATCCGATGTAGCTGAAATCAGTACCGACCGGTCTGGGAATTCAAATACAGTGCAGACTATGGTTTCAGACATTCCCGACAGTATATTAAGGGAAGAATGGACCTGGAATTTTGACTCCAAAAGCACCGATTTTTATAATAGCACAAGTGTGATGAAAGTTTTGGCAATAGTAATTTGAACAGGTTCTGAATGAAACATGCTTTAAAAGAAAAATACCTGGCTGCAGCAAAAGACTTTAGCCTAAAGGAGGCAAAAGAAGAGAAGCTTCTTTTAAGGCTTTCACTTGCCAGATTTTTTTCATTTACAGGTGGTCTGGCATTAACATGGTTTGTTTTTCTGCAGAGTAAAACGGCTGGATATCTGCTAATTGCATTAGTTGTAATCATTTTTCTTTATTTGTTGAAATTATATTCTGAGCACCTGCTGAAAAAGGAATTTTTTGGAAACCTGGCAAAAATAAACCGTGATGAAGCAGATGCAATATCAGGTGATTATGCTCATTTTGAAGCAGGCAATGAGTACATTAATATACATCATGATTTCTCTTTCGACGTTGATCTTTTTGGCAAATCATCAGTATTTCAATATCTGAACCGTACAGTCACCGGATACGGACGGGACATACTTGCAAATTGGCTTCAGGATCCCTATTCTATTTCTGACACACTCGTATTACGGCAGGATACGATAAAGGAACTGGCAGGGAAGGAGAGATGGAGGCAGGAGTTTCTGGCATCAGGAATGAAGACTCCTCTTGAGAAAGCACAGATTGCCGGGCTGCTGGGATGGATGTATGAAAAACCGGCAATAAGATCCTCTTTAGTTGCAAAAATTCTGATTTGGATCCTTCCTGCGGCAGCTATATTGTCTTTGCTTTTGGTAGCTGCCGGCTTACTCCATTATTCGATATTTATGCTCTTTTTTCTTGGCAATCTGTTCTGGATCTCAATCGGCTTGAAAAGCACAAACAGGGTCCATTCTTCTCTGTCAAAGAAGTATTCATATCTCTCCTCCATGACGGCATTGCTTAAAATGTTTGAAAAGGAGGATTTTGAATCTGCAGGGATGAAAGAAATAAAGCTGAATGAGTCGGGCAGCAAAATGTCTGCAGCTGTCTCGGTTAAGAAGCTGAGTCGCCTGATTCAGTCGTTCGACAGCAGGATGAATGTGCTTGTTGGTCTCTTTATGAATGGATTGCTGCTATGGGATTATCATTGTATTTATAAGCTCGAGAACTGGAAATCAGATTATAAGAATTATTTCCCCGGCTGGCTCGAAATGATTGGCAAAGTTGATGCTTTCATTTCGCTTGGGAATTTTGCCTGCAATAATCCGGAGTTCACCTATCCGGTGATTTCAGAAAATAATATAGTCTTCTCTGCCTCAATGGCCGGACATCCGCTTATAGATGAAGAGATAAGGGTTTGCAATGATTTTATTCTTGAAAATAAGGGAACAGTTTGCATTATAACCGGGGCAAATATGGCCGGGAAGAGCACTTTTCTCAGGACAATTGCTGTGAATTACATCCTGGCGATGGCCGGAGCTCCTGTTTGCGCATCAAAACTGGAATTTACTCCTTTCAAACTTTTCACAAGTATGAGAACAACTGATTCGCTGTCGGATAATGAATCATACTTTTACGCTGAACTTAAAAGAATAAAAAGTCTTAAAACAAGGTTTGAGAACAAAGAACCTGTATTCTTTATTCTTGATGAAATATTGAAGGGTACAAATTCAGCTGACAAGAGTCTGGGTTCAAAAATGTTCCTGAAAAGGATGATTGAGCTTGGAGGAACAGGCCTGATTGCAACTCACGATACCTCAGTAGGCGAAATGGAGAAGGAATTTCCACAGTCTGTATTCAACATGTGCTTTGAGATTGAAATTGAAGGAGAATCAATCCGGTTTGAGTACAAGCTACAAAAAGGGATAACTACAAAGATGAATGCAGCCCTGTTGATGAAGCAGATGGGAATACTGGACTGAGAATAATTTGAAAATGGAATATTTTGGCTGCCAATGTTGTCTTTCATGTGTCTATAATCTGTTTACGACATGAAGAAACTATCAATATTGGTTTTATTCTTTCTATTTTCTTTTCAGTTATTCAGTCAGTCAGATGCTGTGATTTCGGGCAGAATATTAGACAAAAATTCATCAGAGCCATTGTCTTTTGCTTCTGTCTCTATCACAAACAGCTCAGATGGGAAACTTCTTACAGGTGCTATCACCGATGAGTCGGGCCACTTTACAATAGCAGCCATTCCACAGGGAGAATACTTCATAAATTGCTCATATTTAGGCTACACCCCAAAGCAGATTCCTGTTCTGGTTGGCCGGTTAAATAAGAACTTTGATCTTGGCAGAATAGAACTGGAAACTTCTGCCGCTGCACTTGCTGAGGTTGTGATTTCGGAGAATAAAAACCTTGTTTCTGCTGGACTCGATAAGAAAAGTTTTGATATTGCCGGAAACATTTCACAAACAGGAGGATCAGTGCTTGATGTTATGCGTAACCTTCCGGGAATAACTGTCGATCAGGAAGGGAAAATGGAGCTCCGTGGCAGCGATAAAGTAACAATTCTGATTGATGGAAAGCAATCAAGTCTCACAGGATATGGAAACCAGAAGGGACTCTCCTCAATACCTGCATCAAACATCGATAAAATTGAAATTGTAAATAACCCTTCAGCAAAATATGATGCTGCAGGCATGGCAGGTATTATTAATATAATTTACAAGAAGGAGAACAAAGCCGGATTGAACGGCGAAGCCGGTATGGCTCTTGGACTGGGGGCTCTCTCCAGAAGAAAGAGTGACCTTCCGACAGACCTTGGAAGTTATGCATTCAATCATAAGATTATTCCCAGTTTAAATCTTAATTACAGAAAAGGAAAACTTAATCTTTTCCTGCAGTCAGAAGTATTGAATCAGAGAAGACTTCCAAATAATGAATTTACTACCAGGACATACAGCAATGGTGATATCACAGCTTCACAGGTACCTGAAAACAGAAAGCAAACACATTATATTGTAAAAGCCGGGGCCGATCTGAATATGGATGATAAAAACTCCATGACTTTTTCAATGATCTATGATTATGAAAGTCACCACGATTCTGCCCAGGTGCCTTATATAAATACTTTAAATTCAGTAAGATACAGATATTGGACATGGCTTGAATATGAAATCACCGGATTCATGAATTACTCGCTTGCCTATAAGCATAAATTTGAAGAACCCGGCCATGAATTGAATGCAAGCGCTCAGTATACAAAAGGATGGGAGGATGAGGCATATCATCTTAATGACAGTTCCGCAATAAGGATCTCCGATGATTATACACACATCCTGGCAATTGAAAATACAACAAACCTTATCGTTGATTATGTGAAACCCATGAAGAGTGGAAGGCTCGAGGCAGGTACAAAATTGCAGGCCAGGCGATTACCTGTAACTTATACTGTAAGAAACGGAGCTCAGTCGATTATTTATCCAGGACTGGGAGACAGATCCGACTGGGGAGAAGATACATATGCAGGCTATGTGAACTGGGTATACGAATCAAGAAAGACAGAAGTGGAAGCTGGCCTCAGGGCTGAGTACACGAAAGTTTTTTACGATCTGTCACCAGCTAATATTTACTATCCTAGAAACGATTCGTATGATTATTTTAACTTCTACCCTAACATCAGGTTAACTTATAAAATTAATCAGAACAACAGCTTGTCAGCCTATTTTAACAAGAGAGTGGACAGGCCCGGGGAACCTGAGCTCAGAGTCTTTCCAAAGTATGATGATCCTGAATTGCTGAAAGTTGGTAATCCATATCTTCGTCCCCAGTTTACAAACACTGTTGAGCTAGCTTATAAGTTGCGCTGGAATAATGGCACTTTATCACTGGCCGGATATTACCGGTCGATTACAGATCCTTTCACCAGAATTTATAGTGTGGATACAACAAATACTACCTACAATATTGTAAATAAGATCTACAGTAATGTAGGAAGCGCAACAAATTCTGGCGTGGAATTGATTTTAAATCAGAGCATTACAAAATACTGGAAACTTACCGGCAGTATCAACTGGTATTCAAATATTATACACGCATACAACGGGATGCTGCTATTCCCTTATGAAAGACCATTCGCCATTGAGTTAACAAGTGACAATTCTGCAGATATAAAGATTAATAATCAGTTCACAATTTTAAAAGAAACTCAATTACAGTTAACAGCACTTTACTATACTCCCAAAAATATCCCACAGGGAGTGCAGGCCGCCAGATCATCTGTTGATATTGGTGTAAAACAGAAAATCCTTAAAGGCAAAGGAGAACTCACCTGTTCATTTAGTGATATTTTTAATGACTTTGGTATCAGACAGGATATTAAAGGAGAAGGTTTCACAGCTGTTTATGAGAATTATTTTGAAACGCAGATTCTCAGTGTGGGGTTTAAGTATAAGTTTTAGGAAGAAGACGGAAGGAAAGAAGACGGAAGACCGAAGAATAAAGCGCAGAGTACAGGGCATGCTTCGGCTTCGCTCAGCATGAAGGGCACTGAGCAAAGCAAAGTTTTCAAGTGATTTTAGCTGCAGAGCAGCGACATATTGGTAGCAAAGAAATTTTCCAGTGAAATGGCGCCGGAGCAGTGCCCGGAATTTCTAATCTTTTCTTATACCGGCGCATAGCAGGAATGGGAAAGTGACATTTATCAACAGTTTCAATGTATTTGTAATTGTCAATTAATCAGCTAAATATTTTAGCCCTCAACTTTTTAGCCCTTAAAGAGTGTTAAAATTCACACTAATTGTTGAAAAATTGACAAAAAAAGGGTCACCTAATTGCTTATATTTGCGCAAAATTCTGCAAAATGTCAGTTGGCTATTCAGAAGAACATATAAAAACCCTTGAGTGGCGTGAGCATATCAGGCTGAGGCCGGGTATGTACATTGGCAAGCTCGGCGACGGTTCTTCGCAGGATGATGGTGTGTACGTCCTGCTTAAAGAGGTTATGGACAACGCCATTGACGAATTCATGATGGGCAATGGCAAGAAGATCGATGTCTCAATAAATGGAAAAGAGGTAAGAGTACGTGATTTCGGCCGTGGTATACCTCTCGGAAAGGTTCTTGATGTCGTTTCCAAAATGAACACAGGGGCTAAGTACGATTCCAAAGCGTTTAAGAAATCAGTAGGTCTTAACGGTGTTGGTGTGAAGGCGGTGAATGCATTATCGAGCAATTTTGTAATCAGATCTATACGTGAAGGTCAGGCTAAAGCTGCTGAGTTTGAGCATGGAGTAACTATCAAAGAGTATCCTGTTGTCTCAACTAATGAAGAGAACGGTGTTGAGGTGATCTTCAAACCCGATGAGGGTATGTTCGGCAATTACTTCTTCATTTCGGAGTACGTCGATACCATGCTTAAAAACTATGTGTATCTTAATTCCGGACTTGTAATTAACTTCAATGGTAACAAGTTCTTCTCAAAAAACGGCCTTGTTGACCTGTTGAATGAGAATATGAGCAAGGAGGGCCTTTATCCTATCATTCACCTTACCGGTGAGGACATTGAAATAGCCTTCACTCATGGGTATACATACGGAGAAGATTATTACAGCTTTGTAAACGGTCAGAATACCACTCAGGGCGGAACACATCTTCTGGCTTTCCGTGAGGCGATCGTGAAAACAATCCGTGATTTCTATAAGAAGGATTTTGATCCGGCCGATATCAGATCGTCAATTATTGCGGCAATCAGCATAAAGGTAGAGGAACCGATTTTTGAATCGCAGACCAAGACGAAGCTGGGATCCAAAGATATGGGACCAGAGGGTCCTTCAGTAAGGAATTTCATCAGCGAGTTTATCAAGAAGCAGTTAGATGATTATCTGCATAAGAATCCTGAAACAGCAAGAATTATTCTGAAAAAGATACAGGATTCCGAAAAAGAACGAAAAGCAATTTCCTCAATTCAGAAGCTGGCACGTGACAGGGCAAAGAAAGTAAGTCTGCATAATAAGAAGCTTCGCGATTGCAGGGTGCATTATAACTCAAATGATACCAATAAGCTTGATTCGACATTGTTTATTACCGAGGGAGACTCTGCCAGCGGTTCTATTACAAAATCAAGAAATGTCGAGACTCAGGCAGTATTCAGCCTCCGGGGAAAACCATTAAACTCTTATGGTCTTACCAAGAAGATCGTTTATGAAAACGAAGAGTTCAACCTGCTTCAGGCGGCACTTAATATTGAAGACGGTATTGAAAACCTCAGGTATAATAACGTTGTTGTTGCTACCGATGCTGATGTCGATGGAATGCATATCCGGTTACTCCTTCTCACCTTTTTTCTGCAGTTCTTTCCTGATCTTGTAAGGAAAGGACATGTTTATATTCTTCAGACCCCGTTATTCAGGGTGAGAAATAAGAAAGAAACAAGATACTGTTATTCCCCCGATGAAAAGGCAAAAGCCATAGCTGCACTCGGACCAAATCCTGAGATGACAAGGTTTAAAGGTCTTGGTGAGATATCCCCTGATGAATTCAAGCACTTCATCGGAAAAGATATGAGGCTCGAACCGGTAAGGATGACAAAGACAGACTCCATAAATGGATTCCTCGAATTCTATATGGGAAAGAATACTCCTGACAGGCAGGATTTTATTATTGAGAACCTAAGGATCGAAGAAGATATTGTTGATGAGGAAAAAAAGGCATATTAACCAGGTGCCGGATTTCATATGGAAGAAGAACTTGATATAAGCAAAGAGGAAGGGAAGAAAGAGGCTCCGGCTGGTCCGATAGCTCTTCATTCCGTTACAGCTTTGTCGGGCATGTACCAGAACTGGTTTCTGGACTATGCTTCATATGTTATTCTCGAGAGGGCAGTTCCCCATCTTCACGACGGACTGAAACCGGTTCAGCGACGTATCCTGCACTCTATGAAGAGGATGGATGATGGCCGTTACAACAAAGTTGCGAACATTATCGGTCATACAATGCAGTTTCACCCTCATGGTGATGCATCTATTGGCGATGCTCTCGTTCAACTCGGTCAGAAAGAACTTCTTATCGATGCCCAGGGAAACTGGGGTAACCTTCTGACAGGCGATGGCGCAGCTGCACCGAGGTACATTGAAGCACGCCTTTCTAAATTTGCCCTGGAGGTTGTCTTTAACCATAAAACAACTGAATGGAAATTATCTTACGACGGCCGTAACAAGGAGCCTGTCACTCTGCCTGTTAAGTTTCCGCTTCTTCTGGCTCAGGGTGTTGAAGGTATTGCTGTTGGTCTGGCATCAAAGATCCTTCCTCATAACTTCAACGAACTTATCGATGCTTCTATTGACTACCTGATGGGTAAGGATTTTGTGTTATATCCCGATTTCCCGACTGGAGGAATGGTGGACATCTCAAAATATAACGACGGTCAGAGAGGCGGAGCAATTAAAGTCAGGGCAAAAATTGAGAAAATCGACAAGAAAGCTCTCGTAATAACCGAGATCCCTTTCGGGAAAACAACAACAACACTTATTGATTCAATCATAAAGGCCAACGAAAAAGGCAAAATAAAGATCAGGAAGATCGATGATAACACCTCTGCAAATGTGGAGATTGTCGTACATCTTATCCCCGGTGTTTCGCCCGACAAGACAATTGATGCCCTTTACGCTTTAACAGATTGTGAATACTCAATATCACCGAATACCTGTGTAATTGTTGATGATAAGCCCTCCTTTATGGGGGTTAGTTCAATTCTGAAAAACTCTGCTGACAGAACAGTTCAGCTTTTAAAGTCTGAACTGGAAATAAGAAAAGCGGAACTTCAGGAAGAGTGGCACATGTCGTCGCTTGAAAAGATCTTTATTGAGGAGAAAATATACAGGGATATTGAAGAGAGCGAGACATGGGAGGCGGTTATATCTGATATTGATAAGGGATTAAAGCCGTTTAAAAAACTGTTACTCAGAGAGGTAACCAGGGAAGATATCATTTCGCTTACTGAAATAAAAATCAAAAGGATTTCGAAATTTGATGTAAAGAAGGCAGATGAGCATATCAGAGGCATTGAGACTGAACTTGAGGAAGTTAAGAATCACCTGAACAATATTATACCTTTCGCCATAAATTATTTCAAGCAGATAAAAAAGAAATACGGGAAGGGCAGGGAGAGAAGGACTGAGATCAGGAGTTTCGATACGATAGAGGCTACAAAAGTGGTAGCCAACAATGCAAAATTGTATGTCAATTACAAAGAGGGCTTTATCGGAACAGGGCTTAAGAAGGATGAGTTTATATGCGACTGCTCTGATATCGACGATGTTATAGCTATCCGTAGAGATGGTGTCTACCAGATAACAAAAGTTTCTGATAAGGTCTTTGTTGGAAGTGATATTTTATATGCCCAGGTATTTCTCAAAAACGACGAGAGAACCATCTATAACATTGTCTATCAGGATGGTAAGGACGGCCCTTTACTTGCAAAAAGGTGCGCTATTTCTGGTCTTACCCGCGATAAGGAGTATTCCCTTACAAGAGGAACCCCGGGGTCTAAAATTGTCTATTTAAGTGTAAATCCAAACGGTGAAGCCGAGGTTATTAAGGTCCATCATAAACCTAAAGCACGCCTTAAGAAGCTTGTATTTGAATTTGACTTTGGTCAGATGGCTATTAAGGGTAAATCTTCTATGGGCAACATACTTACCAAGAATGCTGTTCATAAAGTAACACTTAAGGAAAAGGGACTCTCTACACTGGGAGGAAGGAAGATCTGGTTTGACGATGCTGTATTCAGACTTAACGTTGACGGAAGAGGTACGTTCCTGGGGGAATTCAGTTCCGACGATAAGATCCTGGTAATAACCAAAAACGGGTTTTTCAGGATTGCCGGCTTTGACCTCTCGAATCATTTTGAAGATAATATACTCATAATTGAAAAATTCCGTCCCGGTAAAGTATATTCGGTTATCTACTGGGATGCAGAACAGAAATTTTATTATTTGAAACGGTTCACAGTTGAGGAGTCGGAGAAGCCTCAGTGTTTCATTAATGAAGATCCTGATTCAAAACTGATTAGTCTTACTGAAGTCGAATATCCGCGATTTGAGATCCGCTTTGGGGGCAAGCATAAGGAAAGAGAAAATGAGATAGTTGAGGTAGCTGAGTTCATTGGTGTGAAAAGCTATAAGGCCAAAGGCAAAAGGTTAACAAGTTATGTAGTTGACAACATTCAGGAGATAGAGCCTAAAGTGATCAAAGAGGCAGTAGTGCCCCGTGTTGAAGAGCCTGAACAGGAATCACCTGAAGAGCCTCTGCATTCTCCTGTTCATGAGGATCCCGCACAAATGAAGCTGGAACTGTGATGCCCGGCGGACGGAAAGTATATATCATTGGTTTTATGGGTAGCGGAAAAACTACCGCAGGTAAAAAGCTTGCGGCAGTTATGGGTTGGCCATTTTTCGATCTCGATAAAAAGATAGAAGAAAAAGCAGGGAAGAGTATCCCTGATATCTTCTCACAGGATGGAGAGAATTATTTCCGCCTGATTGAATCAGAAGCGCTGAAAACAATTGATTATGAGACAGATGTAGTAGTATCGACAGGTGGCGGCACTCCCTGCTTTTCTGATAATATGGATTTCATGCTAAAAACAGGGCTGACTGTTTATCTCAAACTTAATCCCCTTCAGCTTCTTAGCAGATTATCAGGGTCGAAGGGTGAAAGGCCACTTATAAAGAATTTCAACAGAGAAGAATTACTGGTTTTTATTGAAGAAAAACTAAATTTCCGTGAGCCCTGGTATAACAGGGCTGAAATAATTATTGAGGGTATCGACATAGATATAAAGACCTTAAGTTCAATAGTTAAAACTGCCTTCAGTAACCGAAAGTAAGCCTCTTTCGTCGTGCATTTCCTGAATTCCGTCAAATTCTATTCTAAAAAAATGAATAGTGCACTTTACTATTAATTTTAAATTATTAATTTAGTGTGTTTTAATTTGTAACGGGGAAAATTATGAGAGACAAGCTTTTTGCTCTTCTGGGTGTTGAGTCAGGGGAGGAATCAATGGTATCTATGCTTCTGATGCAATCTGTCTTTCTCGGTATTTTCTTCGGTGCCT
Source organism: Bacteroidales bacterium (assembly GCA_016709865.1). Lineage (NCBI taxonomy): Bacteria > Pseudomonadati > Bacteroidota > Bacteroidia > Bacteroidales > Bacteroidales bacterium. The sequence goes on from JADJLX010000003.1 coordinate 501,722, forward strand.
TCGATATAAGTGCTCACTCTCTGTTTCTGTCGATATTCGATGAAAAAATGATGGCAAAGGGATATGTTGTATCCGGTATAGCCGGTATCATCCTTACTTCAATTTACACATGGTTACAAGCCAGGATGAAATTTAAGAATTTTGCCATTCTGAACCTTATCTCTGTAACATCTCTGACTGTCGTTTTGTGGCTGGCCCTGATTTTGTTTTCTTCCAAAGTAGTGGTATTTATTGTTTTCTTAATGCTTGGGCCGTTAAACATACTCGCAATGCTTGGGTTTTGGGGAACTACCGGAAGGCTTTTTACACTCAGGCAGGGAAAAAGATTGTTCGGGTTGGTTGATGCCGGACTGATAATTGGTGTTATAATAAGCTGTTATACAATCCCGGTACTTCTGTCATTCAAATTTGAATCTCATAATATATTGCTTGTCAGTGCTTTTTCAGTATTGGTAGCAACAGTTATCCAGATGGTTATTGGGATCCGTTTCAAGCTTGTGAGCGGAAGCACTGAGCAGAAAAGTGAAAAATCGAAAGAAAAGAAATCTGTATTGTCTGTTTTTCGTGAAGATAAGTATACCAGGATAATGGGGATTTTCATTGCACTTTCTGTTATGACAGCATTTTTTGTCCAGTATTCATTCATGGCTGTTACAAGGGAGCAATATCCGGCGGAAGAGGATATGGCCAGATTCCTCGGCATTTTCACCGGCAGCATGATGATATTCACGCTCCTTGTAAAACTGTTTGTATTCTCATATCTCATCCGCAACTATGGCTTACGTACCTGTCTTGCTCTATCCCCTATTCTTGTTGCGGGTTTTACAGTTTTTGCAATACTGATTGGAATGTTCATGGGATATACCCCGGAATCAATGAGCGGGTTTCTTATATTCTTTCTATTACTGGCCCTCAGCAGACTATTCTCAAAAGCGCTTAAAGACTCAATTGAATCACCTTCTTTCAAGGTTATTTATCAGACAATTGATGAGAAGATCAGATATGAAGTGCAGTCTGGAATGGATGGCACTGTAAATGAGATTGCTGCCCTTTCATCGGGGCTTCTGCTAGCAGGACTTGGTGTTCTGAGTTTCATAAAGCTGATCCACTTCTCATGGGTTCTTCTTTTTATTATCCTCTTGTGGACATGGTTTGCTTTCAGACTGTATGCTGAGTACCGGAAGTCAATCAGGAAAGCACTCGAGGCTGTTGGCACATCTGACTTATCTGAGTCCGTTTCAGGAATCAAGGAAGTTCTCAGAAGCAGTTTTTCAGTTCACCGCACTTTCAGAAGAGATTATTTCAGACTTATTTCCGGAAACGATCCTGGCCCCGAGACTTATAGTAACAGATTGTATCTTGAAAAAATAATCGATCATTCTTCCTCATTAAATGACCTGAACCTGGTACCCCTGCTCAGAAAGATCTCAGCCAATACATCTGTTGATGAAAATATCAGAAAACTATCAAATGAAGCAGCCGGCAGACTGGAGAAAGGTGAAAGCGGATTAAAAGCTGACGGGGAAAAGATTGCAAATGCGAAGAGAATGCTGTCGGGTATCAGGCAGCCACAGACAACAGAAATATTGCGTCTGCTAAGGGACAATTCGATTGAACTGAAAAGACATGCAGTTTATATTATCGGGAAGTTCAGGCTTACCGATCTTATTCCTGAGGTATGCGAATGCCTCAGTATCCCGGGCCTTGAACCAGATGCAATTAATGTTTTGAATTCATTCGGGAATGATGCTGTTCCTGAGCTTACAAGGTTCTATCTTGTTTCTTCAGGCAATATGAATACCAGCAGGATAATCCTTACTCTTCTTGGGAAAATGCCAACACAGGAGAGCCAGTCATTTCTCTTTTCACGGCTCTGGTCAAATTCAAGAATGCTTAAGGAAGTAGCAGTCAGTTGCCTTGTTGAATGTGAGTTCAAACCAAATAATGATGACAGGGACAGGTTACATCAATTAATATCCGACACTGTGGGTTTAATGACCTGGAACCTCTCCGCAAAGACCTGCCTCGTAAGAGCTAATGATACATTCCTCCTTGAAATTCTAAAAAAAGAGATTGACAGGTGGAGAACATTCCTGTTTAACCTTCTTTCAGTCACATACGATCCGGGATCAATTGCTAAAATCAAGGAAAACCTCGAGAGGGATACGGTTGAAAGCGTCAATTATGCCCTTGAAATGATGGATATTGTAATAGATGAGTCTATTAAGCCAAAATTAATTTCGCTGCTCGATGTTGTTCCTGATGAAGACAAACTTAAAAACCTCTATCACTTCTTCCCTGGCGATGTACCGAGTCACAGTAAACTTGTAGAGGATATTCTGAATCGCGATTACAATCTGCTCAGCTTATGGACCAAGGCATCTGTTCTGAGAAGTCTTAAGGAGATTGATGGCGATGACATGGCTGAAACGGTAGCAGCACTTCTTTTCAGTCCGGAAACAATCTTACAGGAAGAATCAGCACTTTTGATATCAAGGTCTAGTAAAGAGCTTTACAGGTCTGTTTCCACCCGGTTACCGCAGTCAACAAAAAGGCGGCTCGACGATATTGTAAACGGAGAAAAGGATAAAAAAGAACTGTTACTTGAAAAGGTGAGATTTTTGTCAGGTTGTTTTAAAGGAATTCCTGAAGAAGATCTTCTGCCTTTATCTGTATCTGTAAAGCATTTGAAGGAGAAAGAAGCCGCCACAGCAATGCTTAAAGAGGGTTGTATCATTTGGACATTAACCGGTAATGAGGAATTGAAAAAACCATTCATCTCTTTTAATACCGGAAAAAATAATTTAAAAGAAATTGTCCAGTTACCGGAAACAGATTCTTATTACTGTCTGTTGTTAGAAGCTGTTGAGGAATATCAGGATCATTACCCTGAGAAAGAACTTGAAATTTTAAAATATATCGATAGTAACGAAGTATAACCTGTTTTATAATGGCTTCTAGAAAAACAACAATCTTCAGGCAGCTTATTTTCAATATAGCCTTACCTACATTGCTGGCTCTGTTGGTTTTTTCTGCAATTAATTTCCAGAGAACAAGATCAATATTATCCTCAGGTACTGCTGAGAAGAACAAGCTTTTGGCAAATGAAGTGACAAAAATCCTGAAGTTCCAGGATATCGCCACTAATCTCATTGATGTTCAGTTGAACAACAGGTTAAAAGAATTGAATTCACTTCTTGTAAATAAATATTTTGCAAATACTTCAAACCTTGACAAAGTTGATCTTTTCGCTATAGCAAATGAGATTGGCATGGATACCATTAATGAGGCCATCTATATTATCTCATCAGACGGAATAATAATAAATACAACTTTCAGACGCGACCTTGGATTTGATCTTTACAGTCTTGGAGAAAATATGAAGAAGTATCTTCAGGACATGCAAAAATCAGGAGAGTTTTTTGGTGAACGATTTGCCATAGAGGATGCCACAAAGAGACCAAAAAAATATACCTATCAGGCTACAAAGGACAAGAAATATATCATCGAGCTGGGGGCCTACTCAAAGCAGGTCGATGATATCGTAGAAGCAATTGAAGTTACCAAGTCGGAACTGAAAAGCGAAACCCAGGGGATCATTGATGTCGAATTATTTCTGTGGGCCGATTTTGCATTCAGTATGAACAAGAATGTAATGAACGTTGATCAGGATACTATTCTTCCTAAAGTGTTCCATGATAAGGACACAATAGAATTCATGAACAGGGTAGAGGACAGATGGTATCATTACAACTACATCTATATGGAAAGGTTCGCAGCTGAGGAAGTTGTGGGGGCAAGCTTTTACCAGGGATCTGTCATCAGGATTATCTCAGACCGGACAGAACAGATGGATCTTTTCAGGAAAGAGGCTGTCAGATTCATATTTGTTTTTGTGATTACAATGATTGTGCTCAGTGTGGTAATATACAGGAAAACCAAGGTTATTACGCTTCCGATTAAAAAACTTGTGGAGAATGTTGACAGGATCATGAATGGTGATCTCAGGGAAAGGGCAGAGGTAATAGGGAATAATGAGATCACAAGACTTTCAGAGAAATTCAATCTGATGATCGCCCAGCTCGAAAGTTATTATTATGAGCTTGAACAGAAAGTAAAAGACAGGACAATCAAAATAGAAAAGCAGAAAGAGGAGATTGAGGAGCAGAAGAAGCATATTATGGATAGCATTTATTATGCAAGACGTATTCAGAATGCAATCCTTCCATCTTTTAACATGATTGACAAACACCTTAAAAACTATTTTGTCCTATATATGCCAAAAGACATAGTCAGCGGCGATTTTTACTGGATGCATGAAGCCGATGGACTGTTTATGGTCTCGGCTGTTGATTGTACAGGCCATGGTGTACCCGGGGCATTCATGTCAATAGTCGGATATAACCAGCTGAACTTCGCTGTCAATGTTAAGAAGGCACGCACAGCCGCTAATATCCTTGATGAGCTGAATAAAGGTGTTGTTACAACCCTTAATGAAAATAAGAGTGATAGTTCAATTAAAGACGGAATGGATATGGCCCTTTGTGTTTTCGACTTTGCAGCAAAAAAAGTCGAATTTGCTGGAGCAAATAATCCGCTTGTAATGGTAAGAAATAATACTATTGTGAAGTTTAAAGGTGATCGTTTCCCAATTGGTGCCTTTGAAGGAGATAATCCGCAGCTTTTTAAAAATACTGAAATAGAACTTATTGACGGGGACTGTATCTATATTTCATCTGATGGTTATGTTGATCAGTTTGGCGGACCTGAAAACAAGAAATTTATGTCAAAACGTTTTGAGGACCTTCTGTTGGAAATAAATAACCTTTCAATGACAGATCAGAAGGAGATGTTACAGAAAAGGTTATCTGACTGGAAGGGCGAAAATGAACAGGTTGATGATATACTGGTAATTGGAATAAGAGTTTAGAAAGGTAAATTTTAATTATGGCAGCTCATATAGACAACAAAAAATTCAATCCTTTTCCCGGACTAAGGCCATTTGCCCCGGAAGACAGCGATCTGTTCTTCGGCCGGGAAGGTGAGAGCGAAGAGGTCGTTGGCAAGTTGATTAAGAACAGGTTCGTAACTGTTATTGGTGCTTCCGGAAGCGGTAAATCCTCACTCATTTATTGCGGTGTTTTACCGAAAGTGAGGAACCATAAAGAAAAGAGTACCTCAGGATGGAGAATCATCTCTTTCCGGCCCGGGAATGATCCGTTTGGAAATCTTGCTGATGTAATTTCTGAAAAGATATCTGAAGACTCACTGAAGCCTGCCGACAGAAACACAATCCTCACCGAGCTACGTGATAATGCTGGGGGTATTGCTGCTGCCGTAAAGAAGTTCATGATAACTTCCAATGAGAAGGTACTTATAGTTGTTGACCAGTTTGAAGAGATATTCAGATATAGTGCCCTTGGGAAAGCTGATGCAGTTATTTCTCCGGCTGCAAGGTTCGTTGATTATATGGTTGATGCCGTTACACAATCGGATGTTGAGGTTTACACTATTGTTACAATGCGTTCCGACTTCATCGGAGAATGCGCACATTATCAGGGACTTACACAGCTTATAAATAACAGTAATTACCTTGTTCCCCACATGGGAACAGATAACTACAGGGAAGCAATAGAAGGACCGGTAAAATATGCAGGTGCTAAGATTGATCCTAAACTTGTTGATCTTCTTCTGAGTGATATCGGCGACAGAACCGACCAGCTGCCGGTTCTGCAGCATGCTATGATGAGGACCTGGAACCACTGGCGCGAACTTGATGAGCCCGATAAACCTATCAGTAAAGTTGATTATGATTCTGTTGGTACTATGAGCGACGCTATGTCGCTGCATGCCAATGAGGCATATGAAGAGCTGAGTTTACGCGGTAAAGAGATCTGCGAGATGATGTTCAAGACTATTACCGAAAAGGGTTCCGATAACAAGGGGATCCGTCATCCCTCAAGTGTGCCGACAATTAAATCAATAGCAGCCTGTACCAGTGAGGAGTTGTTTGATGTAGTTGAGAAATTCAGAGTCACAGCCAGATCATTTATCACACCAAGAGAAAATGTTCCGCTTAGTGATGAATCAATTATTGATCTCTCGCATGAGAGCCTTATGAGATTATGGGACAGGCTCCGGGAATGGGTTGACGATGAGGCATCATCTGTTCAGATGTATACCAGACTTTCTGATGCCTCTGCAATGTACCAGCAGGGCAAGACCAGTCTCTGGAGACCGCCTGACCTTCAGCTTGCTATCAACTGGCGCGATCAGCATAAACCGACACTCACCTGGGCCCAGCGATATAATCCTGCCTTTGAACGCGCGATGGTTTATCTGCGTACCAGTGAGAAAACGTATGTTGAGGAGGAAGAGAATAAGATAAGGCTGCAGAAGAGGCAGATGAAGAGAACGAAAATTGTGGCAGGGATACTCGGTGTGGCTGCCATCATCTCTGTTGGATTCATGCTTTTTGCTTTCGTTCAGAAAATTGCTGCAGACCGTCAGACACAGATTGCAATTGAACAGAAAGCGATTGCTGATAGCCAGAAAGTTCTGGCGAATACTGCTACAAACATTGCTACGAAGCAACGGTTATTGGCTGTAGCTAATGCCACACTTGCCGAACAGGAAGCAGAAAATGCCAGAATAGAAAAAGAAAATGCAGAGAGACAAAGGCAGATAGCTGTGCTTAATGAAAATCTAGCAAAGAAAAATGAAATTTATGCAAATGAGCAGAAAGATTCAGCAACTTTAGCCAAGGAACGTGCAGATAAAAATGCAGAAGAAGCAAGAATTGCAAGTGCCCTGGCTACAAAACGCAGAATGCTTTCCATTGGTAAGGCAATGTCAATTAAGTCGTTACAGGCATCGGGGCAACAGGATCTTCAGACACTTCTTGCCTATCAGGCGTATTTATTTAACAAGGATAATGGCGGTGCTGAGAATGATGCTGATATATATGCCGGATTATACAATGTTTCCAAGCTTTACGGCAGTGTAAATTATAAAACCTACAACGGTCATAAAGGAGGTATAAAGAGTGTAGCTCTTGTTCCCGGTAAAAATGAATTCTATACCTCAGGTGAAGACGGCCAGATCCTTAAATGGGATATTAATGCCAAAGAGCAGACACTTCAGATTGTTTATTCCGGCACCGATATAATTGAGGTACTTGCTGTCAGTCCGGATGCCTCATGGCTTGCCTGCGGCAGCAGTAATTCAACAATTAAAATGATACCATTGAAACCGAATATTCCAGGATACGAACTGACCGGGAGCAAGGGGAAAATCAAGTCGCTTATTTTCTCATACGATGGAAAATATCTCTATTCTGCTTCGCTCGATGGAAGAGTACTTAAATGGGATCTTGCGGCACGAACCAATACAAATGTGACGAATGGTACAATGTCGATAATATCAATTGATCTTTCTTCCAACGGTAATTATCTCGCAGGAATAAGCAGCGACGGAAGTGTACTTGTCTGGAATCCCCAGAACAGTTCAGATACTTTTCAGCCTCCAACAACTTTAAAGAATATCAAGGTAGTGAAGTTCAATCCTGAAAGCAATCTTATTGCCCTCGGCGATATAAATGGTACCCTTGAATTGTGGGATATTAATAAGAAGACCAGAGTTTCATTTGTAAAAGCTCATACTGCTGCCATAAATGATATTAAGTTTAATACCAAGCTCAAGCAGATGGCGACTGCGAGCAACGATTACTCTTTTAAAATATTCAATATCACCGATCCGGCCGACCTTACCGAACCGCCTATTACGATTAAGGATCATGAAAATCTGGGATTTGTGCTTGTTCTTCAGTTCAGTTCTGATGGTCAGCTTATTATTTCCGGTGCATATGACGGCACACCTAACCTTATCAGCAGACCAACCCATGTTGACAGCTTTGTGAACGATATATGCAATATTGTTTCAAGGAACATGACACAGGATGAATGGAATACTTATGTAGGTAAAGACATTGACCTGCAAAAGACATGTCCGGATAAGAACTATAATATAAAGGTAAATGCAATTAAATAAAGATATCATACAAATGAAAATGCAATTCCCTGTAAAGGTTATCCTGCATGTCATACTAACCGGCCTGATGTTTGTCATTCCTTTCAGGGTCTATTCCCAGGAGGCAGGAAGCTGTGCAGAAAATCTTAAAAATGCACAGGCACTTTTCGCCCGCGGTCAGGTAGAACAGGTCCCTTCGATGCTTAGCGAATGCATGAAATCGGGTTTCTCGCGTGAAGAGTATCTTGATGCTTACAAGCTTCTTATTCAGTCTTATCTGTTTGAAGATAAACTGGAAAAGGCTGATTCGGCAATGCTTGAATTCCTGAAGAAAAATCCAGAATATGAGCTTAGTCCGACTGACCACTCCAGTTTTGTGCATCTTTTCGGAAACTTTGTGGTCAAACCTGTTGTTCAGGTGTCATTTCATTTCGGGACAAATATTCCATTTCTTACATTCATTACCGATCGGTATGTATCAGGAGTACCCGGAGCAAGTATACATACTTCGAACATTATAAACCTCTTTGCATCCTTTGAGACAAAATTTGAGCTTAATAAGAAATTGGAGATAAATTTTGAGCCTGGTTATTCTAACCTTGCTTTTACAAATTCAGATGATTATAATGATATCGTGAATGATAAGGTTATTAAAGTAGGCGAAACTACATACACTGAGAGCCAGAAGAGGATTGAGATGCCGGTAAGTGTAACATATAACTTTAAACGTTTTGGCAAGTTCACACCCTACGGGCGATTTGGAGTTGGCCCTGCAATTACTCTAAAATCATCAGCAACAGCGATTTATAAACCAACATCTGATGATGCGGTCAGCGGACCTGAAATCAACAGGAAGACATCAAGGATTTCGCTTGACGTATTTACCCAGACAGGAGCCGGGGTAAAGTATAAGACCCGCGGAGGATATCTTTTTACAGAACTCAGATCAAATTTTGGATTTATATATCAGGCAATCGGGGATGGATCATCAGCTGAAGATCAGGAGTTGAGTTTAACATATCATTATACCGATGATGATTTTCATCTGAACACATTGAATTTCACGGTAGGATATACGCAGATCTTTTACAAACCTTCAAAAAGATAATTACAGGATATGATCAGAAAATATTCAATATGGCTATTGTTTTTGTTCCTTTCTTCCTGCGAGCCTAATGCAGATGAGGATACTTCTATTCTCAGATTATATGGTGATGCAATGGAGAATATAGGGTATAGTGTCTCAAAAACAGATGATGGATATGTCATTGGAGGTCAGTTTACTGAAATAGTAAGGGAGGGGAACCGCATAAATGTTGATAGTTCAGGTAAGAAGCTGGGAATTATCAGAACAGATGTGGATGGAAAGATTATCTGGAAGAAAAGTTTTGGCGGCAAAAAAGTTGCTGTTGGTTCAAAAGTAATTACCCTGAGTGACGGGTCATTTGCAGCAACAGGTTATATCGAAAATACTGCGAATAACCTGAAAGATGTTTTTGTAGTTAAGGTATCGGCAGATGGATCGACTTTCACCCAAAACAGTTTTGGAGGAACCGGTAATCAGTTCGGTGTTGATTTAATTCAGACTGATGAAGGGTTTATGGTACTCGGATCAACTGACGTTGCACGTGCAGGTACAGCTGATTCCATCGGCAACATTTCAGGAAAGCGGGATCTTTATCTGGTGCGGCTTAATAACAACCTGGAGCTTATTGGTGCTCCGAAAGCATTCGGATATCCCGGCAATGATGCTGCTGTGGCTATCAGAAGTGATGTTAAAAATGATAAGGGAGGTTATATAATCCTGGGGACCACGGAAAATAACTGGCCGAAGCAGAAGCTGAACAACATACTTGTTCTAAAGACAAATATTTATGGTGAACCCAGTTACGGCCCAAGAATTATAGGAAGCACGGATGATGAGTATGCTACCGACATTGAAATTTTAGATGACGGATATCTGATTTCAGGGATGGTTGGTGCAGATGGATCAGATCAGTCAGTCTACCTTCTCAAAATACCTGTTAACATATTTAGTCCGATTGTTTATACGAAAAAGTTCAAAGTTACTACCACATCCTCAACTGCCACCTCTTTTGCTGTGAGGGCAATTAATAAATATGGTACCGATTCGTTCGTTATGGCAGGACAGGCGGGTACCGGCTCTTCTGCAAAGATGCTGATTTTTGTTACCGATGCCGAGGGCAATCAGGTTGCCGGTAAGGATATGATTACAACTGCCACCGGCGTTCAGATAGCCTACGATGTTGTTACGGATGAAAATAATGATATAGTAGTCGTTGGCAAAAACAGTTTTGAGAATAACTCCATGATAAGTCTGTTTAAGGTCAGGTTCTGAGAAACCGGAAAGTATGTGATGTAAGCGGATAAACTGAAAAACCAGGAAAATGAAAACAAAATCGATAGTAATAATATTTACACTGTTGCTGATTGCTGGGAAAGCTGCGGGTCAATGTACTTTCACCACTCAGCCTGCTACCTCTACACAGGTTTGTGTTGGAGTATCAGTAAATTTGACGGTTGCTGCTACAGGAGGAACTACCATGACCTATCAGTGGTTCTCAAATACATCAGCTTCAAATACTGGTGGAACATCGATACCGACGGAAACAAATGCAACATATTCAGTGCCAACAGCAACTGCAGGTATATACTACTACTATTGTGAAGCTACCGGTACAGGAGCTTCAACTTGTGGACCAACCCCATCAAATGTTGCAACAGTGACTGTCAATCCGGCTACCTCAATTTCTGGTCAATCAACAGGCACACAAACACAGTGTACAGGAGGAACTTTTACTTCTATTTCAGTTACAGCCTCTGGTACAGGAACTCTAACATATCAATGGTACTCTAATACCACATCCAGTAACTCAGGCGGAACACTAATTGCTCCGGCAACTTCATCCAGCTATACTCCATCTGCATCGACAGCTGGCACCCTTTATTACTATTGTGTGGTTCATAGTGATTGCGGAAGTGATGTTACCAGCGCGGTATCCGGAGCATTCATTGTAAATCCGGTAACTTCAATAGACAGTCAATCAACAGGTACACAAACACAGTGTGTCGGAGGAAGCTTCAGTCCGATAACAGTTACTGCCAGTGGTAGTGGTTTAACATATCAATGGTATTCCAATAGCACTGCCAGCAACTCAGGTGGTACTTCGCTCAATGCTTCAAATGGGGCACAAACATCCAGTTATACTCCTCAGGCCTCAGCAGCAGGCACCCTATATTATTACTGTGTTGTTCACAGTATTTGTGGAAGTGATGTAACGAGCGCAGTATCCGGTGCATTTATTGTCAATCCGTCAACCTCAATATCTGGTCAATCAACAGGTACGCAAACACAGTGTATAGGAGGCACTTTTAGTTCCATATCAGTAACAGCCAGCGGTACTGCTCCGGTAACATATCAATGGTACTCTAATACAACAGCAAGCAACACAGGAGGAACCGGACTCGGGTCATCCAATGGAGCGCAGACAGATACATATACTCCACAGGCTTCTGCAGCAGGAACACTTTATTATTACTGTATAGTACACAGTAGTTGTGGTGCCGACGTAACAAGCTCGGTGTCAGGTGCATTTATAGTCAATCCGGTAACTTCAATAGACAGTCAATCAACAGGTACACAAACACAGTGTGTCGGAGGAACTTTTAGTTCTATTTCAGTTACAGCCTCTGGTGCTACTCTAACCTATAAATGGTATTCTAATACCACATCCAGTAACTCAGGCGGAACACTAATTGTACCGGCAACCTCAGCCAGTTATACTCCGTCTGCATCAACTGTTGGCACCCTTTATTATTATTGTGTAGTTCATAGTGATTGTGGAAGTGATGTAACGAGCACAGTATCCGGTGCATTCATTGTTAATCCGGGTACCTCAATATCTGGTCAATCAACAGGTACCCAAACACAGTGTATTGGAGGCACTTTTAGTGCAATATCTGTAACAGCCAGCGGTACTGCTCCAGTAACATATCAATGGTACTCTAATACAACAGCAAGCAACACAGGAGGAACCGGACTCGGTTCATCCAATGGAGCACAGACAGATACATATACTCCTCAAACTACTGTAGCAGGAACTCTGTATTATTACTGTATAGTACACAGTAGTTGTGGAACCGATGTAACCAGTTCAGTATCCGGAGCATTTATAGTCAATCCTGCTACATCCTTATCAGGTCAGTCTACAGCTACTCAGACAAAGTGTATAGGCGGAACCTTTAGTTCAATATCAGTAACAGCCAGTGGCACCGCTCCAATAACATATCAATGGTATAAGAACTCTAGTGCCAGTACCACTGGAGGAACCTCTCTTGGATCATCAAATGGAGCTCAAACAAGCACATATACACCTCAAGCTTCAGTAGCAGGCACTCTTTATTATTATTGTATAATTCACAGTAGTTGTGGTGCGGATGTAACCAGTGCCATTTCCGGAGCATTCATTGTTGATCCCGCCTCAGATGGTGGAACACTTGCCTCTGCTCAGACTATCTGTCATAACACTACACCTCTGCCAATAACAGTTTCAGGTTATACAGGATCAGTCATTGATTGGGAAAGTTCTGTTGATCAGGGCTTTTCTGTTCCGGTTTCGTTAGGAGTTACTTCCGCTACACTTACATTGGGAGTACACACTGTAGATATGTGGTATAGGGCTGTAATAAAAAGTGGATCCTGTAGTGCTGTCAGATCAAATGATATAAAGATTAATGTTCATCATGTTTTAACATCAGGTATTTCGTATTCAGGAACCCTCCCAATCTGCTATAATTCTGCTCCTATAGCAATTACTGCATCAGCAACCGGCGGAGACGGAACTTATTCATATGCATGGAAAAGCAGTGCAACCGGAAGCACTGTTCTTGGGACTAACTCTACATATACACCTGGTAATCTGACTGCGAATACAGATTTCTGGTGTGATATTACCAGCTCATGCGGACCCATAACAACTCCACATCAGACGATTACTGTTCACCCTCAGTTAACATTATCAAGTGTTTCTCAGGTATCCCAAATCTGTTCTGGCGCAAAAGCAACGATTAATTTAACGGGATTAATAGGCACGAGCTCAGCAGTGACATATCAGATAGGTACAAATACTCCGGTTACAAAAACCGGGATTACCGTTACAGGAGGAAATGCAACTTTCCAGACAGACAACCTGGATGCTGTTAATAACGGAAAAACATTTACAGTTACCGGCATTACAAACGAAAATACCGGCTGTTCTGCTACTTTTACACAAAGCACTCTCCTGATTGTCAATACAGCTACAATACCTACACTTTCCGGTGATCTAACACCCTGTATAAATTCTACTGAAGTTTATACGACACAACCAGGGATGAATACCAATAGTTATGTATGGACATTCTCAGGAGGTGAAACACCTTCCGGTGGAGGTATTAATGATAATACTATTACAGTAACCTGGACATCTATAAGTACAAAAACAATAAGCGTAAATTTTACCAACTCCAGTGGATGTACTGCAGCATCGGCTACTACAATAAGTCCTGTTGTCAGCGCACTTCCGACACCGGCTATAAGTGGTCCGGCATCAGTCTGTATAAACTCTGCAGGTAATGTTTATTCAACCCTGGCAGGTATGTCAGGCTATGACTGGGAAATTACAGGCGGTACAATAACCTCGGGTGGGGATAACAGCAGTGTTGCAGTTGTAACATGGACTGCCGATCCAGGGAGTATTACAGTTAATTATACCAACTCAAGCGGTTGTGCTGCAACTTCATCTACTGTTTATAATGTTACTGTTCACCCGTTGCCGGTTGTTACAACAGCAAATACAGCCAGTACCTGCAGTGGCACCAGTCCTAATATCGCATTGACAGCCAGTGTGGCAAGTAGTTTTACCTGGACTGTTGGAGCAATCTCAGGAAGTATAAGCGGCGCTACATCAGGATCGGGAAGTACAATAAACCAGGTTCTAGGCAATGCCAGCAATTCAGCAGCTGGTACAGTGGAGTATCTTGTTACACCTACATCAACAACTGGTTCCTGCGCAGGCAGTCCATATAGTATTGTTGTTACCGTCTACCCTTCACCGGTAGTAACAAATTCAGCCGCAGCAACAATATGTAGCGGTACAGGACCAAATATTTCACTTACATCCAGTGTTCCGGGTAGCTTTACATGGACAGTAGGTGCAAATTCCGGAGGTATTACCGGTGCATCTGCCGGGTTTGGCAATACTATTAACCAGGTTCTTACAAATCCTGGCAATTCAACAGCCGGAACCCTGCAATATCTTATTGTACCAACCTCCACCACAGGAACATGCGTGGGGAATACATACAGTATAGTAGTTACTGTTAATCCGACTCCGGTAGTGACCACTGCAGCAACTAAAAGTACCTGCAGCGGCACAGCACCGAATATTTTATTAACTGCCAGTACTCAGAGCACATTCTCATGGACTGTTGGCTCTGTAACAGGAAGCATAAGTGGCTCATCTGCTGGATCAGGAAGCACAATCAGCCAGGTTCTCACCAATCCAAGCAATACTGTTGCAGGAACAGTAGAGTATCTGGTTACTCCCGTTTCCATAACAGGTTCATGCACAGGTGCTCCATACAGTATAATAGTAACTGTAAATCCGCTGCCGCTTCCGGGACTGGCTGGTCCTCTGACTGCCCGAGTCACATCCACCGGCAACCTGTACTCTACAGAGGCCGGTATGAACACTTATATCTGGTCTGTTTCGTCAGGTGGTTTAGTTACTGCAGGTGGGACATCGGGTAGTAATACAGTCACAGTATCATGGAATACTACCGGGACACAGAATGTTAGCGTAAAATATACCAACACAAATAATTGCACCGCATTAGCTCCGACACCCGCAAGTGTTACCGTAAATCCGCTTCCATCTGTAAGCAGTGTAACTATTTCAGGGACTCCGGCAATAGGGAATACTCTGACAGGAGGATATTCCTATTCAGATGGCGGTGGTGGCGGTTCAAGCATAAGCACATTCAAATGGTTCAGAGACGGAACCGAGATTTCCGGAGAAGTACTGAATACCTATTTACTTACTGGTGCCGATCAGAACAAATCTATTACTTTCGAAGTGACGCCTAAAACTTCAGCAGGATTTCCAAATACCGGTACCCCGGTTGTCAGCTCTCCAACTATTCCTGTCGAGAATCTGTCAGAGATACCCGTTGCTGATCAGGTATGTATAGAAGGAGTAAGAACTGCAGGGAACATACTTAAAGGGAAGTACAGATACACCCACTCCAAACCCGAAGGCACTTCAACTTATAAGTGGTACAAAGACGGCGTTGTAATTCCTTCAGCAACAGGTACACAATATACGTTACTTGCATCAGACATCGATAATGATGAAGACATTACATTTGAGGTAACTCCGGTTTCATCTAATGTTGTGCCTGTAACAGGTACACCGGCTACAAGCAATCCGATGGCAAAAATGCCGCTTGTGCCAACCGATTATAGCGTTGCTGTTAGCACGGTTCCTTTGACTGCATCTCCAACCGGAGGAATCTTCTCAGGTCCGGGTGTTACAAATGGAATATTCTCTCCCAGCACAGTTGGAATTGGCGGCAGTCCATATTCAATTCAGTATCTGCTCAATATTGTAAATTCTTCCACATCCTGCTCTCAGTCTGTATGGAAAGCCGTAAATGTTGTGACAAATACAACAGAATTCAGCAGTTTCAAGGATGTATATTGCCAGACTGATGATCCTGATGAGATAGTTATTACTGGATTACTTACCGGATTAACAAGTCTGGGCTTTACACATACAGATGCCGATGCTATTGTTGGTTCAACTGCATGGACTGTTACTGTTGATCCACGTAAGATGAGGCCGGGAAACAATAAAGACTATTTGAATTTCAGATATAAAGATTCCAGAGGAATTGTATATCAGATAAGCAAATCATTTGTTGTCGATTCAGTGGGTACAGGTCTTCAGATAATCAATCTTGGTAATGAGTATTGCGCAGAAACACCTAAGGTAAATATTTCGGTTACAGGTACTTATCCTTCGGGAGGAACAGGGGCATGGACAAGCAGCCTGCTTTCAGATCTTGCTGCCACATCTGCTTCTGTTAATGTTGCACTTGTACCAGCCGGTCCTACCTATCCCCTGAGTTACCAGTACACTTCTCCTCTCGGATGCAAGAGTATTGTAATAAACAAAAGCGTTACTGTTAACCCATTGCCTGATCCGTCATTTACAATTGCTCCTTTCTATAATATTGACGGAGGAGCTGCCACTCTTGTTCCGGTACAGTCACCGGGAACTTTCTCCGGAAATGGTGTCTCAGGTGATAAACTTTATCCTGATATAGCCGGACTCGGTGAGCATACCATAAATTACCGTATTACTGATACAAAAGGATGTGTCGATGACCTGAATATTAAAACTACTGTAAAAACAGCCCAGGGTACATTCACCGACATTCCTGCAATCATTTGTTACAGAGATACAACTTTTAATGTTAAAGTTACAGGATTGCCAGCCGGGATGACTGTCAACAGCTTTGTAAACACCAGAAATTCAATTGATCATATTGTTGGTGCCACAGATGCAAATTACAGCGTCAAAGCGGCTGGCCAGGGTCTTGATACACTTACATTTTCATATAAACTCGATAATGTTGATTACTGGATATCCAAAGTTGTCAATATCGATTCACTTGGAGTAGTGCAGATACAGAATTTGTTTGCAGGTGATAAGGTTTGTGATAACAGAGCTCCTTTTGAACTATTTACATCTATGCCCGGCGGAGTATTCACTGGTCCGGTTGCAGGTAACTACCTTGATCCGACAAAGGCTACCGGGGCAACATCTGTTTTATACAAATACACAAACAGCAGGACAGGTTGTTCAACTTCAACAACGGTGCCATTCTCAATAATTCCTGCTCCACAGGTTGCATTCGTGCCAAAGGATGTATGTATTGAATCTAACAGAGACAGTACTTACTTTTTGAACACTACAGTTTCTTCCGATCCGGTATTTGAATGGACATGGACATTTGCTGAGGTGGGAGCAGCGCCATCTAACAGGAAGGAGCCGGCATTCCTCTATAAAACCGGAGGAATCCATGCGGTTTCACTGAATGTAAGAACTGTGAGTGGCTGTAATGTAACAAAGACTTCAAATGTCGACCTGGGAATAAGGCCAATAGCTGATTTCACATGGAAAAATGATTGCTTTGCTGCAGATGCGAAACTGAGTCTTACTGATGCAACTTTTACGAACTTCCCTGTAATTTCAAGGACCTGGAATTTTAATAACGGTAGCTTGATTAGTTCTGATCTGAATCCTGAATACACTATGCAGGATACCGGTTATGTCCACGTAAAATATATAGTAAGAACAAGTTATGCAAATTGTGCAGACACAGTATCAAGAAAAATATACCTGCGTCCGACTATTACCATACCGAAAGACGGATTTTATTATCAGAATTTTGAAGCAGGGAAAGCAGGCTGGGGGAAAGATGATTCTGATCCTAATTTAATATGGAGTTTTGGTACACCCGACCGCACCAGAATAAACAAGGCGAAATCAGGCTCAACTGCCTGGTATACAAGATATGAATCGGACAAACAGGGTAAAATCGATACCACCTCTGTTATTTCCCCATGCTTTGATTTTACAAATATCCAGCGACCGATGATTACCCTTCAGGCATTCAAGATATTTGAGAAAAACCGAAACGGGGCTGCATTGCAGTATAAGACAGAAGGATCTGACTGGAAGTATGTCGGAACCCTTGAGGATGGTATTAACTGGTATAACTCAACTCTTATTAATGGTAAGCCTGGTGGTGACAAGATAGGGTGGACAACTTTAAGTGAAGAAGCTGCTGACGTTGATTATGTACCATCCAGTCACGCCCTGGATGAACTGAAAGGCAAGAAAAATGTGAAGTTCAGGCTTGCTTATGGTTCAGATGGTAATTCTCTCGACAAGGAAGGTATTGCTTTCGATGATATCTGGATTGGAGAACGGACCAGAAAAGTATTACTTGAGCATTTTACTAATACTTTCTCTAAAAAGGGAAGTGAAGCTACTGCATTTGTCAATAAAATAATAAAAGTCAGAGATAAGGATGTGATAAATATCCAGTATCATACTAATTTCCCTGATGATGATCCGTTCTACCTGGTCAATCCTGGTGATGCCAGTGCAAGAATATTCTCATATGGATTATCAAAAGTGCCGTATTCATTAATCGACGGCGGATACAGTAATGACCTCTATGCATCACTTTCTGATTATAAAGCTGAACCGCTTGATAGTAATGATCTCTCAAGAAGGTCACTTCTGGACTCGAAATTTTCTTTAACTATCACACCAAAGATTACCGGCGGAGTCCTGACAGTTAATAGTACAGTTACTGCTTTAAATGCATTTACGTCAGATAATCTGATACTTTACCTGGCCGTAACCGAAAAAGAAGCTATAAGTGACAAACCTGC
The DNA here is from genome assembly GCA_016709865.1 of Bacteroidales bacterium. Lineage (NCBI taxonomy): Bacteria > Pseudomonadati > Bacteroidota > Bacteroidia > Bacteroidales > Bacteroidales bacterium. The sequence continues at coordinate 520,281 of JADJLX010000003.1, forward strand.
TGCTCTTGGTGAGGTGAACTTTAAGAATGTATTCAGGAAATTCATTCCTGATGCGGGAGGAATAGATCTTAAAAAGACCTGGACCAAAGGAGAATCTTTTGCTATTCCTGAGAAAACCTGGGTTATAGAAAATATAAAGAACAACTCTGATATAGAGGTTATTGCCTTTGTTCAGAACAGTCAGACCAAGGAGGTTTACCAGGTAGCTTCCGGCTCATTAAAAACCGGGAAATCGGTATTTGATAATTTAAATCTTGATGAGAATGCAATAGGAACAGAGTCCAGCATCTTGCCAGAGATTATTACTTTTGGTTTATATCCCAATCCAGCTTCTGATAAGTTAAGAATTGAGTTTAGTGATAAGCTTGCAGCTGAGACAGACATAAAGATATTTGATTTCCAGGGTGCTGTTAAGAAAACCTACAAAGTTGCATCAGGTGAATCAGAACTCTTTATTGAAGATATAGGACTTAAAGCCGGTATTTATCTTGTCAGGATCTCTTCGGGAGGAGTTGATCTCGGATTCAGAAAACTGATTATTACAGGGAATTAAAGACACATTTCCTTTGTGTCCTTTGTGTTATACTTTGTGTTCCTTTGTGGTTTAATGCTTTTATTTTACCACAAAGGGGCACTAAGGTATCACTAAGGTACACAAAGGATTTTTTGCTAAATTTGCAGTCTATCAAGAACCACTTATAAGGTTCACTTGTTATTAATTAACTATTTACATACTTTATATGAAGAACAGTAAAACACTTTTGATGATACTCGATGGATGGGGAATCGGCGACGGTTCAAAATCAGATGTCATAAGCCAGGTACCAACCCCTAACCTTACATATTATAAGAATAAGTATCCTAATTCAAGACTGCACGCCTCCGGAGAAGATGTTGGTTTGCCCGATGGTCAGATGGGTAATTCAGAGGTTGGTCACCTTAACATTGGTGCCGGCAGGGTAATCTATCAGGATCTCGTTAAGATTAACAAAGAGTGTAAAACAGGAGAGATAAAGAAGAATAAAGTTCTTGTTGATGCATTTTCTTACGCACGTGATAAGAATAAACAAGTTCATTTTCTTGGACTTATGTCAGATGGCGGAGTTCATTCTCTGGATAAACACCTCTACTATCTTTGCGATATGACAATGGATTACGGATTGAAAAATGTTTTTATTCATGCCTTCGGTGATGGAAGGGATACCGATCCGAGAAGCGGAGTCGGATATATGACAAGTCTGGTTGAACATCTTAAGAAATCAAATGGCAGAGTAGCATCATTTATCGGCAGATATTATGCGATGGACCGCGACAAGAGATGGGAGAGAGTCAAAGAGGCTTATGATCTGATTGTGAGTGGTATTGGTGAGAAAACACAGAATGTTCTGGACGCAATGCAGAAATCATACGATGCAGGTGTAACTGACGAATTCATGAAGGGGATTGTCGTAACTGACAAGAGCGGAAATGCAATCGGCAATGTGAAAGAGGGTGATGTTATTGTATTTATTAATTTCAGGAATGACAGGGCCAAGGAGCTCACTATTGCTCTGACCCAGAAAGATATGCCAGAAAATGGCATGAAAACAATGCCTCTTTATTATTGTACAATGACACCGTATGATGCAACATTCAAAGGTCTGCATATTATATATCCCAAAGAAAATGCGGATAATACAATAGGAGAGGTGCTAGCAGCAGCAGGGAAACATCAGCTCAGAATAGCCGAGACTGAAAAATATGCTCATGTCACATTCTTTTTCTCCGGCGGAAGGGAAGAAAAGTTCCAGAATGAAGAGAGGATTATGATACCCTCTCCAAAAGTAGCAACCTATGATCTGCAGCCTGAGATGAGCGCATACGGAGTTAAAGATGCAGTAATTAAAGAAATTGAAACCGGCAGGTTCGATTTCATCTGTCTTAATTTTGCTAATGGTGACATGGTTGGTCATACAGGTGTTTATGAGGCAATTGAGAAGGCTGTAAAGACTGTCGATGAATGTGCAGGTGCAGTTATCAAAGCAGCCCAGGGAAATGGATATGATGTGCTGATTATTGCGGATCACGGTAATGCAGATATGGCTGTGAATCCCGACGGATCACCCAATACAGCTCATTCGCTTAATCCTGTTCCATCGATACTTGTCAGCGATCATTATAAAAAGATAAATGAAGGGATCCTTGCGGACGTTGCGCCTACATTACTCACAATAATGGGAGTGGCAATACCGAAGGATATGACCGGAAACGTATTGGTTTAGCTTCTCAGTGTCTCTCTGTGTCTCCTCAGTGTCTCTCTGTGACAGTTCTTTTTCAGTTACACAGAGTTCCACAGAGGCCTTCGACAAGCTCAGGCTGACACAGAGTTCCACAGAGGAAAGAACAGAGAAAAGATGCTTAGAATCGACGATACCATATTCAGTTTCGACATACTTGAAAAGAAATTCAGGTGTAACCTTCCGTTGTGTCTTGGCAACTGCTGCAGGTACGGCGATTCAGGAGCACCTCTAAGTGCTTCAGAAGCACATATTCTTGAAGAAATCTGGACTGAGGTTAAGCCATATCTGCGACCTGAGGGAATAGCAGAAATTGAAAAACAGGGTAAAAGCATAACCGATTTCGAAAATGAAAGGGTTACACCCCTGATCGCAAATGAAGAGTGCGCTTATACACTGATTAATAACGGAATATATATGTGCGGGATTGAGAAGGCATGGGCAGATGGAAAAATTGATTTCCGGAAACCATTGTCGTGTCACCTGTTTCCTGCCCGTGTAAAATATTACTCTGATTTCAGGGCTGTAAATTACCAGGAGATAGCTATCTGCTCAGGTGGACGAAGTACAGGAATTGAAGAAGGCGTGTATGTGTATGAGTTTCTTAAAGAGCCGTTAATAAGGGCATTCGGAGAAGAGATGTATAACGATTTGTGTATTGCAGCTAAGGAATTAAGAAAAAATAAGACTCTAAGGGAATAAGAAATTTGCCACCAGGGCTCCAAGGCACAAAGGATTACTAATTTATGCCTTATTGGAACAGCTCTTGGTGAACCTTGGTGTCTTAGCGTCTTGGTGGTATTATAAATAGTTAAAATCAGTCAAAGAAATTATTAGTATGGAAACAATTAAAAAGTACATCGCCGATAATCAGAACCGCTTCCTTGAGGAACTTTTTGAACTTATACGTATTCCTTCAGTAAGCGCAAAAGAGGAGAATAAAGCAGATATGCTTAAGGCAGCTGAATGGCTCAAGAATTCTATCCTTAAAGCAGGTGCAGATAAAGTGGAGATTTATCCTACCGACGGGAATCCGGTTCTGTATGCTGAAAAGATAATTTCTCCCGGTCTTCCTACTGTACTTGTTTACGGCCACTATGATGTTCAGCCGGCTGAGCCTCTTGAGTTATGGCACACAAAACCATTTGAACCGGTAATTAAAGACGGGAAAATATGGGGACGCGGGGCAGATGACGACAAGGGTCAGCTTTTTATGCATGTAAAGGCTTTCGAGTTAATGATGAATACGGGAACTCTGACATGTAACATAAAATTCATGGTTGAGGGAGAGGAAGAGGTCGGATCAGTCAACCTTGAAAAATTCTGCACAACTTATAAAGATATGCTCGCTGCAGATATTATCCTTATCTCTGATACAACCATGGTATCAATGGAAATTCCCTCAATTACATCAGGTCTCAGAGGCCTCTCATATATGCAGGTTGAAGTAACGGGACCCGATCGGGATCTTCATTCTGGCCTTTATGGAGGAGCAGTGGTCAATCCATGTAACGTGCTTTGCGATATGATTTCCTCATTGAAGGATAAGGATGGCCGGATTACAATTCCGGGCTTTTATGATGATGTGAAAGAGTGCAGTATGGATGAGAGAAGTGAGATGGCTAAAAGGCCTTTTAGCAGGGAGAACTTCATGAAATCGATCAGTGTTAAAGAATTAACAGGAGAATCGGGGTATTCTGATCTCGAGAGAATCGGGATTCGTCCCACACTCGATGTTAACGGAATATGGGGAGGATATACAGGAGAAGGCGCAAAAACTATTCTCCCTTCAAAAGCGTATGCTAAAATTTCGATGAGGCTTGTCCCGTATCAGAATGCAGAGAAGATTGCTAAATTATTTGAGAAGCATTTTTTGTCGATTGCCCCGGCAGGAGTTACTGTTAAAGCTGAATATCTTCATGGGGGGGAGTCTTATATTAGTCCCATTGAGACCGCGGGATACAGAGCAGCAACTAAATCTGTTGAAGAGACGTTCAACAAAAAACCAATTCCGGTACGTAGCGGAGGCAGTATTCCTATTGTAGCGACATTTGAAAAAGTGCTTGGAATTAAATCCATCCTGCTGGGATTCGGATTAGATTCTGATGCAATCCATTCGCCAAATGAAAACTATCCGGTATATAATTTTCTAAAAGGTATTGAAACTATCCCATTGTTTTTCCGACATTTTAAAATGCTGATAAACAAATAGATACAAGCCTCAATTTATTTCTGTAGAGACGCATTGCTATGCGTCTCTTTTGTTATAACAATTTGGTATCATAATTGGTATCATTATATAATGAGAGAGACGCAATGCATTGCGTCTCTACGTGTTTAGATGCTAAATATTATCAATATAAAATATATTTGTTTAGTTTGGATAATTAATAAACATCCCCTATATTTGGCAGGTTAAATTAAAACCTAAAACTAATTTGTATGAAGAAACTATTTCTGCTGATTGTTTTGTTTGTGTTTATAGGTGGCTACACTCTATTGGCACAGACAATAGTCATTACAGGTACGGTTACCTCTTCTGTTGAAGGGGAAGGTGCAATTCCTGGTGTAACGGTTACTGTACAAGGTACAACTGTTGGCGCTATAACAGGCGTAGATGGAAAGTATTCAATTACAGCACCGCAGACTGGAACAACTCTTGTTTTCTCCTATATCGGGATGAAAAAACAGGAAGTTGAAATTGCCGGCCGCAAAGTAATTGATGTTGTTATGGAACCCGATCTTTTGGGTCTAAATGAAGTTGTTGTTACAGCTTTCGGTATTAAAAGACAAGCCAAAGAGCTTGGAGTTGCAACTGCTCAGGTATCTGATAAACAGTTAACTCAGGGTGGTGTTAGTAACGTTGTTAATGGTATGACTGCAAAAGTCTCCGGATTACAGATCAATACTGTTAACAATGGAGTTAATCCTGACACAAGGATCACCTTAAGAGGAAACCGCCACTTTCTGGCAAGCAACCAGGCTTTGATAGTTCTGGATGGTGTTCCGGTAAGTGCTGATTTCCTTAACTCAATCAACCCGAACGACATTGGCAATGTTAACGTACTGAAAGGCGCGAGTGCTGCTGCTCTTTATGGTAACGATGCTTCAAACGGTGTTCTGGTCGTTACAACAAAAAGGGGTGGTGGAAACAAGCCTGTGATTAAGATTAGCAATACCACAACATTCGAAACTGTCTCCTACATGCCTAAATTACAGGAACGTTTTGGTGCTGGTTCAGGTGAAGATACAGTTAACTCAGATCCTAACTACACATTCTGGGTAGGTCCTGACAGAAACACCGACCCTCGTACATCATACGAAAACCAGAGCTACGGCCCTGAATTCAATGGTGACATGGTTATCTTAGGTGGAAGGCTTGTTGACGGTTCATACCAGATGATACCTTACAGTGCTGTTAAAGATGGTAAGAAGAAATTCTTCGATACAGGTATTTCGCTTCAGAACGATGTGTCATACTCTGTTGGAAATGAAGAGAACAGTTTTTACCTGTCTGCTCAGGATGTTAATACAACAGGAACAATTCCTAATGATAAGAACAGGAGAACCGGTGTACGTATGGCAGGTTCAAGAACTTCAGGTATCTTCCATGCTGATTATACCCTCGGTTTTACTCAGACAAATACTGATGTTTCAGGTGGTGAGCCTTTCCAGGGCAGACCGGTTTACTGGAACGTACTTAATACACCTGCTGAGGTTGATCTTACGAATTACAAAGATATCGAGAATAATAAGTTTGCTAACCACAATGGTTATTTTAATGCTTATTATCCAAATCCTTACTGGCAGCTTAATAACTCAAGGAACAAGACAAGAAAAGAAAACGTTCTTGGATCTGCTTTGATTTCTGTTAACCCTGCTCCCTGGATCGACATTTCATACCGTGCTGGTTTGACTTACGAGTCTAGAGCGATAAATTCATACAGGAATGGAGTTACATATAATACATATATGGCACACGACCCATGGGAAGCTGGTCATAATGCAACAGGATCACCATTCGTAGGAGTCTCTGCTGACGAATTAAGGTCAAGTTTCATTCTTACCGGTGACCTGCTTGTTCAGTTGAACAAGAAGATCGGTGATTTTGATGGCAAAATGATTATTGGTAATTCAATGTACTCAAATAAATACAGAGCTGTTGGTGTTGCTAATAATTCACTTGTTATACCATTACTCTACAACGTGGCAAACCGTCTGGGAGAAGCTGGAGTTGGAGAAGTGATGAGAGAGCGTAATTCAATGGGTCTGTTTGCTGACCTTACTCTTGGTTACAAAGACTTCGCATTCATACACGCTTCAGCCCGTAACGATTGGGATTCAAGGTTAACAAAAGAGAACCGTTCATTCTTCTACCCGGGTGTTGACGGTAGTTTGGTTCTTTCAGAAGCTATCCCGGCTCTTAAGGACAATTCTTTCCTGAGTTTCGCAAAGGTCCGTGCCAGTTGGTCACAAACCGGTCAGATTGCTCTTGATAACTGGTATGCAACTTTACCTTCATTCAACCCGGGAGCTGGCTTCCCATACGGATCAACTGCCGGATTCTTACTAAGCACAACATTGAGCAATCCACTTCTGAAGCCTGAACTTACACAGGAGATTGAAGCAGGTTTTGAATTAAGCTTCATCAGGAATAGATTTCATCTCGAAGTTAATGCTTATCAGTCAAACACAAAAGATCAGACAATTCCTGCAACTATCTCATTAGCAACAGGTTATGCTAGTGCGTATATCAATGCCGGCGAGCTTCAGACACAGGGTATTGAAACAGACTTCAAACTCACCCCGGTACTTAGCCTTGGTGACCTTGACTGGAATATGACGATCAGTTATGCATACAATACAAGTGAGGTATTATCAATCCTTGAAGGTTTGAATGAATTGCCTATTGAGGACGTATCTTATGCAATAGTAGGTGAACAGTTCCCTGCTATTAAAGTTACAGATGTTAAAAGAGATCCACAGGGACGTATAATTGTTGATGCACTTACAGGCTATCCGATTAAAGACCCTGCCCTCAAACACATGGGACATGGTAACCCGAATCACATCCTCGGTATTGTTAATACACTCAACTTTAAGGGTTTAAGCCTGAATATTGTGGCTGATTACAGAGGCGGAAACGTTATTGAGAATGCAGTTGGTAATGCACTCGATTTTACCGGTACATCATGGCACTCAGCCCAGAACGGTCGTCAGAATTTTGTTATTCCCAATTCAGTAATAAATACAGGTACAGCTGCTGCTCCGGTATATGTTGAGAATACAAATGTTATTACACGTAATGCATCACGTGCATTATGGGTATCGTCTGACTATCATAACGTACAGAGCACATACTTAACAAGTGCTGCATTCTGGAAATTAAGGGAAGTAGCTCTTTCATATGATGTTCCTGTAAAAAATATTCTTGGTGGCGTCATTCAGGCAGCCCAAGTGGGAATTGTTGGAAGAAACCTGATTATGCTTCGTCCCAGATCTAATATGTGGACAGATCCTGAGTTCAATTCAAGGGCTGGTAACAGTAACGCGGTTGGTTATACCACAGAAGATCAGACGCCTCCTACAAGAATTTACGGGTTTAGTGTTAAACTTACTTTCTAAGTAGAAAAATTAAAAAGATATGAAGAAATTATTAATATTATTAACTGTACTGCTTGTATTGGGAACTTCCTGCGGGAAAGATTTTCTTTCAGTTAACGAATTCAACCCAAATCAGGCTTCTGCTGTTCCGGCTAACCTTATCCTGCCTGCAGCTCTCAATACGACTTCGCGTATTATGACTCTTCCTGGCAACTATTCTTTCGTGTATATGTGGCATGGCCTGATGTCAGTTAGCGGCGGATACTCTCAGCCGGTTGCTTTAACCCAGTATAACCTGTTGAACAGTTCTTTCCAGGGTAACTGGAACAACTCATATGTTAATCTTCAGAACTACGATTACATAGAGAAGAATTCCACAACTGATAGGCTTAAGCCTTACAGGGCAATCGCTAAAATTATGAAGGTTCTCCTTTATCAGAATCTTGTCGATACTTATGGAAACGTTCCTTATACTGAGGCTCTTCGTACAGCTGATGGAATTCTTAAGCCTAAGTATGATGCCCAGCAGACTATTTATGAGGATCTGGTTCTTCAGCTCGATGCAGCTATGGAACTCATAGCCTCATCTCCTGCTGATGCAGAAGAGGTTGGTGACTATGATATCATTTATCATGGCGACATGAGTATGTGGTGGAAATTTGCAAATACACTCAAACTCAGAATACTTGTAAACCAGTCAGGAATGGCAGGCAGAGATAGTTATATTTCTTCTGCGATTGCCACCACTGCTCATACTTCAGCTGATTATCTCGGAGCAGGAGACGGAGCAATGCTGAATCCTGGTTATGTGCAATCAGCTGGTAAGATGAACCCATTTTGGGAGACTTTCTACAAGCAGGATGGTTCAAATCAGGCAGATGGTTTAGGTTACTATGTGGCCAACCAGGACGCTTGCGATTTCCTTACAGCTAACAATGACCCCCGTAAACTAAGATTCTTCCAGCCGAGTACAGCAGGAGGAACCACAGTAAAAGGTAACTATTTCGGAGCTACTGTTCTTGAGCCGGTTCCTACTACTTCAAAACTTGGACCAGGTATGTTGCAGGCTTATAACCAGTCAGCGCCTATTATGACCGACTTTGAAAGTCTTTTCCTTCAGGCAGAAGCTGTTCAGAGAGGAATTCTGACCGGTAATGCAAAAGCACTATATGAGAGTGCAGTTACTCGTTCAATAATTTATATGGGTGGTGCATCAGGGAATGCACTTGCAGCTCAGGCTTATCTTACACAGGGAGGGAAAGCTCTTGTTAACTTTGATGTTGCCACTAATAAAGTTCAGACAATTATAACTCAGAAATGGTGTGCTCTGAATGGCATAAGCCCTATGGCTATCTGGACAGACTACAGAAGAACCGGATATCCCGATTTTATTCACTGGTCAGCGGATCCTGCAAAACTTAATGCAACTCCTCCGGTACGTCTGCTTTATCCTCAGACTGAAATAAGCACTAACAATGACAATGTGCTTGCTCAGGGAGACATTAATTTGTTTACAACAAAAATTTTCTGGCAGAACCGTTAAGAACAATTGCCATAAATTAATAACAATTAAAAAAAAAGAATATGAGAAACAAAATATTCATGATAACATCCTTTCTGGCTGCAGTTCTTGTTTTAAGTTCCTGCCTGAAAGATGATATTGGTGAGGACTGGACATCAGACCTTAAAGGAAAGATGTACGCTGAGGTATGGAATGCAGGCTTTCAGGCCTTTGCATTGCAGCCTGTTGCAGCTCCTACTACCTTCAAATTCCTCGTGAACGTTGCATCTGATGAGCCGCCAACACAGGATATTACTCTTACAATTGCAGTTAATCCTGATGCTCTTGCAAGGTATAATGCAGCAAAAGGTACCGCATATAAATTATATCCATATATCGAGGTACTAAATCCAACTGTTACAATTGAAGCAGGCACTAGAAATGCATATGTTCATGTAAAGGTATGGAATGCCGATTTATTGGATGCATGTGATAACTTCATGGCTCCAATCTCAATTACAGATGCAAGCGGAGGTGTAATTCCGGCAGATGCACTTAACCAGGGATCAAGGCTAATGGCTTTACCAATTAACAACCCATATGCAGCTACATACTCTACCGTAGGATATCGTATAAGACCTGGTAATCCAACCGAATTTCTTGCGGCAGGTACTGAGCAGATATTCTCAACTGTTGATTGCAAAACAGTTACTAAAGTTGGTTTTGGTAACTATTCTCCTTACGGAATTAAAATAGAGGTAACTGCAAATACCATGGTTGTTGGTGGAACCACCTGCTTCAAGGTAATTGCAACACCTTTCGACATAGCTACCGGAGCAGTTGTAGGTGGAATGTGGGATACATGGACCGGTGATGCAACTGCTTTACCTGCTCCTCCAGCCAATGGCACAGACATTAATTATTACAATCCAGTAACAAAGAAATTTGTTTTGAATTGCTATTATGAAAGTTCTGCCGGTAATCGTATAATGTATGAAATACATACAAGGAAATAAGTTTGTTTTGGCTTAACTTCTTAATATCTTATTAAGATTAGAGAGTCAAAAAAATTAACTGAAAATAAAAAAATTCGATATGAAAAGAAAATTAATATTTTTTGTAATGATACTCTCCTTGACCGGCTTGTTTACCATGCAGAGCTGTAATGAGGATGAGAAATCACCAGTGTACGAATACGGTTCATTTACTGACCCGGTACTACTGGCTCCTGCAGATGGCGGGTTTTTAAATGTTACCGGAACTACTGTTGATCTTAAGTGGGAATCTACTGATTCTGACGGTGATCCACAAAGCTGGGATGTTTATTTCGGAGATAATTCTGAACCCGATTTATTCAAAACAGGGCAGACAACACAGTCTGTAACAGTAAACGTTACTCCCGGAACTGAGTACTTCTGGAGAGTCGAGACTGTAGATGCTAAAGGTGTTATTACAACCAGTCCAACATGGAGTTTTGAGGTTGTTAATCCTGCTGCAGCTATGCACATGGATCTTTCCTGGGAAACCAATGCACTTGATGTAATTGGAATGGAAGTTGATCCTCTTGCAGCAGCTAACCTACGCCTAAGAATTCTTAAGGCAGATAAAACTACTGCTGCTGTTACCGCAATTAATACAACCGGTTATGAGACCTATGCAGGTTTTAACTCATTAGTAGACGGTAAATATTACATAGCAGTTGACCTTACTTCAACTATTGACGCAGGTGACTTTAATTCTCCTCTTGACATAGACATTGATCTGGCCTTCTCACAAAGAGGTGTTCAGGAGCTGACGTATAGTTTTCCAGCTGTAATGACAAATCAGTTTGTATGCTCCTCTTATAGAGTATACCTTGGTTATGTTACTAAAACCGGAACATCATACACCTTTACAAAAGAAGTATCAAAACCTGTAAGTGTTTACTCTGGTGTTTGGTATGGTGTAGACAAGGCAGATGTTGATTATGACAGCGAAGTTGAAACATACCAGGGCTGTTCATTACAGATCAAAGGTCTTGTAAATGGTTGGATGACTGAATTCTGGGGTGAAGTAATTGTTAAGGGTGGTTCAGCAAGTATCACAATTAATCCTAACACAGGAGTAGTAACAATTCCTCTTCAGTATTATTGTACAACAAAATACAACGGAGCTGTTCAGACTCCTTATAATATTGTTGGAACTGGTACTTATGACGCTTCAGGTGCATATCCAAAAATGACCATTCAGTATACTCTTATTCAGGGTACTGATGATTGGGCACAGTGGATGTTTGATGAAGGTTATATGGCTACCAATAAATTCGAGGCTGAATTGACCTTGGATCCAGCAGGATTAAAGAAGGGAGCTTCTAAATCAGCTTTTAATTTAAATATCCCTTTTTCAAAACCAGTAAAACACTAGAAATTTCTAAGAAATTATAGTATGCATTTTAAAAACCGTCTCAGGAAACTGAGGCGGTTTTTTAATTTCATTTCAAAATTCACAAACTCCAGCCTGGTCTTTGTGGTATGAATGACTCTGATATCATAATTTAGCAGAATATGTATTTATTAAACTTATTGAGTAATTTTGCTCCACATGTTGAGTGAAACGTAACATATGATAGAAAGAGCACAATTACAGGTTATTACGAAAAGAATTTTAGAACCAATTTGTATGTATTACGAGTTCCGGAAGCGACGGTTTTATTCCACTTTAAGATTCACCAGTTCAAGCCTTGTTGTTGTGGCACGAATGACTCTGATAACAATATTCCTGATCCTTATTACATCATTATTGCGCGGTATGCTGCCATGGAAAAACATTATCATACCTGCAAGGGTTTCGTAATCATCCTCCTCAGGTAACTTAAGATCATACTTTTCATTAAGGTAGTCAATTTCAATCCTCCCTGAGAATATATACTCATTTGTTCCGGTTCTCTTTTCAATAAGATCTATTGTATCATGTTCATCTTCTATATCACCTACAATTTCTTCAAGTACATCCTCAATTGTCACCATGCCTGATGTCCCTCCAAACTCATCAACAACGAGGGCAATATTCTTTCTCTCATCAACAAAGAGCTTTAAAAGCCTGTTAGCAGGCATCGTTTCAGGAACAATAGCAAGTTTACGGATTGCAGACTTAATATCGCCCGGATTCCGGAATACATCCTTAAGCTCAATATAACCTGTTATGTTATCTATCGTGTCCTGGTAGACAAGGATCCTTGAATACCTGGTTGCTATGAATTTTTCTTTAAGCTGTTCCACGCTGCTCATAATATCCACAGCTTCTATCTCAGTACGTGGTACCATGCACTCTCTTAACTTCACATTCGAAAAATCAAGTGCATTCTGGAATATCCTGATATTATGATGATGTGGTTCTGTTTCCTTATTGCTTTGGTTACTTAGATTAACAAAATGGTCGAGATCGACTTTGCTGAAAACAATATTTTCCTGTCTCCTTTCACCAGGTTTTAGTCTGAAAACCAACCTGATGACCATATTTGATGCAGCCAAAGTCAGTTTGCTGATGGGGTAAAAAAGAAAATAAAAGATCAGAGTTGGTACGCTTAAAAATTTAAGGAAGAAATTCGGGGAGATAATAAATATTGTTTTTGGAAGAAACTCAGCTACAAATAGAATTATTGCTGTAGAAATAAGTGTGTTTAAGACAAGCACAACTAGGTCAGATTCAAATAATGGGACAAGAAGCGGTCCAAGCAGGCTTGAAAAAACAAGTCCGTAGATGACCAGCGAGATGTTGTTGCCAATCAGCATTGTTGCGATGTACTGTCCCGGATTATCAGTAAAGATTTTTACAATTTCTGAGCCAAATACTCCCTGTTTTCTGTCAAGTTCTATTCTGAGCTTGTTGGATGCAATAAATGCAATCTCCATGCCGGAGAAGAATGCAGAAAGAATTATTGCCAGGAGTATTATTAGAATTCCGCTCATAGAGCAAAGTTAGCTTTTTTTTCTCTGTTTGTGTCTGAGCCATGCAAAGAGAAAAGAGATGACGGCCATTAATAAAAAGAACCAGATTCTGTTGCCCCCGGTTGTTACAGCTATTCTTATGGCTATTGCAATGGATAACACGCCGGTTATTATCCAGATAATCTCCAGAACGAGAAGTGAACTATTCCTCATCTTTAAGATATATTGTAGCACTTACTTTTCTGATGCGGCGCTTTGCAAGCTTCGAATCAGATTCAAAGCCCGTTCCCATAACTATCTGGTCTTCATTTGTAATTCTTACAAACCGGTCGGTATAGATAAGATCTTTAGCCTGATCCCAGAATAACACCTCGGTTTCAAGCATATCCTTTTTTTCATTTACAACAACTACACTGTCTTTCAGCTCCCATAAGTTGGTATTTTTGTAGTACTTGCCATATTTTGAGGATACTGAGCCAGAGATGTACTTTTTGCCGTCATAAAAGTCAACTTTTAATCCAAACCTGAACTCTGTATATGGCTCTTTCTCATTATCGTACGATTCTGCCAGGGGTGACCGCATTATAAGAGTGGTTTGTCCCGAATCGAGGAGTACTGTTTCAAAATCCTTGGCAGTCATTGAAGGGTAAAGAAGAAAATCAGATTTGGGTATTACATCAATTTTCTTTTTGCATGAAGGGAATATGGCTACTAAAATACCCAGAACCAAGATGATCTTAATAGTGTTGTTGTATTTGGGCCTATTATTCATATTTCCTCTTCATAAACCACCAGTCATAAAGATTCAGACTGATGCCAACAGTAAAATAGTCTTCAGAGTGCAGTCCATTAGCTGTTGATCCTGATCTCCTTGTATAATCAAGGTACAGGTTTGCCTTTGATAATGATTCTGTTCTTCTCAACGTCATTCCAATACCTGCACTTGCTCCGATTTCCTTGATCTGTTCTCCGTTAAGAATGAGATAGCTGTCACCAGCATGACCACCGATTCGATATTCGAGCCGTTTCAGCAGGTTGTAATTGGAAAACTTGTCGGGAATAAATTCCAGACCAAAGAGATATGAGCGTGAATCAGCGGCATTTCCAGTTCCGCCGGGGATCTTTGCAGTACTCCAGTTAGTAGAGATATAATCGAATCCGGCTGTAAATTTGTTTACCTTCCCAACAGAGATCCCTACTCTCATCGTTGCCGGGATATATGTTGATTTCCCCTCAACAGCAGTAAGCGAAAGTGTATCTTTGGTACTATAAGCTGTATATCTGTAAATCAGACGTTCATAATTGGTATTATAATCTTTCCCTGATGTTAAAGAAGCTCCTGCATTCAGGAAATAATTATCTCCCAGTTTGGCTCTGTACTGAAGCCCATAGTCGAAATTAATACCCGAGATCTCAAGTTTTTCTGAGGTATTATTATGAAAGACATTATAATAATCAGCGAAATCAAACTGGTTTGTCCTGTTCATTTGTCCGAAAAGCAATGTCATATTTATTCCGGCTGAGAAGTTTTTGGTAATATTAATACCTGATCCTAAAAATACACTTGTCAGTCCGCCATCGCCAGCATGGTATGAGCTGAATTCTCCGATCATCGGATCATAATCAGCATCTGTATCCAGAACAGATTCAGTGAGCTTATAATAACCGTTACTGTACGGACTTATTCCCGCTGCAAGGCCCCATCCTTTTGCAAGAGGAAACCCAAAGAACAGATGATCAAAATTTCCATCTTTGGATGAATAGGTTGATTCTCCATCAGAAAGTTTTCCCATTGTATAATCCACCCCGAAATCGAAAATAAAGGAGATTGTATCAAAGCTGCTGTAAGAGGCAGGATTTGAAAAATAGATTGAGGTATTATCTCTTTGCGAAACACTTATTCCACCCATTCCCTGACTCCTGAAAGAACCTGATGGCTCTATTGATCCCAGATTAAATCTGGAGTAAGGTGAGTTAACAAGTTTTTGACCGTTTGATGTTATTGTTAATGAAATCAGAAAGATCGAAAAGAGTAGTATAAGTTTATTTCGCATTGTATTCTAAAATATAATTTAAACCATCAATCACAATATCAGGCAAATATGTGACAGGATAGTCAATTTTGTCTTTAAGATATCCGCTGTCGCCGCCTGTAAGTATTACTTTAAATTCAGTATGCTTTTTCTCAAACGTGCGAATATACTCATTTATTTCATATGTCACCCCTGTAATAACTCCTGCAGCAATTGCATCTGAGGTATTACGGCCTGGAAATGTATATTTTTCAGTGGCAGAAACCAATGGTAGTTTGCCTGTAAATTTGTGCAATGCCCTGAACCTCATTTGAAGACCGGGAGAGATATTTCCTCCCTTATAAATACTCTTTGTAAGGAACTCAAATGTCAGAGCAGTACCTGCATCAATAACAAGAACATTCTCACCCGGGAATACATTAAATGCTCCTGCAACAGCGGCAATCCTGTCAGGACCAAGTGTGTCAGGTGTCTCATATTCAATCTTAAATGGGAGCTTTGTTCTGGATGTAAGTATATGTACTTTGGGAATATTAACAGTTAGAAGATCAAAAATATACTCAGGAGTGTCTCTTACCGAAGAGATTATCGCTTTTTCGATTTTAAAGGGAGCCAGCTTCTTTTCAAGCTTTTCACAGCTAAATTCTTTCGACCTGAAAACAGTTTTTTTATCAGATCCGTTGAATACAGCAAATTTTGTATTGGTATTTCCAATATCTATTATAAGGTTCATACAAAGAATATATTCTGCAAAGGTAATAAAGCGATGCCTAGAAATAAAATTTAGTTTATGCGGGACTAAAGTCCGCTTGCGCTAGCAGGGATTTACACCCCCTTTAGGGGGCCGGGGGGCAATATGATTCAAGAATATTATTCAGCACATTAATAGCCCCTTTTACAGTTTTTACATCAGTAATAGTAAGACTAAGCCTTGTTGCTTTCTGCTTCATACTCATCCTGTGCTGTTTCTTATTCACATAATTCATTATTGAAATAAAGATGGCACTTCTGTAAAATGATGAATTATGATCAGCTATAAAGTTGGCTATCAGCAAATTGTTTTTTAAAAGTATTTTTTCCACGCCAAGCCTTACGGCGATCCATTTAATTCTTACTATATCGAGCAATGCCTCAGCCGGTGGGGGAATAACTCCAAACCTGTCGGTAAGTTTCTTCTCAAATGCGACTAATGATTCTTCAGTGTCAATCTCATTTAGTTCCTTATAAAGTCTTATCCTTTCTGAGATGTTGGAGATGTATTCATCGGGGAACATTATCTCCAGATCAGTATCTATCTGAAAGTCTGTGACGTATGCTTTAACTTTTTCTGTTTTTGCCGGCCCGGTTGGCTTTTCTTCATTCAGTTCCGGTTCTTTGAATCCCGATTCTCTCAACTCAAGCATTGCCTCATTTAAGATCCGCTGATACGTTTCAAACCCTACATCAGCAATAAATCCGCTTTGTTCTCCTCCCAGAAGATTTCCCGACCCCCTGATATCAAGATCCTGCATGGCTATGTTAAATCCGCTACCAAGTTCCGAAAATTCCTCTATTGCCTTTAGTCTTCTTCTTGCTTCATGTGTTAAAGTGGTCAGAGGCGGTGCCAGCAGATAGCAGAAAGCCTTTTTATTTGAACGCCCAACCCTGCCTCTTAGCTGATGAAGCTCTGAAAGACCAAAATGATGGGCATCATTTATAAATATTGTATTTGCATTCGGGATATCAAGACCCGACTCAATAATTGTTGTGGCAAGAAGTACATCATAATCTCCCTGAATGAAATCGTACATGACATTTTCCACATGTGTGCCTTCCATCTGTCCATGAACGATTGCGGTTTTAACATTAGGGCATATCCGGTTTATCTGGGCCTGGATCTGCTTAATATTCTCAACCCTGTTATGAATGAAGAAGACCTGACCGTTTCTTGAGATCTCATATTCTATCCCCTCCTTAATAATATCCTCATTATACCCGTAGAGTTCTGTTACAATCGGCATCCTGTTGGGTGGCGGAGTATTTATAATCGACAGGTCACGGGCTCCCATCAGAGAAAACTGCAATGTCCGGGGAATCGGAGTGGCAGTAAGTGTTAATGTATCAACATTAGCCTTTATCTTTTTGAGCTTTTCTTTTACTGATACGCCGAATCGTTGTTCTTCGTCGATAACCAGAAGGCCAAGATCCTTGAATTTAACATCCTGTCCCACAAGCTTATGTGTACCAATAATAATATCAATTTTCCCCTCTGCCAGTTTCTCAAGAATCTTTTTTTGTTCAGCAGCTTTTTTATGTCTGCTTATATATTCAACGGTGCAGGGAAAACCCTTAAGCCTCGATGAGAATGTTTTATAATGCTGCAGTGCCAGTATTGTTGTCGGCACCAGAACAGCAGTCTGTTTACTGTCGGTGGCTGACTTAAAGGCTGCCCGTATTGCAATCTCTGTTTTTCCGAAACCTACATCTCCGCAAACCAGCCGGTCCATCGGATGTTCCGCTTCCATATCCTCTTTTACTGCAACTGAGGCGGTGAGCTGATCGGGAGTATCTTCATAAATAAAAGAGGCTTCGAGTTCGCGTTGCAGATATGAGTCGGGTGAGAATGAAAAACCCGGTGACGACATTCTTTTTGCATACAGTACGATAAGGTCTTTAGCAATGTCTTTTACCCTGCTTTTGGTTGCCTGCTTAAGTTTTTGCCATGCTCCTGAACCAAGTTTGTAGATTTTTGGCTCTGCATTATCCTTACCCTTATATTTTGAGATGCGGTGCAGTGAGTGGATACCTATATAGAGAATGTCATTGTCTCTGTAAACCAGCTTAATAGCTTCCTGTATCTTACCGTTGACTTCTATTTTCTCGAGGCCGCCGAATTTACCTATTCCATGATCGATATGTACAACATAGTCACCGGGGTTCAATCCCGTTAGTTCCTTAACAGAAATGCTCTCTTTTTTTGTAAAGAACCCTCTGATCCTGAACTTATGATACCTGTCGAATATCTGGTGATCGGTATAAACAGAGATTTTAAGATCGTGATCGGTAAATCCGGCATGCAGGTTAAGCAATAAAGGAGTAAAATGCACTTCGGGATTAATTTCACTGAAAATATCTCTCAACCTTTCAATCTGAGACTCGCTTTCCGAAACAATAAATGTCTCATATCCCTGGGAATCGTTCGCCAGCAGCTTATCTGACAGTAATTCAAAGTTCTTGTTGAAAACAGGCTGCGATTCCGACCTGAACTCAAATACATTTGATGATTCTGAGAGACTGTGCTTCCCGAACTCCATCATTCTGAACTTATTGCAATGATCGAAGAAGTGGTTGCCGGTCATCACAATCTCCTTCTTGTCAGCTATCAAACCGGAGTCTTCTCTCTGAGTTGTCAGGAAGTAAATTCCGTTTATTTTTTCTTTGATATATGCTGAATCCTCCATCCAGATAAGAGAAGAGGGAGGCAGGAAGTCTGTAAATGAGTCACTTATCTCCTCAATTGAGATGTCCTGAATATTGGGGATGATAGAAATTTGTTTGTGTATACTTACAGAAAGCTGATCGTCGGTATTGAATGATCTTATTGTTTCGACTTCTTCGCCGAAAAAGTCGACACGGTAGGGAAGATCTGCAGCATAGGAGAAAACGTCGGCAATGCTTCCTCTTATTGAATATTGACCGGGTTCATAGACAAAATCTGTTCTCACAAAATTATACTCATGGAGAACCTCCTCCAGAAATTCGAGAGAAATTTTGTCACCTTTGCTTATATTGAAAGTGTTTTTCTTCAGGTTCCTTTTGCTGACAACTTTTTCCATTGCCGACTCGGGATAGGTAACGATAATTCCCTTTCTTTTACCGGAGGCAAGGTGATTAAGAACTTCTGTACGAAGTACAATATTAGCCGGTTCAGTCTGCTCATATTGTACTGATCTTTTGTATGTTGACGGGAAGAAGAAGACAGATTCATCACCTAAAAGGGATACCAGGTCGTTATAAAAGTAAGCTGCATCTTCCTTTTCAGGTATCACCACAACATGAGTTGTTTGTGTTTTGTGAAATACAATTGAGAGAACCATGGCCTTTGATGACCCTGATAACCCTTCAATCTGTGTATTTCCCGGTTTGTCGGAGTTAACCGATTCAATAATAAGAGGAATGACAGGATGCAGGTTATAGATTTCTGATATTTTGTTCTCTTTCATTTGCAGGAATTCGCCGGCAAATTTACTAAAATGAATCTTACAATGGTAGTATGAGATCGGAATTGCATTCTGGCAGGGAAATATTAATTTTACCCAAATTTTTTAATATGAAGGTCTATAAATTTGGCGGGGCATCAATAAAAAATGCTGAAGGGATTAAGAATCTGCTTAAAATAGTGTCAAAGGAGGAATCGGAACTTATAATCGTAGTATCTGCAAGCGGGAAAATGACAAATGCACTTGAGCAGATCATGGGAGCGTGGTTTGATGGAGACATCAGGTATCAGGAACTTTTGGATCGGTTAATAGATTATCATAATAGTATACTGAATGGGTTGTCGTTTAGCCCTGAGAGTGAAGCATTTATACTGTTTAATAAGACAATTGATAAGTTGAAGTCCTACCTTCTCAAAACCAAAAAGGGTAGTTATGATTTCGAGTATGATCAGATAATACCTTACGGGGAGTTAATATCATCAATAATAGTTTTTGAATATCTGAAGTCAGAATTATCAGGAATTGAGCTGGTTGATATCAGGACCTGTATAAAAACAGACGACAGATTCCGGGATGCAAATATTGAATGGGAGCAGAGCGTAATCAGGACAAACAGCATTTTTAACTTCCTGAATACCAGGATTTATATCACACAAGGATTTATAGCAGGGACTGCAGAAGGAGATTCATCAACCCTTGGAAGAGAAGGTTCAGATTATACTGCTGCTGTTCTGGCTAATATACTTAATGCAGAATCAGTAACTGTCTGGAAGGATGTACCCGGAATACTGAATGCTGATCCGGTATGGATGGATGAGGCACAATTGCTTGAAGAGATCTCATATCGCGAAGCAGTTGAGATGACATTCTCAGGAGCAAAGGTTATACATCCTAAGACAATTAAACCATTGCATAACAAGAAGATCCCTCTTTATGTAAGATCATTTATTAATCCTTCTTCCGGAGGGACTGTGATAAAATCTGATGCGGTTCTTAAGAGAGTCATCCCGGTTTTTATAAAGAAAGAGAATCAGATTCTTATTTCAATTATACCACGTGATTTCTCTTTTGTTATGGATGAAAACCTTAGCAGGATCTTTCATGTTTTCATGCAGCATGGGATAAAAGTAAACCTTGTGGAGGCGAGTGCTGTAAGTATAGATGTATGTGTTGATGATGAACGGCGCAGGATTGATGCACTTATTGAGAGTATGAATCTGGAGTTTGCGCTGGTATATAATGAAAGTGTTGAGATGCTTACGATCAGGCATTACACTCAGAATGCTGTTAATAAAATAACAGCAGGCCGCGAGATCCTGCTGGAGCAGAGGATGAGAAGTACAGTACGGTTTGTGGTAAGAAAGTGAAGGATTGTTTCATCCTCCTTCGTCGTCCTCTCAATGACCGATCTGTCTTGTTTACCTCGTCCTTATGAGGATCGTAGTGACGAAACTGCCTTGTATTATGGGTCATTGCGAGGAGAGAAGCGACGAAGCAACCCTTAACAAATAGTCCTATCTGTCAAACATTAGCCTTTGCCCCCTGTAATCCTCGTTTATCACCCCCTTATCATACACTATTGTTCCGTTTACAATAGTTTTTTCAACTTTTGATCTGAAGGTTTCGCCTTCAAATGGAGACCAACCGCACTTATATAGAATGTTATCCTTTGACACACTCCATGGAGATGAAGGATTAACAAGGCAAAGATCGGCTTTGTAACCCTCCCTGATAAATCCTCTTTTCCGGATATTAAAGAGAATGGCCGGATTATGGCACATCATTTCAACAACTTTTTCGAGACTGAATATTTTGCGGTGCCACATTTCAAGCATAGTGACCAATGAATGCTGGATTAGTGGTCCGCCTGAGGGTGCTTTGAAATATGTATTTTTTTTCTCCTCCATTGTATGGGGGGCGTGATCAGTAGCGACTATGTCTATTGTGTTGTTATTCACCGCTTTTATAAGTGCCTCTCTGTCAAACATTGTCTTTATGGCAGGATTCCATTTTATTAAAGATCCTTTTTCTGTGTATGAAGATTCTTCAAACCACAGGTGGTGGACACAAACTTCCGCAGTGATTCTCTTCTGAGAAAGGGGAAGTTCGTTTGAAAACAGTTTCATCTCATCAGCTGTTGAGAGATGAAAAATATGGAGCCTTGTATTATAATCCCTAGCCAGTCTTACAGCATAGGATGAAGACAAATAACAGGCTTCCCTGCTTCGGATAAGAGGATGCATGCTGAAAGGAACATCTTCACCATATTTCTGCCGGTATATTTCTGAATTTTTTCTGATAGTTGATTCATCTTCGCAGTGAGTGCTTACCGGCATATGTGCCTTTTTAAAAAGTTCACGCAAAGCACTTTCCCTGTCAACAAGCATATTGCCGGTTGATGATCCCATAAAGACCTTAATACCACACACATTTGAAGGATCAGCCTTCAAAACTTCGTCAAGATTGTCGTTAGTGGCACCGATAAGAAATGAGTAATTGACCAGTGATTTCTCAGATCCAAGTTTGTATTTATGGTTAAGAGCATCCATTGTAACTGTCTGAGGAACAGTATTAGGCATCTCCATAAATGAAGTTACCCCACCTGCTGCTGCGGCTCTTGTTTCACTATTGATATCTCCTTTGTGGGTTAGTCCGGGTTCTCTAAAGTGTACCTGATCATCAATAACGCCGGGGAGCAGCAATAGTCCTGTTCCATCAATTGTTATTGTACCGGAAGGAATATGCATTTCATTGGCATCACCGATAGCAGATATGAGTTCATCGACAATAAGCAAGTCATCAATGGAGGTCTTTCCTTCATTGACTATTGTTGCGTTTTTGATAAGTATACTGCTCATGGTTCCAGTTTTTGCCCCCCCCATCCCCCCTAAAGGGGGGCTAACTTCTTGATTATGAATAAAATTCTCTTCTTAATCGAGATTTAACCCCCCTTTAGGGGGGCAGGGGGGCGATTACATATATATAATAAGGTATACTATTTCTTATGATATTTTGTAAAAACACTCCTCAGTTTCATTCTGAGTACTCCCCACAGTGCTTCGTTAAAGATCCCGCCTGTCATTTTTGAGGCGCCCAGTTTACGGTCTGTGAAGATAATTGGCACTTCAACTATTTTGTATCCCATTTTCCAGGCAGTGAATTTCATCTCAATCTGGAAACCATATCCGACTGATTTTATATGTCCGGGTTTAATATTCTCGAGAACTTCTTTCCGGTAACATTTGAATCCGGCAGTAGTGTCCATTATTCTCATACCTGTAATTACCCTTACATATATTGACGCGACATAAGACATAAGCACCCTGGACAGTGGCCAGTTAACAACATTTACCCCGCTGATATATCTGGAGCCTATAGCCAGGTCTGCGCCATCAATCTCGCAGGCATTATAAAGCCGTACTAGGTCGCGTGGGTCGTGAGAGAAGTCGGCATCCATCTCATATATATATTTGTAGTTTCTGCTCAGAGCCCATTCAAAGCCGGCAATATAGGCTGTTCCCAGACCCAGTTTCCCTGGCCTTTCAATAAGGTGAAGGTTACTGATGGATGGCTGAAGCGATTTAACTATGTCGGCTGTCCCGTCGGGAGAGTTGTCATCAATTATAAGAATGTCGAATGAAACCGGAAGATCTGATATGGCTTTTATGATAGCCTCAATATTCTCTTTTTCCTTGTATGTTGGGATGATAACGATATTCGACATAGGCTTTAAATATTTACGAAAATAGCACTTTTCAACCGACCTCAATTTAATTACTGAAATTATTTCAGAAAATAGATGAAAAAATATATCAAATTCTTTGGAAGAAATATTTGAAGCGTTATCTTTGTCGTCCCAAAAGAAAATATAGTTCTTTGAAATTATGAAGTAAACAACCAGACGAGATATGGAAATATCTAGTCAAGATAACTTGTTAGTATTTTGAATTGAGATTTCGGGATTGATTTTTGTAAAGAGATTTAAGAATAAATTTTTACAATGAAGAGTTTGATCCTGGCTCAGGATGAACGCTAGCGGGAGGCTTAACACATGCAAGTCGAGGGGCATCACGGGTAGCAATACCTGGTGGCGACCGGCAGACGGGTGAGTAACGCGTATGTAACCTACCCTGTACAGGGGATAGCCCGGAGAAATTCGGATTAATACCCCATAATGATATCTGGAGGCATCTTTGGATATTTAAAGCTTCGGCGGTACGGGATGGGCATGCGTGACATTAGCTAGTTGGTAAGGTAACGGCTTACCAAGGCTGCGATGTCTAGGGGTCCTGAGAGGGTGATCCCCCACACTGGTACTGAGACACGGACCAGACTCCTACGGGAGGCAGCAGTGAGGAATATTGGTCAATGGGCGCAAGCCTGAACCAGCCATCCCGCGTGAAGGAAGAAGGCGCTATGCGTCGTAAACTTCTTTTCCGGAGGAATAAAATCTTGTACGCGTACAGGACTGAAGGTACCTTGGGAATAAGCATCGGCTAACTCCGTGCCAGCAGCCGCGGTAATACGGAGGATGCGAGCGTTATCCGGATTTATTGGGTTTAAAGGGTGCGTAGGCGGATTAATAAGTCAGTGGTGAAAACCTTCAGCTTAACTGGAGAACTGCCATTGATACTGTTAGTCTTGAGTACGGTCAAGGTAGGCGGAATGTGTAATGTAGCGGTGAAATGCTTAGATATTACACAGAACACCGATTGCGAAGGCAGCTTACTGGGCCATTACTGACGCTGATGCACGAAAGCGTGGGGAGCGAACAGGATTAGATACCCTGGTAGTCCACGCCGTAAACGATGATCACTCGCTGTTGGCGATACACAGTCAGCGGCTAAGCAAAAGCATTAAGTGATCCACCTGGGGAGTACGGCCGCAAGGCTGAAACTCAAAGGAATTGACGGGGGCCCGCACAAGCGGAGGAACATGTGGTTTAATTCGATGATACGCGAGGAACCTTACCTGGGCTTAAATGTAGAGTGCATGGGGTAGAAATATCCCTTTCCTTCGGGACTCTTTACAAGGTGCTGCATGGTTGTCGTCAGCTCGTGCCGTGAGGTGTCGGGTTAAGTCCCATAACGAGCGCAACCCTTATCGTTAGTTGCCAGCGGGTAATGCCGGGAACTCTAACGAAACTGCCGGTGTAAACCGTGAGGAAGGTGGGGATGACGTCAAATCAGCACGGCCCTTATGTCCAGGGCTACACACGTGTTACAATGGCCGGTACAGAGGGCAGCTACCTGGAGACAGGATGCGAATCTCGAAAGCCGGTCTCAGTTCGGATCGGAGTCTGCAACTCGACTCCGTGAAGCTGGATTCGCTAGTAATCGCGCATCAGCCATGGCGCGGTGAATACGTTCCCGGGCCTTGTACACACCGCCCGTCAAGCCATGGAAGCTTGGGGTACCTGAAGTCCGTCACCGTAAGGAGCGGCCTAGGGTAAAACAAGTGACTGGGGCTAAGTCGTAACAAGGTAGCCGTACCGGAAGGTGCGGCTGGAACACCTCCTTTCTGGAGAAAATCAATACTTAACTGTGCTCCGATAGAAAATGGACATAGTTACATATCCGTCTGGTATACTTCATTATTATATAATACAGGAGAATGTACAACCAATCTAAGTGTACGGAAGTATAATTCAGTCCCGTAGCTCAGTTGGTTAGAGCACTACACTGATAATGTAGGGGTCCGCGGTTCAACTCCGCGCGGGACTACTAAGATTGGGGAATTAGCTCAGTTGGCCAGAGCACCTGCCTTGCACGCAGGGGGTCAAGGGTTCGACTCCCTTATTCTCCACAATTTGGGGTTCGCCCCCCAACCCCCCTAAAGGGGGGCTAAAAGTCCCCTTCAGGGGATTTAGGGGCAATTCCGAAAAAGTTCTTTGACATATTGGTAAGAAAGTTAGTAAATTTGATTAACTCAAGAAAGTAAATAAGAGCGCATGGTGAATGCCTTGGCTCTCAGAGGCGAAGAAGGACGTGACAAGCTGCGATAAGCAACGGGGAGGAGCAAATATCCGATATATCCGTTGATTTCCGAATGGGGCAACCCACCAGGATGAAGACCTGGTACCCGTAGTGATACGAGGAGCAAACCCGGAGAACTGAAACATCTTAGTACCCGGAGGAAAGAAAACAAAAGTGATTCCCTTAGTAGTGGCGATCGAACGGGGAATAGCCCAAACCAAGGACGTTTTGGCGTTTTTGGGGTTGAAGGACCAGTGACATTATTATTAATATGAAATGGAACATTTCTGGAAAGTAAGACCGTAGAAGGTGAAAGTCCCGTACGTGTAAGTATTAATAATATAATTGGTATCCTGAGTAGGTCGGGACACGAGAAATCCTGATTGAAACTGCCGGGACCATCCGGTAAGGCTAAATACTTCTGAGAGACCGATAGTGAACCAGTACCGTGAGGGAAAGGTGAAAAGTACCCCGAACAGGGGAGTGAAATAGTACCTGAAACCGTGCGCTTACAACCTGTCGGAGCCAGACTTAGGTTTGGTGACGGCGTGCCTTTTGCATAATGAGCCTACGAGTTACACCTCTCTAGCAAGGTTAAGACTTTAAGAGTTGGAGCCGAAGCGAAAGCGAGTCTGAATAGGGCGTATAGTTAGAGGGGGTAGACGCGAAACTTTGTGATCTATCCTTGGTCAGGCTGAAGTTCCGGTAACACGGGATGGAGGGCCGAACTAGTTGACGTTGAAAAGTCTTTGGATGAACTGAGGATAGGGGTGAAAGGCTAATCAAACTGAGAAATAGCTCGTACTCCCCGAAATGCATTTAGGTGCAGCCTCGTGGTGAGTCTTGCAGAGGTAGAGCTACTGATAGGGCTAGAGGGCTTCACCGCCTATCAACCCCTGACAAACTCCGAATGCTGCAAGATATACACGGGAGTGAGCCTGCGGGTGCTAAGGTCCGTGGACGAAAGGGAAAGAACCCAGACCATCAGCTAAGGTCCCAAAATATATGCTAAGTTGATTAAACGAGGTGCGACTGCTTTGACAGCTAGGATGTTGGCTTGGAAGCAGCCATTCATTTAAAGAGTGCGTAACAGCTCACTAGTCGAGCGGTTGTGCGTGGATAATAATCGGGCATAAGCATATTACCGAAGCTATGGACTCAACGCTTTGAGCGTTATTGGTAGGGGAGCATTCCAGTCAGCGCAGAAGATGTATTGTAAAGTATGTTGGAGCGGCTGGAAAAGAAGATGTAGGCATAAGTAACGATAAGACAGGTGAGAAACCTGTCCACCGAAAGACTAAGGTTTCCTGATCAACGCTAATCGGATCAGGGTTAGTCGGGTCCTAAGGGTAAGCCGAACGGCGATCTCGATGGACAACTGGTTAATATTCCAGTACCACCGTGTACTGCGAAGGGGTGACGGAGTAGTGAAAGATCCGCGTACTGACGGAATAGTACGTTAAAGGGTGTAGTTATATATTAAGGTTAATAGCTTTGGTATGATGAACCTGACAGTACCGCGAGCCTTCGGGCAAGCGGATAGTGATCCTAAACAGACTTCCAAGAAAAACCTCTAAGCTTCAGGTACATGGTGCCCGTACCACAAACCGACACAGGTAGTCGAGGAGAGAATCCTAAGGTGCTCGAGTGATCCGTGGCTAAGGAACTAGGCAAATTAGACCTGTAACTTCGGGAAAAGGTCTCCCTCGCAAGAGGGACGCAGATAAATGGCCCAGGCGACTGTTTAGCAAAAACACATGGCTTTGCGAAATCGAAAGATGAAGTATAAGGCCTGACACCTGCCCGGTGCTGGAAGGTTAAGAGGGGGGTTATTGTCCTTCGGGATGAGAAGCTCTGAATTGAAGCCCCAGTAAACGGCGGCCGTAACTATAACGGTCCTAAGGTAGCGAAATTCCTTGTCGGGTAAGTTCCGACCTGCACGAATGGTGTAACGATCTGGGCACTGTCTCAGCCACGAGCTCGGTGAAATTGTAGTCCCGGTGAAGATGCCGGGTACCCGCAACGGGACGGAAAGACCCCGTGAACCTTTACTATAGCTTAACATTGATTTTGGGTAAATAATGTGTAGGATAGGTCGGAGACTATGAACCAGTTTCACCAGGAATCGGGGAGTCACCCTTGAAATACGACCCTTTATTTATCTGGAACCTAACCCCGCAAGGGGAGACATTGTTTGGTGGGTAGTTTGACTGGGGTGGTCGCCTCCAAAAGAGTAACGGAGGCTTCTCAAGGTGCCCTCAGCACGATTGGTAACCGTGCGCAGAGTGCAATGGCATAAGGGCGCTTGACTGTGAGACCGACAAGTCGATCAGGTACGAAAGTAGAGCATAGTGATCCGGTGGTTCCGTATGGAAGGGCCATCGCTCAAAGGATAAAAGGTACTCCGGGGATAACAGGCTGATCGCCGCCAAGAGCTCATATCGACGCGGCGGTTTGGCACCTCGATGTCGGCTCGTCACATCCTGGGGCTGGAGAAGGTCCCAAGGGTTCGGCTGTTCGCCGATTAAAGTGGCACGCGAGCTGGGTTCAGAACGTCGTGAGACAGTTCGGTCCCTATCTGTTGTGGGCGTAGGAGATTTGAGAGAACCTGACACTAGTACGAGAGGACCGTGTTGGACAGACCTCTAGTGTACCTGTTGTGGCGCCAGCTGCATCGCAGGGTAGCTATGTTTGGAAGAGATAAGCACTGAAAGCATCTAAGTACGAAGCTCGTCTCAAGATGAGATCTCCTTTAAGGGTCGTTGAAGACTACGACGTTGATAGGTTGCAGGTGTAAAGGCGGTAACGTCAAAGCCGAGCAATACTAATTACCCGTAAACTTTCGGGGTACAGATTTATTAACTTTCCTTTCCGATGTGTCATAAGGTATAGATTGCGGAATGCGGATTGCGGAATGCGGATTGAAAAAAATCCGAAATCCGAAATCCGAAATCGCAAATGACCTTTAGGTGACTATAGCGTCGGGGTTCCACCTCTTCCCATTCCGAACAGAGAAGTTAAGCCCGACAGCGCCGATGGTACTGCAATTGTGGGAGAGTAGGTCGTCGCCGACTTTAATTAAAAAGCCCCCTGGTTTTCCAGAGGGCTTTTTTTATTATACCTATGATCCTATAAGTTGAAAACAAGTCCGGCACTTACATATAATGCACTGTTTTTAAAGCCTAAACTGTTATTCACATTACTTATGTTTTTAAGACCATGTTTGTAGCGTACGTCACCAAGAAGAGATAATGAGCCCATATTTAATTTAACACCGCCACCAACAACAGGTGAAAAGTCGTTGTATTTAATCTGGCCTGTTATATCATCTTTGAACTCACGGTAAATAGTAACATCATTTTCGATAAATTTACGTACAATAGTAGCATTCCCGCTCATGTTTATTCCCCAATTCACTCCTCCGTAAACGTATGGAGCAAAATCACCGTCTGTCAGAGAATAACGTATGGTTAATGGTATGTCAGCATAAAACAAATCCATATCAACATGATCAACAGTCGTGTTAGGATTGTATGATACAAATAGTGGATTTGTTGGTGAATAAATATAATTCGGGATAAATTCTCTAGCCCCGTATTGGGCATAATTTCCCTCCACCTGAATGCATAACCGGTTAGTTAGTTCAAAACCTGCTACGATGCCATATGAAACATTGTCAAAAGTCATCTTTGCAAAGTCCTTCTCTGAATTAACGGTCGACTCAAAATTAGAAATACCATAACCTGCCTTAGCTCCGATATAGAATTTACCGAATAACGATCCGGATCCTTCATCCTGGGCATTTAAGTTACTGAGGAATACTACCATTAATAATAATAGTAATATCTTTTTCATAATCTGTAAGATTAGTTAAAAGAACAGGCAGACTCTGCTGCCTGCTCTTTATTAAACTATATTAAAAAATACCCTGTTCTGTAACCGTATGCTTACCAGTACCGAAGTAGAAGTCAAGCACATAGCTCTTTCCAGCCGTAGCATAGATATTACTGCTTGGAGTCGTTGTGTAGTTCATAAGCAAAGGTTTATTCCTGCCTATGTAACCGCTTCCTTCATTGGTCATGATGACATTTGTTACTCTTCCGTTGGTCAGAGTTGCAACACCGGCAGCTCCTGCTCCTTTACCCGTAACAGACGGTAGGAAGGTAACTGTTGGTGCAGTTTCGTAACCATAACCCTGTGTGAACTGATATCCTGGCCATCCGCCTGAAGGATTTGAGAAGTCTACACCGGTAATTCTGCCATCAGTACTTACTATAGCTCTACCATATGCTCTCATTACTGAGGAGACAACAACAATTCTGATATTCGGAGAAACATAATATCCCGAACCGGCATTTGTTATTGTTATAGCACTGATTCTTCCGTCAGTAACAACTGCTGTTGCTGTTGCACCTGTACCGAATCCGTTGGCATCACCCTGTGTGTCATTGAATATTTCAACCTCCGGAACAACGGCATAACCTGCACCAGGGGCAGTTACATTTATAAATGCAATCTGTCCTGAAGATGGATTAGGATTAGCTGCTGCTGCAGCAGAAATATTGTATGTTGTAATTGCTATACCATACTGTGCATCGGATGCAAAGTCGTAACCCTGACCCGGATCAGTAATAGTATAACCGGTTACCTGTCCGCCACTTACAGTTGCAGTAATCTCAGCCTGTTTAACAGGTATTACTCCTGTACCATTGGTGAGAATAACATTTGGTGCAGCGGTATATCCAACACCCGGTGCTCCTGCAATTATCCTTCTGAGTACACCGTTGGTTCTGCCGATTGCTCCGGTAGTTGCCTGAGTACCTCCGACAGGAGGAGCAGCTAATGTTACAAGCACATCAGTTCCTTCATAACCGCTGCCCTGGTTTGTAACAACGATATTTTTAACAAAATAGGCGATAGCAGAAGTTGCTGTAGCAGGAGTAGTTACAACTCCGTTAGCTGGTACAATTGTTACTGCCGGTGCAGATGTGTATTCAGTACCTGCAACAGATACCGTAATACCTGCAACGCTCATGCTAAGGTTCGCTACAACTCCAACCGGAGCTGCTACATATACTCCTGAAGTTGGAGCATTCTCAAACTGAACGTTTGTTGTGCCCGCTACATATCCGTTTCCGCTGGCTGTAACATTGACTCCTGTAACCTGAAACTCTCTTCTCAGTGCTGCAGTAGCATTTGTTCCGCCTGTAGGAGCAGCTGTAAGTGTTATTGTTGGATCTGATGTATATCCCGATCCCTGTGTAACCAGTGAGATACCGGTTACAACACCGCCGGTAAGTGTAGCTACTGCTGTAGCTCCAAAACCACCGCCTCCGCTTATAGTTACTGTTGGTGCTGTAATATAGCCTGCACCACCATTTAGAATAGTTATAAATGCAACACGTCCCTGACTGCTGAGAATTGTTGAGTCTGTCAGAGCGCCGCTACCAGCTCCGGTAATACGAGTTCCGCGTTTCCTTGTTGTCCAGAAGTTAAGGTTTGTCGGTACAGTTACTGAATGAACAGGGTTAGCTGTTGTCATTGTTAATGTAGCTGTTGCATTAGTTCCGCCGCTTGGAGCTACTGATACAAGTGGTGTTGCTGTATAGCCTGCACCAGGATTTGTAAGTGTGAGAGCTGATACATAACCCGACATGTTAGCTGTTGCAGCCGCACCGGTTCCTGTATTTGATGAAATAGTAACTGCAGGAGGAGCAAGGTATCCGGCTCCCGGAGCAGAAACAGCTATAGTAGCCAGTGAGTATCCAATTTTTGGAGTAGCTGTAGCAACCTGATCAATATTAGGAACAAAAGTAACAGTCGGACTATCTGTTGGTTTATAACCTGTACCGGCGCTTGTAATCGTTACAGAGGTGACTTTGCCGCCGCTGATAACCGCTGTACCTTCAGCCTGCACAGAATTAATAACAGATCCTTTGGATATTCTTACAAGAGGAGCCTGAGTATAACCTTCTCCTGCTGATGTCATGTTAATTGAAACGATGCCTGAGCTTGCAAGAACTGCTGTTGCTGATGCAACGGATGTTGGCTGCGCTGCAGGAGTTCCTGTTGGTGCAGAGAACTGAACATATGCAGACTGTACATTCATCTGAGCCAGACCAAGATTAGGTATCGGGCTGTAGCTGATGCCAGGGCCGAACAGAGTTCTTACTGACTGAACACCCCATACCGGAACACCATAAATAGCCGGCATTAGAAGCGACTGATTCAAAGCAAACTGATCTACTTCGAAATCAATTGGTAATCCCTGAGGTGTTGATGGAACCTGTATTGAGAATGTACCGTCAGCAGCAGTTGTTGCTGATGATACTGTACTGCTGAATGCAATAGTCTTGATTTTTCCGTAATAGGTAAATCCTTTGTAACCTCCCCACCAATCTTGTACGTTTGGAACATAAATGTAATTTTCCCAGAAACTGGAATTGTACACATCAATTATCCCTTTTATTTTTACACCTGCTGCAACTTCCGGTACATCGTTGGTCAGGTCGGTTTCAACTGTAGCTACACCTGAAACTGTGGAAAGATTGGTAGTAAGTGAGAAAACAGGTATTGCAGTTGCAACGTGACGAACAATATCTATGACATTATTTGTGGTTGTGACTGTATCGGTTACATAATATCCATCATCCTCATTTACAGTAATTATTGATCCTTCTGTAAGAGGAGGCAGATCCACGACATAGCTTACCTCTGTAAAGCCGGTCTTCCTGATATTGACGTTCGCGGTACCAACCCTGAGGTCTTTAAAGGATGCTATTCCACTTAGATCGGTAGTAGCAGTGAACAGGCGTCCGTGTTGGGCAACAGTTACAGTTGCTCCGTCAAGGGCCATCTGAGCCTGTTCTCCTTTACTATATAAGGCAACCCAATCGTTCCACCATGAGGACTCGCTTGCAATAACTGCAGCAACGGAATAGTTAATTACCCCCCCGACTTTTTTCAGGGAGTCCAGCAGCATAATCTGCTCGGTGGTGAGATTAGCCTCTGTCAGAAGCTTGGCTTTTGCAAGTGAGTCCTGTAATAACTCATTCTTGCGTTGCTGAGCATAAGCATCTTCCTCCGTGAAAGTGTCTTTCACGCACGAATTAATTAATGCAGCTAATCCGATGCTGAGGATAACTGCAAAAAACAGATTTTTTTTCATAAGAATAACAGATTAAAATTAGTAATAGAAGAGTACGATTTTTTAATAACATTTATAAAATAGAATAGTTCATTTTTAAGCTCAATCATATATCTGAGTTTTTAAAAAGGGTATTCTATATCAAATTTAAACAATCAGCAGAATCTGGACATCTAGTTTTTGCGTATTTTTTTGAAATAGCTGTTTCTGTTGATGAAGTGCCTTCATTTTAGGATAAAGGTAACTTAAGTGAATATACAGGTATATCTTGTGCTTTTTTCTATTGGAATTTCCCCTATATATATAATGGTATAGGTCTGTTTCTACTATAATAAAGCGTATCTGATTTTTTTTGATTTGTATGTGACTGTTTATCAGAGGGGGAATGAAATAATATTAAATTAATTGAAAAATATCTTGCATTTTATTTGCATTGTAAAAATCATTTCATACATTTGCACCCGCTTTAAGACAAAGAGTTGATTGAAGGGAAGGAGAGATAGAATTCCGGCTTTGAGGAGAAAGGAAAGCAGGGAAAGAAAAAAGCCGGAAAAAATATCTCGTTTTTTTTTGGAATAGATGACAGGAAGTATTAACTTTGTCGTCCCAAAAGCAAAAGAATAGTTCTTTGAAATTATGAAGTAAACAACCAGACGAGATATGGAAATATCTTGTCAAGATAACTTGTTAGTATTTTGAATTGAGATTTCGGGATTGATTTTTGTAAAGAGATTTAAGAATAAATTTTTACAATGAAGAGTTTGATCCTGGCTCAGGATGAACGCTAGCGGGAGGCTTAACACATGCAAGTCGAGGGGCATCACGAGGTAGCAATACTTTGGTGGCGACCGGCGCACGGGTGAGTAACGCGTATGTAACCTACCCTGTACAGGGGGATAGCCCGGAGAAATTCGGATTAATACCCCATAATGATATCTGGAGGCATCTTTGGATATTTAAAGCTTCGGCGGTACGGGATGGGCATGCGTGACATTAGCTAGTTGGTAAGGTAACGGCTTACCAAGGCTGCGATGTCTAGGGGTCCTGAGAGGGTGATCCCCCACACTGGTACTGAGACACGGACCAGACTCCTACGGGAGGCAGCAGTGAGGAATATTGGTCAATGGGCGTAAGCCTGAACCAGCCATCCCGCGTGAAGGAAGAAGGCGCTATGCGTCGTAAACTTCTTTTCCAGAGGAATAAAATTTTGTACGAGTACAGAACTGAAGGTACTTTGGGAATAAGCATCGGCTAACTCCGTGCCAGCAGCCGCGGTAATACGGAGGATGCGAGCGTTATCCGGATTTATTGGGTTTAAAGGGTGCGTAGGCGGATTAATAAGTCAGTGGTGAAAACCTTCAGCTTAACTGGAGAACTGCCATTGATACTGTTAGTCTTGAGTACGGTCAAGGTAGGCGGAATGTGTAATGTAGCGGTGAAATGCTTAGATATTACACAGAACACCGATTGCGAAGGCAGCTTACTGGGCCATTACTGACGCTGATGCACGAAAGCGTGGGGAGCGAACAGGATTAGATACCCTGGTAGTCCACGCCGTAAACGATGATCACTCGCTGTTGGCGATACACAGTCAGCGGCTAAGCAAAAGCATTAAGCTATCCACCTGGGGAGTACGGCCGCAAGGCTGAAACTCAAAGGAATTGACGGGGCCCGCACAAGCGGAGGAACATGTGGTTTAATTCGATGATACGCGAGGAACCTTACCTGGGCTTAAATGTAGAGTGCATGGGGTAGAAATATCCCTTTCCTTCGGGACTCTTTACAAGGTGCTGCATGGTTGTCGTCAGCTCGTGCCGTGAGGTGTCGGGTTAAGTCCCATAACGAGCGCAACCCTTATCGTTAGTTGCCAGCGGGTAATGCCGGGAACTCTAACGAAACTGCCGGTGTAAACCGTGAGGAAGGTGGGGATGACGTCAAATCAGCACGGCCCTTATGTCCAGGGCTACACACGTGTTACAATGGCCGGTACAGAGGGCAGCTACCTGGAGACAGGATGCGAATCTCGAAAGCCGGTCTCAGTTCGGATCGGAGTCTGCAACTCGACTCCGTGAAGCTGGATTCGCTAGTAATCGCGCATCAGCCATGGCGCGGTGAATACGTTCCCGGGCCTTGTACACACCGCCCGTCAAGCCATGGAAGTTGGGGGTACCTGAAGTCCGTAACCGTAAGGAGCGGCCTAGGGTAAAACTAGTGACTGGGGCTAAGTCGTAACAAGGTAGCCGTACCGGAAGGTGCGGCTGGAACACCTCCTTTCTGGAGAAAATCAATACTTAACTGTGCTCCGATAGAAAATGGACATAGTTACATATCCGTCTGGTATACTTCATTATTATAACTTAAACCACTTAAGCTTAGGCGTATGTGGTTAAGGGGTTCGCCCCCTTCCCCCTAAAGGGGGTAAAAAAGTCCCCTTCAAGGGGATTTAGGGGCAATTCCGAAAAAGTTCTTTGACATATTGGTAAGAAAGTTAGTAAATTTGATTAACTCAAGAAAGTAAATAAGAGCGCATGGTGAATGCCTTGGCTCTCAGAGGCGAAGAAGGACGTGACAAGCTGCGATAAGCAACGGGGAGGAGCAAATATCCGATATATCCGTTGATTTCCGAATGGGGCAACCCACCAGGATGAAGACCTGGTACCCGTAGTGATACGAGGAGCAAACCCGGAGAACTGAAACATCTTAGTACCCGGAGGAAAAGAAAACAAAAGTGATTCCCTTAGTAGTGGCGATCGAACGGGGAATAGCCCAAACCAAGGACGTTTTGGCGTTTTTGGGGTTGAAGGACCAGTGACATTATTATTAATATGAAATGGAACATTTCTGGAAAGTAAGACCGTAGAAGGTGAAAGTCCCGTACGTGTAAGTATTAATAATATAATTGGTATCCTGAGTAGGTCGGGACACGAGAAATCCTGATTGAAACTGCCGGGACCATCCGGTAAGGCTAAATACTTCTGAGAGACCGATAGTGAACCAGTACCGTGAGGGAAAGGTGAAAAGTACCCCGAACAGGGGAGTGAAATAGTACCTGAAACCGTGCGCTTACAACCTGTCGGAGCCAGACTTAGGTTTGGTGACGGCGTGCCTTTTGCATAATGAGCCTACGAGTTACACCTCTCTAGCAAGGTTAAGACTTTAAGAGTTGGAGCCGAAGCGAAAGCGAGTCTGAATAGGGCGTATAGTTAGAGGGGGTAGACGCGAAACTTTGTGATCTATCCTTGGTCAGGCTGAAGTTCCGGTAACACGGGATGGAGGGCCGAACTAGTTGACGTTGAAAAGTCTTTGGATGAACTGAGGATAGGGGTGAAAGGCTAATCAAACTGAGAAATAGCTCGTACTCCCCGAAATGCATTTAGGTGCAGCCTCGTGGTGAGTCTTGCAGAGGTAGAGCTACTGATAGGGCTAGAGGGCTTCACCGCCTATCAACCCCTGACAAACTCCGAATGCTGCAAGATATACACGGGAGTGAGCCTGCGGGTGCTAAGGTCCGTGGACGAAAGGGAAAGAACCCAGACCATCAGCTAAGGTCCCAAAATATATGCTAAGTTGATTAAACGAGGTGCGACTGCTTTGACAGCTAGGATGTTGGCTTGGAAGCAGCCATTCATTTAAAGAGTGCGTAACAGCTCACTAGTCGAGCGGTTGTGCGTGGATAATAATCGGGCATAAGCATATTACCGAAGCTATGGACTAACGCTTTTGAGCGTTATTGGTAGGGGAGCATTCCAGTCAGCGCAGAAGATGTATTGTAAAGTATGTTGGAGCGGCTGGAAAAGAAGATGTAGGCATAAGTAACGATAAGACAGGTGAGAAACCTGTCCACCGAAAGACTAAGGTTTCCTGATCAACGCTAATCGGATCAGGGTTAGTCGGGTCCTAAGGGTAAGCCGAACGGCGATCTCGATGGACAACTGGTTAATATTCCAGTACCACCGTGTACTGCGAAGGGGTGACGGAGTAGTGAAAGATCCGCGTACTGACGGAATAGTACGTTAAAGGGTGTAGTTATATATTAAGGTTAATAGCTTTGGTATGATGAACCTGACAGTACCGCGAGCCTTCGGGCAAGCGGATAGTGATCCTAAACAGACTTCCAAGAAAAACCTCTAAGCTTCAGGTACATGGTGCCCGTACCACAAACCGACACAGGTAGTCGAGGAGAGAATCCTAAGGTGCTCGAGTGATCCGTGGCTAAGGAACTAGGCAAATTAGACCTGTAACTTCGGGAAAAAGGTCTCCCTCGCAAGAGGGACGCAGATAAATGGCCCAGGCGACTGTTTAGCAAAAACACATGGCTTTGCGAAATCGAAAGATGAAGTATAAGGCCTGACACCTGCCCGGTGCTGGAAGGTTAAGAGGGGGGGTTATTGTCCTTCGGGATGAGAAGCTCTGAATTGAAGCCCCAGTAAACGGCGGCCGTAACTATAACGGTCCTAAGGTAGCGAAATTCCTTGTCGGGTAAGTTCCGACCTGCACGAATGGTGTAACGATCTGGGCACTGTCTCAGCCACGAGCTCGGTGAAATTGTAGTCCCGGTGAAGATGCCGGGTACCCGCAACGGGACGGAAAGACCCCGTGAACCTTTACTATAGCTTAACATTGATTTTGGGTAAATAATGTGTAGGATAGGTCGGAGACTATGAACCGGTTTCGCCAGGAATCGGGGAGTCACCCTTGAAATACGACCCTTTATTTATCTGGAACCTAACCCCCGCAAGGGGAGACATTGTTTGGTGGGTAGTTTGACTGGGGTGGTCGCCTCCAAAAGAGTAACGGAGGCTTCTCAAGGTGCCCTCAGCACGATTGGTAACCGTGCGCAGAGTGCAATGGCATAAGGGCGCTTGACTGTGAGACCGACAAGTCGATCAGGTACGAAAGTAGAGCATAGTGATCCGGTGGTTCCGTATGGAAGGGCCATCGCTCAAAGGATAAAAGGTACTCCGGGGATAACAGGCTGATCGCCGCCAAGAGCTCATATCGACGCGGCGGTTTGGCACCTCGATGTCGGCTCGTCACATCCTGGGGCTGGAGAAGGTCCCAAGGGTTCGGCTGTTCGCCGATTAAAGTGGCACGCGAGCTGGGTTCAGAACGTCGTGAGACAGTTCGGTCCCTATCTGTTGTGGGCGTAGGAGATTTGAGAGAACCTGACACTAGTACGAGAGGACCGTGTTGGACAGACCTCTAGTGTACCTGTTGTGGCGCCAGCTGCATCGCAGGGTAGCTATGTTTGGAAGAGATAAGCACTGAAAGCATCTAAGTACGAAGCTCGTCTCAAGATGAGATCTCCTTTAAGGGTCGTTGAAGACTACGACGTTGATAGGTTGCAGGTGTAAAGGCGGTAACGTCAAAGCCGAGCAATACTAATTACCCGTAAACTTTCGGGGTACAGATTTATTAACTTTCCTTTCCGATGTGTCTAAGTTATTTAAAAGACGGAAGACGGAAGACAGAAGACGGAAGAAAGAAGTAAGGAAGATATATTCTTCAAACTTCGGACTTCGGACTTCGGACTTCAGACTTCAAAAGATCTTTAGGTGACTATAGCGTCGGGGTTCCACCTCTTCCCATTCCGAACAGAGAAGTTAAGCCCGACAGCGCCGATGGTACTGCAATTGTGGGAGAGTAGGTCGTCGCCGACTTTAATTAAAAGCCCCTTGAGTAATCAAGGGGCTTTTTCTATTTATACCCCATTCACACAAAGACGCTAAGAAATCCAAATTACTCTTGCCCGGCGGAGTCTCTGACTGCGTCGCAGATAAATGTAACCTTAAGACTACAATGCAGGTAAAGCGAAGTCTCCAGACTTCGCTTAGCAGAAGATTAACAGGGTAATCCTGCATCATACATACACCCCCTCGGCCTCCGGCCACTCCCCCCGGGGGGGGGAGAAAACTCTGGAAGTAAGTGAAATTCGGTTAATTGCAGGGATTTTCTCCCCTTCCAGGGGAGATGCCCGAAGGGCAGAGGGGTTTGAAAATAATAGTAAAATCTTTCATTGGATATGCCGCGCAGCGGCTTATGGATACAAAAAAAGGACATACCGCAGCATGTCCTTTTATATTTTGAATCTGTGTTCTGCTAATAGAACTTGTATCTCCTGTCAATGATATTTGCATTTTTACGGAGAGCTTCATAAGCTTCATATGTTCCTCTCATCTGGAATGTAGAGGCTAGCCTGTCCTGTAAAAGCTTTACATCTTCTCCCTGTGCTGGTGTTACATTATTTGCAATGAGCATATAAACTCCATTAAGCCCTTTTACCGGTCCTGCAACTTCACCCTGTTTTGCAGCTGAAGCAGCAGCAATAAGTGCAGGCTCTGTTCCGGCACCTGGTACGGTGTATGATCTGAAGGTAATCTGTGTAGCTTCCTGAATTGTAAGCGACATTGCTCTTGCAATATCATCAAGGGTCTTGCCTGAACCGCTATTCCTGACAAATTCTGCTGAAATAAGTTCAGCCTTCTTGTCTTTTATAAGAGCGAACTTAATATCGTTCTCAACATCTTTTAAGGGAGCAATTCCGTCTTCCAGAACCTTAGTACAATATCCAACAACATATTGTTCTCCTAATTCGAAAACTGCCTGCTCATTGCTCAGTATAATTTTACCTTCTTCAGCCTGAAACAAAGACATGATCAAACCACGGGGACTATCAAGCCCGGGGAGTGTTTTCTGCTGTGGAGAAACGTCATTGGCTACTCTTTTATTCAAACCTTTTTCGGCAACAGCCTTGTTGAATTTCTCATATGTATCATTTGTACCGGCAAACTGACTGGCTTCACTGTAGATCTTCTGGTTGGTCAGGGTACCTGGTATTATTTTACGGTCAATGAGACCGATATTATACTTTTTGGTGTCTTTCGATTGTGCAAGAATTTCAATAATGTGAATACCAAATGTTGTCTCAACAGTTTTTAAATCACCTTTTTTCCCTGAAAAACATGCATTGTTGAAAGGTACTACCATTCTTCCTTCCGGAAACCATCCGAGGTCACCGCCAAGCTGTGCCGAACCCTGATCATCTGAATTGGCAAGAGCAAGTATTTCAAACGGAGTTCCTGATTTGATCAGTTTCATAAGGCTATCTGCCTGGCGTTTAACATCATCAAGACTTCTTGTCTGATTGGGAGAAAGAAGAATATGACGAACTTTAACTGAATCTGGTCTGTTAGCTACAGCAATAAGTTTGGCCATTTTGTAATAACCATCTTCAAGATAAGGACCATAAATTGAGGTCACATCTTCTTTTTTTGCAAAATCCCTCAGGTTCTCAGGAACGTCTGTCAGTGGAGTGTAAAATCCAACATAACGGGTGTCAGCAGTAAGGTTAATAAACTGAACCGGATCAGCAGCAGCAGCAAACTCTTCTTTTGTTTTGTTCATCCAGTCTTCAGTCTGCTTAATGTCTTCTTCCGAAGGAGTTACATCAAAAGTAACATATTCAATATCTCTCAGTGCAGTTCTCTTATAACTGTCCTTGTGTTTAGTATAGTAAGCCTGTATTTCACTATCAGTAATTGTAACTGAAGAATCAGCAATAGTTGCATAGTTCTTAAGA
Organism: Bacteroidales bacterium; assembly: GCA_016709865.1. NCBI lineage: Bacteria > Pseudomonadati > Bacteroidota > Bacteroidia > Bacteroidales > Bacteroidales bacterium. The sequence goes on from JADJLX010000003.1 coordinate 560,521, forward strand.
ATATAACTGAAGTCAACTGTGTTACCGGCAAGAGCTTTATCAAATTCAGCCTGTTTGGATGTTACATATAATCCTTTTGACACCAGGTTACTGTATTTCGTATTCATCCTGTCGTTTACAATTTCATCTTCAAAGAAGAGCCAGTATCTTTTTGCTGTTTCATCAACTTCGGTCTGCTTAAGGAAGTTAACAAGGAATGACTTGTTAAAAGCACCGGTTTGCTGATCGGTGAATAATTGCTGAACTATCTGGTGAGGATAGTTTCCAAGAACAAGCTCATCCACTTCCTCAGTACTTACTCCGATTCCGAGTTTCTCATACTGTGAATCAAGGATCTTTTCCCTTACCATCTGCTGCCAGGTCTGCTCCCTCATAGTTTCAACAGTAGCCTCATCAAGATTTGTACGTCCTGACAACTTATAAATCTCAGTAAGATTCTGAAGTCTCAGCTCATAGTCCTGGTACTGTACCATATCCCCGCCGATCTCACCAATTTCATAGTATTTCTTCATCTTCATCCTTTGTCCTCTGCCATTTCCAAAGAAATCGCTCACAACAAATAAAAGAAGTGAAAGACCAATAACTCCCGCAACCAAAACTCCGGCTTTCTCACGTAAAAATTGAAGTGCTGACATGTAATATATACTTTAATAATTAATAGAAATATTGCTTTTTTAATACAGGCGACAAATATAACAAAATTTCATTAAAACACTGGACATATATTAAATTGTATATTAAGGCCCTTCTGCCACTGCGTGGCATCTCCCCTCCCAGGGGGAATGCCCGGAGGGCAAGGGGGTTATTTTCGGCCCAACTATAAAAAAACTATAAAATAATGGAGAATAACATAAAAAACAGGGGGTATGTTAATAAAAAACAATCTAAATAACGAAAATAACCCTAAAAAACAGGGTGTATATTAAAAATATCTCTATTTTTGTAAAAAATACTTAAAAAAATGGCAGAACTCAGATTTAGTGCATTAAGAGAAGTGTTCAACCGCGAACCGGTTGCAGTCTCAACACCATCTAAAGTTGTATCCGAATACTTCGGAGAGAATGTTTTTGATCTTCCAAAAATGGAACACTACCTGTCGAAAGAGGCATATAAAGTAGTGAAAAGGGCTATACATGAAGGTAAATCATTAAGCCGTCAGGAAGCGAACCAGGTTGCTACCGGGCTCAAAGCATGGGCTATAAGTAAAGGTGCCACTCACTATACCCACTGGTTCCATCCGCTTACTGACGGGACAGCTGAGAAGCATGATGGATTTATGGAAATGGGCGATAATGGCCGGGTTGTTGAGAATTTTTCAGGAGAAGTACTGGTTCAGTCTGAACCTGATGCCTCAAGTTTTCCAAGCGGTGGTATTCGTAATACATTTGAAGCAAGAGGCTATACTGCATGGGATGTTTCATCCCCGGTATTTATTGTAGGTACAACACTTTGTATTCCGACAATTTTCGTATCATATACAGGAGAAGTTCTTGATTATAAAGCTCCTCTTCTTAAGGCTCTCTCTGCACTTGATAAAGCAGCAGTAGATGTCTGTCAGTACTTTGATAAAGATGTCAATAAAGTAATTGCCACTCTCGGTTGTGAGCAGGAGTATTTTCTGATTGATGAAGCATTGTATTATGCAAGACCTGATCTTATGCTTGCAGAAAGAACAATGATGGGTCACCAGTCTTCTAAAGACCAGCAGCTGTCCGATCATTACTTCGGATCAATTCCTGAACGGGTAATGAATTTCATGGAGGATTTTGAATGCGAAGCTTATCGTCTGGGAATTCCGGTAAAGACACGTCATAATGAGGTAGCTCCCAATCAGTTTGAATGTGCCCCGATATTTGAGGAGGTAAACCTGGCAGTTGATCACAACCAGCTTCTGATGGATATTATGAAGAGGGTAGCTCGCAAACATAAATTCAGAGTACTGTTTCATGAAAAGCCTTTTGCAGGGATCAACGGATCAGGTAAACATAATAACTGGTCGATGGCTACCAATACCGGAGTAAACCTTTTGTCTCCCGGTAAGAATCCAAAAACAAATCTGCAGTTCCTTACATTTCTTGTAAATGTTGTGAAGGCAGTATATGATAATAACGAGATTCTCAGAGCATCAGTAATGAATGAGACCAATTCTTACCGTCTTGGTGGTCATGAGGCTCCTCCCGCAATAATATCAATATTCCTCGGATCGTACCTTACAGGAATGCTCGAGAATATTGCACGAAAGGTTACCGATGCCAAAATGACTCCGGCTCAGAAGACTGAACTGAAACTGGGTATTGGTAAAATACCTGAGATAATGCTCGACAATACCGACAGAAACCGTACTTCCCCATTTGCTTTTACCGGTAACAGGTTTGAATTCAGGGCAGTAGGCTCATCTGCCAACTGCAGCTCAGCAATGATTGTCCTTAATGCTGCCGTCGCTCATCAGCTCGCACAGTTCAAAAAGGATGTCGATGTTATTATTAAAAAGGGAAGAAACAAGGATGAAGCAATATTTATGGTACTGAAAAAGTACATTCTTGAATCTGAAAAGGTATTGTTTGAAGGTGATGGTTATAGTGCTGAATGGCATAAGGAGGCGAAGAAAAGAGGCCTTTCAAATATTGCCAGCGTACCTGAATCAATTAGCACATTGCTCAGTGCAAAATCAAGAAGCACACTTGTTGGATCAGGAGTATTGACAGATAAAGAGCTCGAAAGCCGTGTTGAGGTGGAATATGAAAAATTTACCAAAAAGGTTCAGATTGAAGCACGTGTACTTGGAGATCTTGCTATAAATCATATTGTCCCGACTGCAATAACTTATATGACTACTCTTATTGAAAATGTTAAAGGACTCAAGGAGATATTTAAGGATACAGAATTTGAAAGACTCGCCGGACCTCGTAAAGAGATGATTGTTACAATATCAGATCATATCTCAAATATTAAGAGACTGGTGGCTGAAATGATCGAGGAACGTAAAAAAGCCAATGTCATAACTGATACATATAAAATGGCATTAGCCTATGAGAGCAAGGTAAAACCTTATATGGATGAGATCCGGGTACATATCGACAAACTGGAGCTAATTGTTGATAACGAGATATGGCCGCTTCCTAAATACAGGGAGTTGCTTTTCACAAGATAAGTTGGGTTGTATTTTATTCATAGTTTAAGTTAAAGGGACTCCTGCTGGAGTCCCTTTTTTTGATATACTATTAACAAACTTATTACGTTACTTTAATTATTACCAGAATTCCTTAAATTGATTACTTTTATGCTCAAATTCATGGCGGATTTATGAAACGATTATTGTTATTTATCATATTGCTTTCTATTGTTGCTAATCCTGACGTTTCAGCCCAGAAACGAAAATCAGACAGAGCTTATGCCGCTTTTGCCGCCGGGGAGTATTTCGATGCAATTGATCAGTTTAAGGACGCATATTCCAAAACCAAGAAGGCTGATAAAAATACCCGGACTGAGCTTGTGTTTATGATTGCTGAGTGCTATAGACTTATAAATGATCCCAAAAATGCCGAGACATGGTATAAACTGGCAGTGAAATCGTCATTTTCACGACCCGATGCACAATTCTGGCTTGCCGAATCAATAAAGAAGAACGGGAAACATCAGCAGGCAATAGATGAATTTAAGAAGTATAAACAGATTGCACCTTCCGATGCCAGAGCTGACCAGGAGATCCGTTCCTGCGAACTGGCTATCGAATGGCTAAGGAATCCCGAAGCATATAAGGTCGAAGACCTGAGAGATATCAACTCCAAAGAATCTGATTTTAGTCCGGCATATGGAAGAGACGATTTCGGACTCATATATTTTACATCCTCGCGTGACGATGCCGCAGGTACTCAGACACATGGCGCAACCGGTCAAAGCTATACTGATATCTTTGAAAGCCGGATGGATAAGAAATCCAAATGGAGCACTCCTGTGCCGGTGCAGGCAATAAACAGCGAGTTTGAAGACGGTACTCCTTCTTTTTCTTCCGATTATAAGGAGATTTATTTCACACGCTGCGAGGCAGGAAAACGTGAGAAGAAAGGTTGTGTTATAATGGTATCAAAAAAGTCGGGGGATACGTGGAGTGAACCCAAAAACATTGGAGTATTACCCGACTCTGTTGTAGCTGCACATCCTTCAATATCACCCGACGGATCAACTCTTTATTTTGTTTCTGATATAGCAGGAGGATCAGGGAAAAAAGACATCTGGAAAGTGACAAGATCAGGAAACGGTGCATGGTCAAAACCTGAAAATCTTGGTCCAGATATTAACACGCCCGGAGATGAACTATTCCCTTATGAAAGAAGCGATGGGACTCTCTATTTTGCGTCTGACGGATTAATAGGAATGGGGGGACTCGATATTTTCAGGGCTAAGCCGCAGCCTGACGGCAGCTGGACTGTTCAGAACATGAAACCCCCGATCAATAGTTTTGCGGATGATTTTGGAATTACTTTCGAAGGCGAGAATGAGAGAGGAATATTCAGCTCTACAAGAAAGGGGAGAGGGAATGATGATCTCTATCTGTTTGAACTTCCACCCCTGAAGTTTAGTGTAACAGGTCTGGTTAAAGATGAAAAAACCGGGGCTCCTGTAACAGGATCACTCGTTGAACTGATTGCCAGCGACGGCAACAGCCTTCAGTCAGAGACAGGTACAGGAGGTGATTTTAAATTTGCCCTTAAAGCTGATGTAGATTATATAATGGTCGCATCAAAAAGGGGATACCTTAAGGGTAAAGACAAAGAGACTACAAAAGGCCAGGAGAAGAGCCGTGAATTTATGGTGACAATACTTCTCACACCGATAGATAATCCAATTGAACTTCCGAATATTCTTTACGATTTTGGAAAGTGGGAATTACGACCCGAATCGATGGTTTCGCTTGATAAGCTTGTTGAAACACTCATAGATAACCCAAATGTGACAATTGAACTTATGTCGCATACCGACTCAAGAGATACCGAGCAATACAACCAGGATCTTTCTCAAAAAAGAGCACAGGTTGTAGTTCAGTACCTTATTGAAAAAGGAATTGAAGCTGAACGACTTTCAGCTAAAGGGTATGGTGAGTCGACACCGAAAGTTGTTGATGCCATTATCGCTGCTCAGAATCCTTTCCTCAGATCTGGGGCAACACTGACAGAACAATTGATTAATTCCCTGTCGACCGATGAACAAAAAGAGATTGCCCATCAGATAAACAGGAGAACGGAATTCAGGGTATTGAGAACAGATTATGAAGCCCCAAAGAAATAAAAGGTAACTCTTCATCATATGAGATATTTGCTTTCACTTCTCCTGCTTTGTTTTGTAACAATTGTTACAATTGCTGATCCTCCTGCTAAAACAATCCGCATTCTGGTAATTACTGGTGGACACACATATAAAGTGGAGCAGTTTAACCAGATGCTTTCAGGTCTGGGCGATAACATAACTTATAAGGTAGCTGAACTTCCGGCTGCATATGATATGTTTCTTCCTGAAAACCGCATAAGCTATGATGTTCTTGTATTTTACCACATGTGGCAGAAAATTACTGATGAGCAGGCAAAAGTTTTTGCAGAATGCATAAGTGAAGGAAAACCGGTGGTAGCACTGCACCATAGTATTTGTGCTTACGACGACTGGACTGAATACTGGAACATAATAGGAGGAAAATATTTTCATAAAGCAACTACTTTCAGGGGCAAGGAGTATCAGCCCTGCTCTTATATACATGATGTTCATTTCAATGTAAAGGTTGTAAGTAAGAACAATCCTGTAACTAAAGGTGTAGATGATTTCCCGATTTTTGATGAGACTTATAAGGGCTATTATGTTGAAGAGGGTGTAACCCCCCTTCTTACTACTGATGAACCGAGCAGCACACCTTTAATAGGATGGTCAAAGATGTATGGAAAATCAAGAATAGTTGTGCTTCAGAGTGGTCACGATGTGCCTACTTTTGAAAACCAGAACTTCAGAAAGCTGCTTAAGCAATCTATAGAATGGGTGTATAAGGGAATAAATTAAGATATGTCAACCGAATCAAAATATAGCAAAAGAGGTGTTTCTTCTGCAAAGGAAGATGTTCATGCTGCCATTAAGAATATCGATAAAGGGCTCTATCCAAGGGCTTTTTGCAAAATAGTACCCGATCTCCTGGGTGGCGACGCTGAATACTGTAATATAATGCATGCCGACGGCGCCGGAACAAAATCATCACTCGCCTATATCTACTGGAAGGAAACAGGTGACCTGTCGGTATGGAAAGGGATTGCCCAGGATGCCATTGTAATGAATCTTGATGATTTACTATGTATAGGTGCTTACAGCAATATTCTCCTCTCCTCCACTATAGGGCGAAATAAAAATCATATACCGGCCGAGGTTCTGTCAGCTGTTATTAATGGTACCGAAGAAGTACTTGAAGAATTAAGGAACCTGGGAGTCGGAATATTTTCCACCGGCGGCGAAACGGCCGATATTGGCGATTTGGTTAGAACGATCGTTGTGGATTCCACAGTTGTTGCCCGGATGAAAAGGGCGGATGTGATCTCAAACCATAATATAAGAAAGGGTGATGTAATTATCGGATTATCATCCTCGGGACAGGCTTCTTATGAAAAAGAGTATAACAGCGGTATGGGAAGCAACGGATTAACTTCCGCGAGGCACGATGTATTTGCTCCTTATCTTGCTTCAAAATATCCTGAGAGCCTCGATACCACGCTGCCTTATGATCTCATATATTCAGGCCGATACCGGCTTACCGATCAAATTGAAGGATTAAATACTGATGCCGCAAAAATGGTTCTTTCTCCGACCCGTACTTATGCCCCGGTTATAATCAAAGTGCTGGAGTCAATACGCCACGAGATACACGGAATGGTCCATTGTTCAGGAGGAGGACAGACAAAAGTGATGCATTTCGTTGAAAATCTGCATGTTATTAAAGATAATTTGTTCCCGTTACCTCCTCTGTTCAGAATTATTCAGGAGCAATCAGGTACACCATGGTCCGAAATGTATAAGGTTTTCAATATGGGGCACAGGTTTGAGATTTATACTGATGAAAAAAACAGTCAGAAGATAATTGAAATTGTTTCATCGTTCAATATCGACGCAAAAGTTATTGGTCACTGTGAATCTTCAGACAGTAAGAGGCTTACCATAAAATCTGAATTCGGAACATTTGATTATTAATTTATTTATTTCTGTGCAGGATTCATTCTGTCCATAATTTTTTGTTACACAGAGTTACACTGAGGATACACAGAGTTGCACAGAGTAAAGATCTCCTCTTCACCTCTTCTCCCTTTCTCCAATTCTTTCTTTTTCCTATGCGCCGTTAACCCTTTGTGCCTTTGCGCCTTTTTATTACCTTTGCCCCCTGAAAATTTATCATGCTATGGCAAATAATATGATTCTTGAGAAGCTTGAAGGCGTGAAAACACGGTTCATTGAGGTTGGTGATCTTCTTACCCAGCCCGAGATTCTCACGGATATGAAGAAGTATGTCAGACTGAATAAGGAATATAAAGACCTTTTGCCAATTGTTGAATCGTACGAGAGATATAAACTGGCTCTTAGTAATATAGCCAGTGCAAAAGAAATAATGGCAACAGAAAAGGATGATGAGATGCGCGAGATGGCAAAAGCTGAATTCGATGAGCTCACCGCCGGATTGCCTGAGATGGAGGATGAAATAAAGATGCTCATCATTCCTGCTGATCCTGAGGATGATAAGAATGCGGTTATGGAGATAAGAGCAGGAACCGGCGGTGACGAGGCAAGTATTTTTGCAGGAGATCTGTTCAGAATGTACAGCAAGTTCTTCGAAACAAAAGGGTGGAAAGTTGATGTTACAAATATTTCGGAAGGAACTGCCGGTGGCTATAAAGAAATAGTCTTAAGCATCACAGGAACAGGTGTTTATGGAATAATGAAATATGAATCAGGAGTGCACCGGGTTCAGCGTGTTCCTCAGACTGAGACCCAGGGACGAATTCATACATCTGCTGCATCAGTTGTTGTTCTGCCAGAAGCTGACGAGTTTGATATCGATCTAAGGACTGAAGATATCCGTAAAGATACCTATTGTTCTTCGGGCCCGGGCGGACAGTCAGTTAACACTACATATTCTGCAATTAGACTGACACATATTCCTTCCGGAATAGTTGTCACATGTCAGGATGAAAAATCGCAGCTTAAAAACTATGATAAAGCTCTCAAGGAACTGAGGACAAGGCTTTACAACCTTGAGTATCAGAAGTACCTCGATGAGGTTTCACACCGGAGAAAGACAATGGTTTCAACCGGTGACAGATCGGCCAAGATACGTACTTATAACTATCCCCAGGGACGAATGACTGATCACCGTATCAATCTTACAATATATAATCTTCCTTCAATCCTCGATGGCAACATCCAGGAGGTGCTCGATAAGCTGCAAATGGCTGAAAATGCTGAACGATTAAAAGAAAGCAACATCTAATTCCGGTTTTCATGAACCACGATTCCCTGTTTGAACAGATAGTCAGAAAACACTCCTTCCTTTGTGTCGGACTTGATTCCGAGATTGAAAAGATTCCATCATTTCTTCATAAGGAAAAAGATCCGGTATTCGAGTTTAACAAACGGATCATCGATTCAACTCATAAATATACAGTGGCTTATAAACCCAATGTAGCCTTTTATGAGTGCTATGGTGCAAAGGGATGGATTACTCTTGAGGCTACGGTAAGATATATCAGGGACAATTATCCTGAAATTTTTATAATAGCTGATGCAAAGCGCGGAGATATTGGCAATACTTCAAAAATGTATGCCAAAGCATTTCTCGAAAATATGCCATTCGACGCAATAACTGTTGCTCCGTACATGGGAGAAGACTCTGTAACACCTTTTCTTACATATAAGGATAAATGGGTTGTCCTTCTTGCCCTTACTTCAAATAAAGGAGCAGATGATTTTCAGTACCATAGCGATGATGGAATTAAACTCTTTGAGAGAGTATTATCCGTTTCCAGAAAATGGGGTACAATAAATAATATGATGTATGTTGTAGGTGCCACACGCGCCGAGATGCTTAAAGATATCCGAAAACTGGTTCCTGACCATTTCCTTCTTGTCCCTGGTATCGGAGCACAGGGAGGCAGTCTCGAAGAAGTGGCAAAGTATGGTATGAACAGCAAATGCGGTCTCCTTGTCAACTCCTCGCGCGGGATAATCTTCGCCGATAACACCGAAAACTTTGATAAAGTAGCCGGAGAAAAGGCTTTGGAGGTTCAGCTCGAAATGGAGAAATATCTTTCTGAACGGAGTCTGATTTAAAAGAATCTGAATTTTTGCATTTCGAAATCATAATTTCTGAGATTCTCTGTGGCTCTCTGTGTCTTCTCAGTGGACCTCTGTGTAACAAAAAATAAGAACTTACACAGAGTGACACGGAGGAATCACAGAGTTACACAGAGAAAAAGAAATGTACCAACAATATTGCGTTTGATACTTTTTTCTTAATTTTATATTCTTGCTGCTTTCTCATTTAATTCGTGCTAAGAATGAAAGAGGAGTTTCTTCATTACCTGTGGAAATACAGTTTGTATAATGCTGACAGTCTGCTTGACAGCGACGGTAAACTGATTACAGTTATTCATCCAGGGGAATATAACCGTGATTCAGGACCGGATTTTTTCAATTCACGATTATTAATAGGAGATACCCTCTGGGCAGGGAATGTGGAAATTCATACCCGCTCATCCCATTTCGAGATGCATGGTCATCAGACCGATCCGGCCTTTAACAATGTGATACTGCATGTCGTGGCTGAAAACGACAGGAAGGTTTTCAATCAAATGGGAGAGGAAATACTTACCTCCGAAATAAAATTTGATCAGACATTATATGATAAATACCTTTCGCTGGTAAATAATCCGTATGTAATTGCCTGTCAGGATGAGCTTTGCAAAGTCGATAAAATACTTATCCGTCACTGGCTCACCTCACTGTTAATTGAAAGGCTTCAGGAGAAGGCGGAGATGATACTCCGTATTATGGATGAAACCGGAAATGACTGGGATGAAACATTTTACAGGCTGTTATCGAGATATTTTGGGTTCAGAGTTAATACTGAGCCGTTTGAGATGCTTGCCAGGGCACTCCCTTTCCGTATTATCAGAAAGCATGCCGATAACAGATTTCAGATTGAGGCACTTCTCTTTGGCGCAGCCGGTATGCTCGACGAAGGTCTCTTTAAGGATGCCCTTTCTGATGAATATTACCGGAGTCTTATCAGAGAGTACAGAATCCTCTCATCAAAATACTCTCTGCAGTCACTTCAGGGTTGGATCTGGAAATTCTCCAGATTGAGACCAGCCAATTTCCCTACCCTGAGAATTTCACAGCTTGCATCAATGCTTTCTGCTACAGGCGGCCTTTTTTCAAAGGTTATTGAGGCAGATAAGGTTACACGGCTTAAAAAACTATTTGAGGTATCTGCATCAGATTACTGGGATGACCATTATGTTTTTGGCAGGAAGAGCAGAAAATCACAAAAAAACACCGGATCACAGACGACAGATATACTGCTTATAAATGCTGTTATTCCCGCAATATTTGTTTTTGGCAAAAGCCGCGACCGTCAGGATATCTGTGAAAGGGCTCTCGACTTTCTCGAAGGTGTTGAAGCTGAGGACAATAAAATAATTTCAGAGTGGAGAAATGCAGGAATGCTTGTTGAATCTGCATTTTATTCGCAGGCGCTAATTCAGCTGAGAAATGAATATTGCAGAAACAGAAAATGCCTCAGTTGCAGAATCGGCAACAAAATCATTAGTCAGGGAAGTAAACTGAAAGACCAGGATGAGCTTATTCTTGAGCCGTAAATGAGTTAGCGGGAGTATCATATAGGAATTAACCTAAGCTTTTGGGATGAAAGAGAAACTGCATATAGAAGTTTCCCCTCCTTTTGAAGGAGGGGTGGTCGGGATGACTGATTATCATATATATACAGAATTCTATTTCCCGACCGGGGTGGTTGATTCTCTGATTTCTTATTATTCTTAATGATATGAAAAACCAAAACATCTTTAACAGGAAAAGTCTTAAGTTCTTCAGATCAACACTTAGGAACAAGTCCACCTCTGCTGAGGCTGAGTTATGAAACATTTTAAAGTCAAAGAGACTTGATTTAAGAAAATTCAGAAGACAACACAGTATAGGTAACTACATAGTTGACTTTTTTTGTACTTCAGAAAAACTAATAATTGAACTTGATGGTAATCCGCATGGTGAATATCATAAAATAGAAAAAGACATAAAAAGAGATCAGTATCTTGAAGGTCTTGGATTCACAGTACTAAGATTTGAAAACAGACTAGTATTTCAGGAACCTGAATTTGTAAAAAATGAAATTAGGAAAAACTTCAAAAATAAAGATCTGGAATTAGAATAAACAATCAACCACCCCGGCCGGTATAGGCATTTGTATCATGATTAATAAGTGGTCCGGCCACCCCTCCTTCAAAAGGAGGGGAAATGTATCAAACACACATTCTGCGCTTTACATTCTGTTTAGTCCTTAAATCTTTCACTATCTTAATTTATATAACCTCTTAAGTTGACGGTTATGGGGAGTATCCCCCTATGCTAAAGCTATGGATGACAAGGTGGGGAGAAATGGTGATGGGGAGATTCTTTTGACGAATAATTAAAAATCATTGACAAATAGCTGAATGATAATGTTATTAGACGCAACGTTTAGTACATTTTACACGTCTTTATAATAGGACAGGAACAATTTTTAGCAGCATGTTTTCGTTCCTGTAAAAATAAATAATTCATCAACTTTGTAAAAAAAAAGTCAATTGTTTGATAATTTACATAAAAAAGCCTTATTTTTGCGTTCCAAAATTGGAGACTCGATCTATATTTGGATTAACAATATTTTAATTAGAGATATGTATTTAACAACAGAAAAGAAGCAGGAGTTTTTCAAGACATTCGGAACATCTGAAATAGACACCGGAACTGCAGAAGGCCAGATAGCGCTGTTCTCATACAGGATCAATCATCTTACAGAGCATCTTAAGAAGAATAAGAAAGACTTCAGTACCCAGCAGGCACTTATTAAGCTTGTAGGTAAGAGAAGAAGGCTTTTAGACTACCTTAAAGTTAAAGATATCGAGCGGTATCGCGAAATCATAAAAGCGTTGAAATTACGTAAATAGAGTATAAAAGGCAATCTAAAATTGCCTTTTTTCATACTATTTAAGCTTATTTTGTAATTTCAATAATCATAAAATCATATATAATGTTTAAAGTTAAAGAAAAGATTATTGATCTCGGCGACGGGAGGACAATAACCCTTGAGACAGGCAGAATGGCCAGACAGGCCGATGGTTCTGTTTTGTTAAAAATGGGAAAGACAATGTTGCTGGCAACAGTAGTATCGGCACGCGAAGCAAAAGAAGATGTTGACTTCATGCCGTTGTCAGTTGAATACAAGGAAAAATACGCATCATCCGGACGTTTCCCCGGCGGATTTCTTAAGAGGGAAGCACGTGCATCTGATTATGAGATTCTGGTATCAAGGCTGGTTGACAGAGTTTTGCGACCACTTTTCCCGGATGATTATCATGCAGAAACATTTGTTACAATAAACCTGGTTTCCGCCGATATGGACATTATACCTGATGCTCTTGCAGGTCTTGCAGCATCTGCAGCACTTGCTGTATCAGATATTCCGTTCAATGGCCCGATATCAGAGGTAAGGGTTGCCAGAATAAACAAAAAGTTTATTGTGAATCCTGCAGCTTCTGAGCTTGAAAATGCTGACATCGACCTTATGGTTGGAGCAACATATGATAACATTATGATGGTTGAAGGTGAAATGAAGGAAGTCTCTGAAGAGGAGATGCTTGAAGCCCTCAGAATTGCACACGATGCCATTAAAGTCCAGTGTAAGGCTGTGATGGAATTTGCCGAAGAGGTGGGTTCAACTGTTAAGCGTACTTACTGTCACGAGACAAATGATGAGGATCTCAGAAAAAAAGTGTGGGATGAGACCTACACAAAATGTTATGAGGCTGCTAAATCATGCACTGCCGATAAACACAAAAGAATCGATTCATTCGAAAATATTGTAAAGGAATTCTTAGCACAGTATACAGATGAGAATCCTGTTAATGAGGGTCTGGTAAAGAAATATTATCACGATGTGCTGAAGGAAGCTTCAAGGAGACTGGTTCTTGATGACAATGTTCGTCTCGACGGAAGAAAACCCGACGAGATCAGGCAGATTGTATGTGAGATAGATCCTCTTCCTGCAACTCATGGTTCATCTCTTTTCACAAGGGGAGAGACACAGTCTCTTACAACTGTAACTCTTGGTACCAAGCTCGATGAGAAAATTATTGACGACGTTTTGAACAAAGGAACTGAGAAGTTCACTCTGCATTATAACTTTCCTCCGTTCGCTACAGGTGAAGCCAAGGCTTACCGTGGTGTTGGAAGAAGGGAAATAGGTCATGGCAACCTTGCTCATCGTGCACTTAAAAATATGATGCCATCTGATGATGAGAATCCATATGCAATAAGGGTTGTGTCTGATATTCTTGAGTCGAACGGATCCTCATCAATGGCAACTGTTTGTGCCGGAACACTTGCACTTATGGATGCCGGAGTAAAACTTAAAAAGCCTGTTTCAGGAATCGCAATGGGACTTATCTCAGACAAGAACACTAAAAAATATGCTGTTCTTTCTGATATTCTCGGTGATGAAGATCACCTGGGAGATATGGACTTTAAGGTTACCGGAACACGCGATGGCATAACAGCCACACAGATGGATATCAAAGTTGACGGACTTTCGTTTGAGATTCTAACAAAAGCTCTTCATCAGGCAAAGGCAGGAAGACTGCACATCCTTGGTATTATGAACAATACAATCTCTGAGCCTCGTCCGGAACTTAAACCCCACGCTCCAAGGATTGAAATGCTGACAATTCCTAAGGAGATGATCGGCGCACTTATTGGTCCGGGCGGAAAAGTAATTCAGGAGATCCAGCGTACAACCGGAGCAACAATTATTGTTGAAGAGATAGATGGTCATGGTGATGTGAATATCTTTGGCGAGAATGCCGAAGTTATTACTGCCGCCCTAGACTGGGTGAAAAAAATTGTTACTGTACCGGAAATAGGTCAGGTATACAGAGGAAAAGTGAAAACAATTGTTCAGTTTGGTGCATTTGTGGAGATCCTCCCGAATAAGGATGGACTTCTTCATATCTCTGAAATTGAATGGAGAAAGATAGACAAGGTTGAGGATGTTCTTAAGGAGGGTCAGGAGATTGAAGTTAAGATAATCGATATTGATCCGAAAACAGGGAAACTTAAATTATCCCGTAAAGAGCTGCTCCCTCGTCCTCCGCGTCCGGAAGCTCCTAAAAAAGATCCTGAACAGAATCCAAATAATTAAAAAGAGTCCCGCAAAAGCGGGATTTTTTTTTAATTTTAAGGCATGAAGATCAGGTATAATTATGTCGTTATTGAGGGGAACATAGGGGCAGGGAAAACCACTCTTGCCAGCCGGATTGCTGATCAGTTCAATGCCCGTCTCATACTTGAGCATTTTGCTGATAATCCGTTTCTTCCAAAGTTTTATAAGGAGCCGGATAAGTATTCATTTCCCCTCGAACTTTCCTTCCTGGCAAGCAGATACAAGCAACTTCAGGAAGAACTTGTTCCCCAGGATCTTTTTAAATCCTTTTCAGTAGCTGATTATTACTTCATGAAATCACTTGTTTTTGCTGCATCAACACTCACAGGTGATGAATATAATCTTTACCGGCAGATCTTCTATATAATATACGGGTCATTGCCTAAGCCTGATATCTACGTATATCTTCATCTTAATCCTGACCGTCTGATACGGAATATTGAGAAGCGCGGAAGGAATTATGAAAAGTCTATAACAAAAGAATACCTGCAGAAAATCCAGGATAGTTATTTTTCATTCTTTAAGCAAAATCCTGAGAACAAATATCTGGTTATTGATGTTAATGATATAGACTTTGTGGAGAATGAAAGCCACTACACCAAAATTATCGATACCATTTTTTATAATAATTACCCTGTGGGACTTAATAAGGTGATATTGTAATTTTAATTTGTTTTAAATTGTTCCATATTGTCTAAATTTTTTTAAATTTGCACATATGTTCGAGATTTAGTATATTGTTCATTATTAACAGACAAACAAGCAAACATTAACAAATAACACTTTTTAACTATGAAAAAATTCAGAAGCTATTTTATCCTTATCCTAGCCGCAACACTCATGACTGGTTGCAGCGGCCTGAGTAAGATGCAGAAAAACTCTAACTTGATCAAGTATGAGGTCACTCCTAAGGTCCTTGAAGCACATGCCGGGATGATTAATGTTACAATCAAAGGTACCTTCCCAGCAAGCTATTTTGACAAGAAGACCACTGTAACCGCTACTCCGGTTCTTACTTATGCTGGTGGCGAAACCGCTTTTGATAAAGTTCAGGTTCTTCAGGGTGAAAGCGTTCAGGCTAATAATAAAGTTATCACATATAACGGTGGTGATTTCTCTTACACAGCCAGCATACCTTATAAGGAAGGTATGAAAGTTTCTGAACTGATGCTGAGAGCTAAAGCTGTAAGAGGTACAAAGAGCCTTGATTTCGCTCCTGTGAAACTTGCTGATGGTGTTATAATCACTTCTACTCTTGTTGAGAAAGAAGATAAATCTATTTCTACAAAAGATTCTTATGTCAGAATCAATCCTGAAACTCAGGCAGCTGACATTAACTATCTTATCAATAAATCAGATGTTCGTGCTACAGAACTGAAAGCTGAAGATATTGCTCTTCTGAAAGAATATATCAAAACTGCATCTGCAGATCCAAACCGTCAGTTGAAAAGTGCAGTTGTCAGTTCATATGCTTCTCCAGACGGAAAACTTGAGCTTAACGAGAAACTCTCAGTTAACAGAGGTACCTCAGCTGATAAATTCATTAAGAAAGAGTTTGATAAGATTGAAGCTGCAAAAACAGCAGGTTTCTTCGATTCAAAGACCACAGCCGAAGACTGGGACGGTTTCAAAGCTGAAGTTGAGAAATCAACTATTCAGGATAAAGAACTTATCCTTCGCGTTCTCTCAATGTACTCAGATGCAGATGTACGTGAGAAGGAAATCAAAAACATGTCAGCAGCTTTCGAAACTCTGAAAACAGACATTCTTCCTAAACTCAGAAGATCAAAGATGATTGTTAATGTTGACAAAGTTGGTCGCAGCGATGAGCAGATTCTTGCTCAGATGAGACAGGATCCTAAAGCATTAGGTCTTGAGGAACAGTTGCGTGCAGCTTCACTTACAACAGATCTTAACGAAAGACTCAAATTCTATCAGATAACTCTTGAGAATACTCCAAAATGTATCCGCGCTGCTAATAACGTTGGAACCACATTCATGGATCTTGGAAAAGTAGATGATGCTGTTGCTGCATTTGAAAAAGCAAAAGCTATTCAGAACAACGATCTTATCAAGAATAACCTTGGATTTGCTTCACTTGTAAAAGGTGACCTTGCTAAAGCTGAAGAGTATTTCACATCTATGACTGCTGCTACAACAGAGTCAAAATGGGGTCTTGGTGTTATTGCTATAACAAAAGGCGAATATGACAAAGCAGTTAATTACTTTGGTACAGAGCCTTGCTTCAACCTTGCACTTGCACAGCTTCTTAAAGGCGATGTTAACAAAGCTAAGTTAACCCTCGATGCAATTAAAGAACCTTGCAAATGCGGAAAACCATCTTACCTGAAAGCTGTAGTTGGCGCTCGTCTTGACGACAGGACATACATGCTTAATGGTCTTCGCGAAGCTATCGGATTCAAACCTGAGTGGAAAGCTTATGCTAAAACTGACCTTGAATTCGCTAAGTTCTTCAATGATGACACTTTCAAATCAACTGTTCAGTAATTCTAAGAATTGCCAGATATTAAGAAAGGGGCCTGCAAGGGTCCCTTTTTTATTTTTTATTTACCTCCCACAACACAATACCCACACTTATAGCAATATTAAACGAGTGTTTGGTGCCAAACTGCGGGATCTCAACACACTGATCACACATATTAATTATATCCTGGTCAACCCCATTCACCTCATGTCCGAATACAAGGGCATACTTTTGTCCTGCAGTTATTTTCAAATCCTGAAGCTCAACAGAACCTTCAGCCTGTTCAATTCCAAGAATCTTGAATCCCCTCGATTTCAAGTCGGTTATAGCATCTGATGTTTTATTAAAATATTTCCATGTAACAGACTCAGTTGCGCCCAATGCTGTCTTTTGTATTTCCCTGTGCGGAGGAGTGGAAGTAATTCCGCATAGATAGATTGAATCAGTAAGGAAAGCATCGGCAGTTCTGAATATTGAACCCACATTACTCTGACTTCTTACATTGTCGAGTACAATTACAAAATCTGATTTTTCGGACTGTTTGTACTGGTCGACAGATTTTCTCTCCAGTTCACTATTCTGAAGCTTACGCATTCTTTTTTATGCGAAATTAACTAATTTATCTTTTAATTGTTATTATTTTGTGAACGGTGAACTATATGATCAGAAGTTACTTTTTTACCTAAAACATTCAATATGAACATTCATGAATTTCAGGGTAAGTCGCTGCTTAAAACTTACAACGTTGATATCCAGGAGGGATTTGTAGCTGAGACAGCTGAACATGCTGTGACTGTTGCGCAACAGCTTAAGGAGATAACAGGTACTGAATATTTTGTTGTCAAAGCTCAGATTCATGCCGGAGGAAGAGGTAAAGGGGGAGGTGTAAAACTGGCCAAATCAGTTGAAGAAGCCGGCAAAATTACTTCCCAGATGCTGGGAATGCAGCTTATCACGCCTCAGACTGGTCCGGAAGGCAAAAAAGTAAATAAGGTACTGATCGCGCAGGATGTTTATTATAAAGGTGAATCTCCCATTGAAGAGTATTATATAAGTATTCTCCTCAACAGAAATACAGGCAGATATATAATTATGTATTCAACTGAAGGTGGAATGTCGATTGAGGAGGTTGCTGAGAAAACTCCGGAGCTGATATTCACTGAAGAGATAGATCCATCGGTAGGACTGCAGCAGTTTCAAACCCGCAATATAGCATTCAGATTGCGGTTAACAGGATTGGCTTTTAAGAATATGCAGAAGTTCCTTCAGGGAATATATGAAACATATGTTGCTTGTGACGCACAACTTCTGGAGGTTAATCCGGTACTAAAGACCAGCGACAACAGGATTCTGGCAGTTGATTGCAAGCTTGTACTTGATGATAATGCTCTTTTCCGTCATCCGGAACTGGCAAGCATGAGGGATGTAAATGAGGAAGATCCGGTTGATGTAGAGGCAGGCAGTCATAATCTCAATTTTGTTAAGCTCGATGGCAATGTTGGTTGTATGGTCAACGGCGCAGGCCTTGCAATGGCAACAATGGATATCATAAAACTTTCAGGCGGTTCGCCTGCAAACTTTCTTGATGTGGGTGGAGGTGCCAGTCCTAAAACAGTTGAAGCCGGCTTCAGGATAATCCTGAAAGATCCTGCAGTAAAAGCTATTCTGATTAATATTTTCGGTGGAATAGTCAGGTGCGACAGGGTTGCCAATGGCGTCGTTGAGGCATATAAGTCTATTGGCGAAATAAAGGTTCCTGTTATAGTAAGGCTTCAGGGGACAAATGCTGAGGAGGCAAAGACTATAATTGATAATTCAGGGCTTGCCGTATATTCCGCTATCTCATTCAGAGAGGCAGCTGACCTGGTGACCAAAGTGTTAAACTGATTTCAGGAGATCCCTATCTCTTGTGCGATTCGTCGCAATAGGGTTTATTCTGCGATCTGCCACATCTGCATAACCAGATTTCAGAGGGCGATTCATCTTTATCTCTCTTGAGATCTTTTATCTGGAAATTCCCCGTAATTTTAATCGGGCCATTGGCAATTAATTCAACTCTGGCCTGGGTTTTATTCTCTTCCTTATTCTCCATTACAAATATTTTTAACCTATGAAGCCTACTTTTCTGTGCCTTCCATCACAAAAAGGCTGATGATCGCTTACTCCGCACCTGCATAATGAGATCATTCCTTCTTTGAAATCTTTCTTATTTCCATCTTCATATATTAACGAGAGATTCCCTTTAATAACAATGGGTCCATCAATCATTATCTTAACAGAAACGGGTTGCTCTTCCTTTTCGGGTTCCTTATCATTTATAAGCTCAGGCCTTCTGAAATTAATATGATTATACTGATCACTACCTATTGATTTGTTCTTTTCTTCATCATTCCATTTCCAGGCCAGGGCATCAGTAGGACATAAATTCACAATTTCAATTATTTTCTCTGTTGAGGCACCCTGCATATCTACCCAGGGCCTTCTGCTGGGATCAAAAACTTCAATAAGTTCCCTGTAACAATAGGATGCATGTATACATGCAGATGGCTTCCAGTATACGGTAATATCATCATTTTTATACTTCCTTCCCCCGGTAAACTGTCCCTCTTTCTTTTCCATTAATGCTATCTTATTGAATAAATAACTGTTGCAATTTAGCATTTTTTGAATAGAATACATGAGTCACATTTCGCGTAATATTATTAATTTAGTAGTATAGTATTTTAAGTGATTAAAATTCATTTATTTTACACACATATGATTGTGAAGTAGGTTGATGTTCTAACTGAGGAGGGGTTTGTTTTATGATTAGTCCTGTTACTGTTGCACTCTTTGTTATAGCTCTTGGTATAATTATATGGCTTTCTGTTAATTTGTTCAGAGTCAGGAAATCTGACACGGAAAAGGCAAGGAAGATTGAAGAGTTGAATTATGAGATACAGGGCAGGATTGCTAAATCTGAAAATCCGGGTATTAATACATCGGATAGAAATGATGGGTTAGAAAATCTCTTCGGGCTCCTGATGAATGCAGCCACCGACAGGATCTCATACTACGATAATAATCATAATCTTAAGTATGCAAATCCTGCATTTTATTCAATTCTCGGAGTCGATAGTACTGCTTTCAATTCTGTAACACCCTCAGAATTAATACATCCTGATGACCGTGATTTCATTCAAAGGAAGACAGAAGCTCTTGAGAAGACCGGATTTTTTGAGAGTGAAATCAGGCTGCGTCATCATAATGGACATTATCTGAACCTGTCGGATAAATCTGTTGTAGTAAAAAGTGATAGCGGCGAAAAGCTGGGCTATTTATCTATTGACCGTGATATTGCATTGTTGAAAAAGATTCATGCTGATCTTGTAAAAGCTAATGTTGATTCAGAGGCAAGTAACAGGCTCAAATCGAGCTTTCTGGCAAATATATCACATGAGATCAGAACCCCTCTTAATAGCGTTGTTGGCTTCTCAAATCTTCTTCTCGCAGATAATATTACCAGTGATGTAAGGGAAGAGTATATTGAACATATAAATCACAACAGCGAGAAACTTCTTCAGATAATTGGTGATATTATTGACCTGTCGCGATTAGAAAGCAATCAGATCGAGATTACCTATGAGGAGACATCGCTTATCTCAATTATAAATGAGATTGTGGAGGATACCAGGCAGATCATCAGACGCAATGAAAAACCAATACTGCTTAATGTTAAAAATCAGTTTGAGGAAAACGGAGATCTTATTTTTACCGATAGGGTATGGCTTAAGCGTGTACTTAACCATCTGATGGATAACGCTGTGAAATTCACCCTCGACGGATCAATTGAGTTTGCATATCAGAGAGAAGATGATAAAATAGTTTTTAAAATAAAAGATACAGGCATAGGGATAAAAAACGAAAACCTTTCCCATATTTTTGAGGAGTTCAGGCAGGAAGTAGGCGGACACCACAGGCCATTTGAGGGTTTGGGAATAGGACTAACTCTGGCTAAGGAGGTTGTTGAAAGGATGGGAGGTAAGATCTTCGTAAAATCGGAAAAAGGAATAGGTTCGGAATTCAGCTTCTCTATACCCTACCGGCCGGCAGGAAGTACAAAAATAAAGATCCCGGATGCAGGCATCAGCAATTTTCTTAAACCTATTGACTGGAGTTCGAAAAAGTGCCTCATTGTTGATGACAACAAGGATGTTCTTATTTATCTGAACAGGATTCTTCATGATACTGGTGTTTCGATACTGATGGCACGTTCGGGATATGAGGCAATTGAACTCGTGAAATCAACACCTGATATAGATGTTATACTTCTCGATATGCAGATGCCTGAAATGAACGGTATCGAAGCCACAAAGGAGATAAGAAAAATAAGGAAAAATATACCGATAATTGCCCAGACAGCTTTTGTTTTTGAAGATGATAAAGACATTGTAATTGAAGCCGGCTGCGATGCCTGCCTTATAAAACCGATTCGGAAAGACCACCTTATTACTATAATGTCGAGCTTTGTGAAATCTCGATGACAAATAACCGGTACGCAGATATTATTTTACCACTTGCCGTAAGGGGACGATTCACTTACA
Source organism: Bacteroidales bacterium (assembly GCA_016709865.1). NCBI lineage: Bacteria > Pseudomonadati > Bacteroidota > Bacteroidia > Bacteroidales > Bacteroidales bacterium. The sequence continues at coordinate 582,098 of JADJLX010000003.1, forward strand.
CGATCCCTGATGAGATGTCAGGCAGGGTTGTGCCGGGTTTGAGAGTTATGGTACCATTCGGCAGCAAAAACCTCTATTCCGGTATCGTTAGCAAGACTCATAACATTGATCCGGGGTACAAAAATGTTAAGTCTATTTCAAGTATCCCTGATACTATACCGCTTATTAATGAGAATCAGCTTAGCCTATGGCAATGGATCTCGGAATATTATCTGTGCAGCGAGGGAGAGGTGATGAAGGCTGCACTTCCTTCTGCTGCCAGTCTGAGCGAATACCGCCCGAAGCTCGAAACATTCATTTCTCTTGCTGAGAAGTATACAGATAAAGCACTTAATGAAATTCTCGACCGGCTAAAAAAGGCACCTAAGCAGCAGAATCTTCTTATTGCTTATCTGGGAATAACAGGATATACATCAGGTACAGAAATCTTTCCGGTTAACAAAGCATTGTTACTTACTGAGACACAATCTTCTCCCGCAACACTGGATGCACTAATCTACAAAGGTATACTGAACTCTGTTTCGCTTCCGGTTTCGAGGATAGCTGAGTCGGACAGTTTTAAGGAACCAGTAAAAAAACTCAGTGAGGCGCAATCTGTAGCATGGTCGTCAGTCACTACCCAGTTTAAAGAAAAAGATATAGTACTGCTGCATGGTGTTACATCAAGCGGCAAAACAGAGATCTATATCCATCTCATTGAAGAACAGCTGAAAAAGGGTAAACAGGTGCTTTATATGCTGCCCGAAATAGCACTGACAACACAAATCATACTCCGGCTAAAAAAACACTTCGGGGCTGTGACCGGTGTCTATCATTCCCGTTTCAGCGATCCGGAAAAAGTGGAAATCTGGAAAAGGGTTGCTGATGATGATCCCTTAACCGGATACCGTCTTATACTGGGTGTGCGATCATCAATATTTCTTCCTTTCAGCGATCTGGGACTGATAATAATAGATGAGGAGCATGATGGATCATATAAACAACACGATCCGGCTCCCAGATATCATGCACGCGATTCGGCAATAATGCTTGCTGCCTTTCATAAGGCAAAAACCATCCTCGGATCTGCTTCTCCTTCAATAGAAAGCTATAATAATGCAGTCATTGGCAAATATGGACTGGCTGAATTGATGGAGAGGTACGGTATGATTAAACTGCCAAACATTATCATTGGAAACACCAGGGAGGCTTACAGAAAGAAACTTATGGTTTCACATTTTACACCTGAACTGCTTGCCGCAATGGATGAAGCTCTCGGGAAAGAGGAACAGATAATCCTATTCCAGAACAGGAGAGGTTTTTCACCCTATATAGAGTGTTCGGAGTGCGGATGGATACCTGTATGTATTCAGTGTGCCGTTAATCTGACGTATCACAAAGCAATAAATAAGCTGGTATGCCACTACTGCGGCTATACCACAGGCACTCCGTCAAAATGCGGAAGTTGTCATTCTACTGGGATGGTAACACGCGGCTTCGGAACAGAGAAAATTGAAGATGAGATAAAGATAGTATTTCCCGATGCACGGGTTGCCAGGATGGATCAGGATACTACAAGGAATAAAAACTCCTTCCGGAAACTTATCAGAGCATTTGAAGAGAGGAGGATTGATATTCTAATTGGTACACAGATGATTTCAAAGGGTCTCGATTTCGAGAATCTAACTGTTGTTGGTGTACTCAATGCTGATAACCTGCTGAACTACCCCGATTTCAGGGCTCATGAAAGAAGTTTCCAGCTGATGGAACAGGTAAGCGGCAGGGCCGGAAGACGTCAGAAACAGGGGAAAGTTGTTATCCAGACTGGTGATCCGGCAAACAGGGTCATCCGACTGGTACTGAGGCACGATTACCTGAATATGTTTAAGATACAGGCAGAAGAGAGAAAGACATTCAATTATCCTCCCTTCTGCAGGATGGTTAAAATAAGCATAAAGCATAAGGATCGTGCACAGCTTAATCACTTTTCCGATATTCTTGGAGATGACCTGAAAACAATCTTTGGAAAAAGGGTTCTGGGACCGGAATCACCGGTAATTTCTCAGGTGCAGCTATGGTATATAAAGACAGTTCTGATAAAGATCGAGAAGGAGAAACCTCCAGCCAGGGCCAAACAACTTATCATTGAGGCAATCGACAGGGTGGAAAAAGAGAAGGGTGCTTCAGGACTCAGGATAGCTATTGATGTGGATCCGTATTGACCTCTTCCCCCTTTCCCCCTTCTCCCGGGAGAGAAGGGGGTAACCAAATATTCTTAATTTTTCAAGCCCCTCCCTCCTGGGGGAGGGGTTGGGGAGAGGTCCTAAAACGAAGGAGTGAATTAAAGCTATTGGTAAGTAAAAAGATGCTAATTTTGGGTTAATAATAATTTCAAGATGAAAATAGAAGTATCAAACGGTGAGATAATTGATAAACTCACAATTATTCAGATAAAACTTGAGAGGATTAAGGATAAATCCAAGCTTGTTAACCTTCAGAAGGAGTATGACGAACTTATCAAGATCTCTTCATCGATTATCAGTACTGATGATGATCTTTATAAGTCTTTATATCTGATTAACTGTGAATTATGGGATATTGAGGACCATATCCGTGACCTTGAGAGAAATAAGGATTTTGGTGAAGATTTTGTTTCAACAGCGCGTGCTGTTTATTTTAAGAATGATAAGAGGTCGGAGATTAAAAGAGAGATCAATATCAAAACATCATCCGGATTAATAGAGGAAAAATCCTACGAGAAATACTGATATGAGGTTGCTTGTTATACGATCCTCCGCTATGGGAGACGTTGCTCTCACTACTCCGGTTTTAATCGGTATGAGAAAACAATTTCCTGATGTGGAATTAGTATTACTCACAAGACTCGCATATAAACCATTTTTTACTAATGTGAAGGGACTCAGTCTCTTCTTTCCGGATTTTAAGAAGCGGCATAAAGGATTACCAGGAATATTTAGGCTATACCGCGATATTATCAGAGATGAAGAAGTTGATTGTGTTATTGATCTGCACGATGTTCTGAGATCAAAAATATTAAGGTTAATCTTCAGATTATCAGGGGTCCCTGTATTTGTCATTGATAAAGGGCGAAGAGAAAAAAGGCTTCTTGTTAAAGGCAGAAAAAAGGATCAGCTTAAGCACTCTGTTGCCAGATACTCAGATGTATTTAAAAAAGCCGGTTTTAGTGTTGACCCTTCACCTGATATTTCGATCCTTCCATCGGATGAGGCTTCAAAGGTAGCTGAAACATTAATTTTAAATTCAGGCGAACTAAATATTGGTGTTGCCCCTTATGCAAAACATAAGTTGAAAATGTGGCCGGAAGAGAATATGATTAAGTTACTCTCAATGATCGCAGAGCATCATAAATGCAGATTCTGGCTGTTTGGAGGATTTGAAGATTCTGAGAAGCTTGCCGTCTTTCAGAAAAAAGTACCGGGTTCTGTAAACCTGGTAGGGAAATTGAACCTTGATGAGGAGCTGGCATTAATGAGCAGACTAAGTTTTATGATTGCAATGGATTCATCCAATATGCATATGGCTGCTCTTGCTGGTACAAAAGTCATCTCAATCTGGGGAGGAACAGATCCTCTGAGCGGATTCGGCGCCTGGATGCAGCCAAAGGATTATTTTGTAAGTATCCCGGTCGATCAGCTCACCTGCCGCCCTTGTACCACTTTTGGCAAAGGTGAATGCAAGCGGGGAGATTTTGCCTGCATGGTATGGCTCACTCCTGAAATTGTTTTTGAAAGAATAAGAAACTTAAAAATCATATAATGCATTATAATCATAGCCACGGGAGATTTGGTGATTTTTCATCAGGTGTTTCAAAAAGGAGAATGCTGGTAGCTTTCATAGCTGTTATTATTGTTGTGGGCACTTACTTCATTCAGAGAAATGAATCAGTTGCTGATAAGAATCCGGTAGATTTAGTTAATCCGCTGATGGGAACCGATTCTGAGTTCCGGCTGTCGAACGGGAATTCATATCCGGCAATAGCATTGCCCTGGGGAATGAATTTCTGGACACCCCAGACCCGGAATATGGGCAATGGCTGGGCTTATACCTATGACGATTACAAGATAATGGGTATAAAACAGACTCATCAGCCGAGCCCGTGGATCAACGATTATGCTGCTTTCTCACTGATGCCGCTTACAGGTAAGATTAAGATCAGGGAAAGTGAGAGAGCTTCATGGTTCTCCCACAAGGCTGAAATAGTGAAACCTTATTATTACAGTGTTTACCTGGCTGATTATGATGTTACTGCTGAAGTAACACCTACCGAACGTGCTGCCATGTTCCGTTTTACATTTCCTGAAAATGACTCCTCATTTATATTGATCGACGGATTTAAAAAGGGTTCGATGGTGAAGATCATCCCGGCTGAAAGAAAAGTAATAGGTTATTGCAGTAATAACAGCGGTGGTGTTCCTGAGAACTTCCATAACTATTTTGTTGCTGTTTTTGACAGGGATTTCACTTCAACTCATACCTGGCATGGAGATACTTTAGAAGTTAATACACTCGAATCAGAGAGCGCTCATTCAGGCGCTGTGCTGGGTTTCAAAACAAAGAGGGGAGATAAGATAAATGTAAGGATTGCTTCCTCCTTTATAAGTCCGGAGCAGGCATTGTTAAATCTCAACCGTGAGACTGACGGGAAAGATTTTGAAACAGTTAAAGCTGAAGGCAAAGCTGTGTGGAACAGGGAGCTCGGTCGGATTGCTGTTGAAGGAGGAACGTCAGATCAGCAGAGGACATTCTATTCATGTCTATACAGGATGATTCTGTTCCCAAGGAGTTTTTATGAGTTAAATGAAAAGAATGAGGTTGTTCATTACAGTCCGTATAATGGTGAAGTGTTACCCGGATATATGTTTACCGATAATGGTTTCTGGGATACTTTCAGGGCGCTCTTCCCTTTCACAACCCTCATGTACCCAGATATGAACAGCAAGATTATGGAAGGCCTCGTTAATACATACAAAGAGAGCGGATGGCTGCCTGAATGGGCTAGTCCCGGGCACCGCGACTGCATGATTGGCTCCAATTCGGCTTCGCTCATTGCAGACTCATATCTGAAAGGAATAAGAGGTTATGATATTGAGACTCTTTACAAGGCAATCCTTAAGAATGCCGATAGTGTAGGTCCTGTTACTTCAGTAGGCAGATATGGTGCATCATATTATAATGACCTGGGTTATGTGCCTTATAATGTTGGTATTAATGAAAATGCAGCCCGTACTCTTGAGTATGCTTATGCCGATTTCTGCATATCAAAACTTGCAACGGCACTTAACCGTCCGAAAGAAGAAATAGATCTCTTTGAAAAAAGAGCTATGAACTATAAAAATGTATTTGATCCGGGAAGGAAACTGATGCGCGGCCGTAATCTCGATGGTACATTTCAGTCACCATTCAGTCCATATAAATGGGGCGATGCCTTTACCGAAGGCAACAGCTGGCACTACACATGGAGTGTGTTCCAGGATGTAGACGGACTAATTAATCTGATGGGAGGGAAGGACTATTTCAATGCGAAGCTCGATTCAGTTTTTGAAGTACCCCCCGTATTTGATTATTCATATTACGGTCAGGTTATACACGAGATCCGCGAGATGCAGATTATGAACATGGGTAATTATGCTCACGGCAATCAGCCTATTCAGCATATGATCTATCTTTATAATTATTCAGGTCAGCCATGGAAGACTCAGTACCGTGTAAGGGAGGTGCTTGATAAACTCTACAATTATACTCCCGACGGATATTGCGGCGATGAGGACAATGGACAGACATCAGCCTGGTACGTATTTTCTGCTCTTGGATTCTATCCTGTCACTCCGGGAACTGATGAATATGTGTTCGGATCACCTCTATTCAGCAAGGCGACGCTGCATTTCGAAAATGGCAAAAAACTTATAATATCAGCTCCCGGCAACAGCAGGGAAGATATTTATGTGCAGAACATAAAGAAGAACGGGAAACGGATTGATGCTAATTTTATCCGTCATGGAGACCTTCAAAAAGGAGGGAAGCTTACCTTCACAATGGGTAGAGAACCCGATTTAGAACGGGGAACTAAAGAGGAATCATTTCCATTCTCGATGAGTGTTAATAATAAGAACTGACACAGAGAGACACAGAGGATACACAGAGAGCCACTGAGAGAAATTTAGTTGATACATTGACAAATATTATAAGAAAAATTAAACAAGAAATTAAATGGTAGGGTTTACAAGGAATTTTAAACCTCTGTGTAACTCTGTGTCTCCTCTGTGTAACTCTGTGATAGTTCTTCTATTCATACAATTAAATAGTTATTAAGATGATACAGTATTTAAGGTTATTTTTTTTCATAGGTGTTTTTGGTGTTTTATCATTCTCTTGTAATTTCAGAAATGGTGGAATACCCGCAAATGAAAAACCAGCATCTTATAATAATGAACAATACCGTCCGCAATATCATTTCTCACCCGATTCGGCATGGATGAATGATCCGAACGGTATGTTTTTCCTTGACGGGGAGTATCACCTCTTTTATCAGTATTATCCCGACAGTACAGTATGGGGACCAATGCACTGGGGGCATGCAGTTAGTAAGGATATGATTAAATGGCAGCATTTACCTGTAGCAATTTACCCCGATTCTCTCGGCTATATTTTTTCAGGCAGTGCTGTGGCGGATACAAAAAACAGTTCGGGTCTTGGTACTATTCAGAACCCTCCTGTAGTTGCCATTTACACCTATCACAATCCTGTACTTGAGAAAAAGGCAGCAATGTATTTCAGAATCAGGGTATTGCATACAGTACAGATAAGGGTCGGACCTGGGTGAAATACCCAGGGAATCCGGTACTTAAGAATCCGGGGATACGTGATTTCAGGGATCCCAAAGTAATATGGCATAATGCAACAAATAAATGGATAATGATACTTGCTGTCCAGGACAGGGTTCATATATATTCCTCACCTGATCTGCTCGACTGGAGATTTGAGAGTGAATTCGGAAAGGGAATAGGAGCACACGGAGGAGTCTGGGAGTGTCCCGATTTATTCGAAATTAAAGTTACCAATGGTGACAATTCAAAATGGGTAATGTTTGTGAGTATCAATCCGGGAGGACCAGATGGCGGTTCTGCAACACAGTATTTTACAGGAGATTTCGACGGGCACAAATTTATGCCTGATAATACTAAGGAGAAATGGGTGGACAGAGGCAGGGATAATTATGCCGGAGTTACATGGTCGAATATTCCTGAATCGGATGCAAGGAGGCTGTTTGTAGGCTGGATGAGCAACTGGGACTATGCCAATGTGGTACCAACGATTAGATGGAGAAGTGCAACTACTGTTCCCAGGGAGATATCTTTACTGAAGGACGGGAAAGAGTATATACTTTATTCAAATCCGGTGCAGGAACTTGTTTCTCTGCGGAATAAGGTATACAGGCCATTTAAAGAGCCTCAGAAATTAGAAGGTGATATGGAGATTAACACTGATAGCATCAGTATGATGCAGTGCGAGATGGTAATTGATTTTAATTTGATTGGGAGTGCGGCCGATTCTATTGGAATTATCCTTGAGAACAATTTGAAAGAGCAATTGGTAATCGGATATACAGGTAAACAAAAGCAGATCTTTGTCGACCGCACAAGAGCAGGAAGATCAGATTTCTCAGGAAAATTTGCTGGTATTTCTTCTTCTGCATATGAAGCCGGGGACAAATTGAAATTCAGAATACTTATGGATGCTTCATCATCAGAACTTTTTGTTGACAATGGTAAGCTGGTTATGACGAACCTTGTTTTTCCGACAGAGAGTTACATAAAGTTAAAGGTATTCTCAAAAGGTGAAGTCACTCTTGAGAACGCAGTATTCTATAGCCTTAAATCGATCTGGCAACAATAGTTCCTTCGTGTTCCTTTGTGTATACCTTAGTGCACTTTGTGGTAAAAAAAGAATCAGGTAGCAGCTGGAATCAGAGTTTCAGTTTTATATTGAAACGAACCAGAAGAGCAGTTAATCCAACCATCAGGAAAGCCCAGATAACTGAACCTATTATCGCTGCAACCGGCAGTCCCGATTCCTTATATATAAGAACATGAACTCCGGAGCTCCATATAAGATAATATATAATGTCGGGGGCAAGATAAGTTGTCAGAGAGTTTTCTCCGGCGGGCTTAAATAAGAATGTCCATTTGGTCTTTTTCTTTAAATCTATAACCCAGTACAGCAGTACAAAAAGTAACATGCTGATGCCAATACAGATCATTCCCCAACTTGGAGTTGCCTGTATCTTGGATATGATGAACCAGTTACGAAGAATGAATCCGGCTATTATACTTACGAATCCCATCAAACCAATAATCAGCATTGCTTTGTCAGGTTTATCTGCAGAATATTTTTTCAAAACAAGTGCAGCTATCATTCCTGCAATAACAATCATCGGTACGTTTCCTTCGATAATTACCCCGAAGATTGGTTTTGCTATATCGAGTGCCCCAAGGAGATCAAGTTTCGAGAGGATATTCATGATAAGGAAGAAAAGGAAAGCAACCACACTGTTAAGGATGCTGTCGCGTATCAGCAGGTAGATGAAAGCAGCCACGAGGTATCCCCAGCCGATAAGTCCAAGTATTCCCCACCAGCTGGTAATAAGGGAACCGTTGTTTTCAGCCTCTCCTGACTGAAATTTGAGCACCAGGAATATCAGTATGCCCATTCCTGCCAGTTTCAGTCCGGTTAATGTGAAGAAATTCTTATCATTTTCCCTGTAGTTATTCCAGATGAGAAATACCCCCAGATACATAAGGATAGCCCAGAGGTTACTGTTTATACCTGTTAATTCGGAGTTGACTCTTCCTGAATTAAGCATTAATACTCCGATTATTATAAGGGCAATACTTCTTTTTATTATATGTTTTGATATGTCGAATGTGTTTGTGCCGGCGGCTATTCTTTTGCCTATTGAGTAAGGGATAGCCATACCGACCATGAACAGGAAACCGGGAAACACCCAGTCGGCCAGACCCATACCATCAAAATCTGCTTTCATATGTCCAAGCCATTCGGGTACCCCTGGCATATAAAGGTCGTTTACGAAGAGCATCAGAACGAGGGTTAAGCCCCGCATAATATCTATTGAGTAGATTCGGTTGGTGGTATCCATTGTGTTTATGTAATTTGCTGCAAAGGTTAAAAGAATAAAGATAATTTTATTATTTTTGCCACACGAATTAATCGGGGTGTGGCGCAGTTGGTAGCGTACTACGTTCGGGACGTAGGGGCCGGAAGTTCGAGTCTTCTCACCCCGACAAATAAAAAAGCCTGGCATTAATGTGCCGGGCTTTATTTTTAAGTCCGCTATCAGTTAAATCTGACCATTATATTTTGGGTCAAAATCTACCATCCATTCAATACCAAATTTGTCTCTGAACATTCCAAAATACGAACCCCATGGACTGTCACCAATAGGCATTTCAATTTCACCACCTGCTGAAAGTCCATTGAATAATTTGTTAGCTTCTTCCTTGCTTTCTGCACTTATCGAAATTTTACTTCTGTTTTCGTTTTCGTTAACACGTCCCATACTTTCGGGAATGTCATTTCCCATTAAGACGTTTTTACCAATAGGCAATGCAATATGCATAATTTTATTTGCATCGATTTCTGCTACGGGGAATTCAGGACCTGCCAAGTCTTTTAAACGCATGACCATAGCGAATTCTCCGCCAAAAACTGATTTGTAGAATGTAAATGCTTCTTCTGCATTTCCATTAAAGTTGATATGAGGATTTATTAGTGCCATTGTGTATTGTCTATTTTAATCGTTCTAATTTTCCTTTTCGTTTAACTATATTCTTATAGTCCCACTGAATTTCAATTGATTTTTCAATCCATCTTTTAACGTCAGTAGTTTTTATTTCTTCTGCTGAATTGTAAAATACAGAGGCATCTTTAAATTTGCCGCCTCTCACATTTAAATCTACTTCATCAAAATCTGCACCACTCCAAAACATAAGACGTATACCTTTTTTCTCCTTGCTGTATCCAACTATTGGATTACCCTCTAAAAACCAAACAGGGTGTGCATGCCAGATTTTATTTTCAGCATTCTTCAAATGATTATCTATTAAAGTTGCCAGCTTGTTGCAAAGGTCAACTTCGTCTGATAACTGATTATATTCTTCAATTTCTTTCTTCATCACTGTTTCAGTTCATTACGATTGTTGCGGAAATTTCGTGATGTCCATATAAAATACTTCCCACGTGTGTCCATCTAAGTCTTCAATAGTTCTTTGTTGCATAAAGCCATAATCTTTCATCTCAGTTGGCTCTGTTCCTCCTGCATCAAGTCCTTTGCTTATAATACTGTTCACTTCATCAACACTGTCCACCGACAAGGAAAAAAGTCCTGCTAAATTTGATTTTGTATCTGCAATTGGTTTGGTGGCAAAAGATGCAAATTTTTCGTGTGTCATTATCATCACAAAAATGTTTTCACTCCAAACCATACATTTACCTGAATCGTCAGAAAATTGCGGATTATTTGAAAATCCTAATGCAGTATAAAAGGCCATTGATTTTTGAAGGTCTTTTACTGCTAAATTGATAAATATCTGTTTTTCCATAATATCAAGAATTAGTTGTCAAACCTCACTTGAGCTTTGTTTTTCTGGCAGTTTGCTGAGTTTCGCTGACAAATACCGTCCAAAGCAAATAAGTGTTATGTATAACATTTATTGGCTGAAAAAAGTTCAGTAATCATTACCGGGAGACGGTATCTAAAGACTATCATACCCTAGGGTGGAGTGTACTATCCTGATGTTAAGTGGTGTGTTTCCTTGTCTACTCATCATGACTATGTAAATAAAATGGCTTTGTAAATCAGATATTTACGAGGCCATTTTCATTAGAAGTACAAAAAGTAGTACAAATATACTAATTCATAGATTTTTTTTCTACCTTAATAAAATCAACTAAGCTAAAATTCATGAAGGAATTGATAGTATTAATATTTGCTGTATCATTTATTTCTGCAAATGCACAGAATATTGGTCTTTATTCAAATAAAGAATCAGACAAAGTACAATTTGCAGTTCGTGAAATAGAGACTGTAATGAAAGAGAAAGGGTTGGATTTTAACAGCTATTCGAATTCTAAGTCCGGAAAGATGATGGGTGATCAGGTAAAAATAGTGCTGATCAGCAAAAATGAGAAAGTTGCTGAAGAGAGTATAAAAAGAGCGGGTATTAAAAATGTTGCCGGATTAAAAGATGAAGGTTTTATAATTCATATTACAGGAAAGGATCAAAAAACTATTTATGTGTTGGGATATGATGAAGCCGGTACAATGTATGGCGGCCTTGAAGTAGCTGAAATTATTAAGGTTAAGGGGATCGATGCGGTGCAAAATCAGTTGCAGAACCCATACATGAAGGTTCGCGGGACCAAGTTTAATATCCCGCTCGATATGCGCAGTCCGACTTATACCGAACCGAGCGATGCAGCTCAGAAGAACATGGGTGAAATGTGGAATTTTGAGTTCTGGAAAGAGTACATCGATAACCTTGCCCGTTACCGCTATAACCTTATTTCACTCTGGAATATGCATCCGTTTCCATCAATGGTTAAAGTACCTGAATATCCCGACATTGCATTGAACGACGTTCGAAAGAGTACCGGCGACTGGAAAGAAAACTATTCACTTAATGGCTGGGGATTCGATGCCCCTGAGATAATGAAAAGCTTCGAAGTGCTCAAAAAAATGACTATTGAGGAGAAAATTGATTTCTGGCGCAGAGTAATGGCCTATGGCAAACAGCGAAACGTCAGGTTTTATGTTGTAACCTGGAATATTTTTGTTTATGGAACAGAAGGGAAATACGGCATTACCGACAAACCCGATAATCCTGTTACAACAGACTATTTCCGGAAAAGCATTAAGCAAATGGTGCTCACTTACCCCGATCTGGCAGGAATCGGACTGACAACCGGTGAAAATATGTACGACTTTACCGCAACACAAAAAGAAGAGTGGGCTTTTGCGACCTATGGACAAGGCGTATTGGATGCCCTGAAAGAACAACCCGGACGGAAAATTGACTTTATACACCGTCAGCATCAGACACAGGCAAAAGAAATCACTTCTATTTTTAAAGACGTAATGAAGAATGAAAACATCAACTTCGTTTTCAGTTTCAAATATGCTCAGGCCCATGTTTATAGTTCTGTTAATCAGGTTTTTCATCAGGAATTTGTAAAAGATATTCAGGGCGAAAACCTGAAAACCCTGTGGACGCTTCGCAACGATGATAGTTTTTATTTCAGATGGGGAGCCCCGGATTTTGTAAGGGATTTCATAAAAAACATTCCTTATGATGTATCTGAAGGCTTCTATTATGGGTCCGACCAGTATGTTTGGGGAAGGGAATTCCTTGACAAATACTCTGATGGTCCACAGGAACTGGAAATTGTTAAGCACTGGTATCAGTGGATGTGCTGGGGCAGACTGGGATATAACCCCGATATTGGTAATGATCGTTTTATCGATAACATTAAATACCGTTTTCCATCAGTCAATGCTCAGGAGATGTTCAATGCATGGCAATCTGCATCAATGATTTATCCTCTGGTTACCGGTTTTCACTGGGGAGCGCTTGATTTTCAGTGGTACATTGAATCAGGACAATCGACCCCTGATATTGCAAACACTCCTTCGGGTTACCACGATGTAAACAGGTTCATTACCCTTCCCCCTCATAAAGGCACCGGCTATATTTCTATTCCCGTCTATACAAAAGCTTTCGTAACCGGATCAAAAATAGAAGGAGAAACACCTTTACAGGTCGCTGATAAGATCATTCAGAATTCTGAGTTCGCATTAAAATGGGCCGATGCACAGAGTCAGGAGATGAATAGGGAGTTGCGCATAACAATTGATGATATTAAAACGATGGCCCGACTGGGGAAAAATTATGGCCATAAAATCCGTGGTGCAACTTATCTCTCACTTTTCAGGGAGACACTGCAAAGGGAATGGTATAATAAAGCAATTGAAGAACTGAATATGTCTGCTGGCTACTGGAGACATTATGCGGCCAGCGGCCTGGCTAATTATAATAATCCGTTGTGGACCAATCGTGTGGGGTATGTTGATTGGAGAGAGAACTTTAACTGGTCACTTTTCGACGTTATCGCGAATGGAGCTCAGCCAAACCTGCCATCGATGCAGCCAACTGCAGGAGGAACCATTCTGGAAGCGGAGGCTTCGGATTTTAAGATCTCGGGTATAAAAAATGAGTTAAAAGGTTATACCGGAACAGGGTACCTTGAAACCAAAGTAGGTGATGCCAGACATCATGTGATGTGGTCATATAATGCCCCTGAATCGGGGAGCTATATCCTTGAATTCAGATTTACACTTAAACGCGAGCAGATCTTTCTCTCTCCTGTAGTGATCAACGGTAAAAGAGTCCTTGATATAGAATTCTGGAACACAGGTAATCCAGGCAACTGGGTTTGGGAACGTGTTACCGTAAAGCTTGAAAAAGGTGAAAATACTATCAGTATTTCGCCGGAGGGGTTTGTGCTTCTGGATCATTTAAACATAATAAAGAACTTTTCTACATCACAGCAGACAGATTTAGTAAGTAAATGGGATACCATAAGGCCTCTTGCTAATTATAGTTCATTACCTAATCCCAATTAATTAGTAAAAAGAAGCGGCGCAAGTTCCAGCAGGCTTCGGCGCCAGGTCTGAAACTCGTGACGAGTATTCTCAGAAACATATGATACAGCATTGATGCCGGCATCTTTTAAAGCTGCAGCGGCTTTCCTTACTCCTTCAGCATTTTCGAAGCTGCCACAGCTTAGGAAGATGAGCTTTACCTTAGACTTGTCCTTGATATCTTCCGGACTGTATGTACCCCCGCTGAGAAGAGCATAGTGTGAAAATACATCAGGACGGGCAAGTGTAATTGTTTTGGTTTCCATCCCGCCCATTGAAAGACCACCCATGGCCCGATTGGACTGGTCAGCAAGGGTGCGGAAATTATTATCAATATAAGGGATCAATTCGTCGATAAGGACTGTCTGAAAAGCATCTATCTTGAAATTTCTCATTCCTCCCATCTTTACATCGTTGGTCATCCCGTATGTCATAACGATGATGAAAGGTTTGATCTTCCCATTTGCAATCAGGTTATCCATTATCAGATTGGCTCTGCCCTGGTTACTCCATGCGGTTTCATCCTCTCCCCATCCATGTTGAAGGTAGAGCACCGGATATTTTTTTGATTTATCCTTGTCATAACTGGGAGGGGTGTAAACAAATGCCCGGCGCGATGTATTTGTGCTTTTGGAGGGGAAAAGGATCTGTTGGACTTTTCCATGGGGAACATCCTTCAAGGCATAAAAGTCCTCGTCATGAGCTGGTATTTCGATGCCGCTTTCCCAACGGGTTGAGCCATAAAAGTTCAAAGTGCCGGGGTCATTAAAGACTCCGCCGTCGACAGTCAGGTGGTAATAGTGAAATCCTTCTTCCAGGGGGCCTGCTGTAACACCAACCCACGTACCATCCTCTGTTTTAGTAAGGGGAGTCCCTCCACGGGTTCCGCCAAGTCCAAGACTTACAACAACACTCTGAGCCTGTGGTGCCATTATCCTGAATCGTGCATAACCCTGCGAGTTGACCTGGGGGTATTCTTGTCCCGGCTGATTCAGAGTAGATGGTTTAAAGTCGTTTATAATAGCTGGCAGTTGCGTTTGAGCCATACTGAATTTGCATGATGATGCAAACACCAGTAAAACGAAGAATAATGTTTTTTTCATTTTAATACTTTGTTTAAATTCCAGAAATATTTTTAAGTACCACTATACCGGGGCAGTAATTAATCAAAGTTAATTTTGTTTTTTATTTATTCACAATCACAATTCAATATTTCTGATTTTCTCTACCTTCATTCCAAAATTCTGATTATGCAAATCAAAAGACGTAATTTCATTAAACAATCGTTATCATCAGCTGCAGGACTGGCAACTGCGGCTATGCTTCCCGCAGATCTTTTCAGCAGAGGAATACATGAGACTTCCCATCCGAAAGAAGTAATAGTGGAACCAAAGATGCAGACCCGACCAAAGGAATCAATCAGGTTTTCAGTAATCGGAATCAACCATAATCATATTAACGGAATGGTAACTTCACTTATCGGAGGAGGTGGCGAACTTGTGATGGTATATGCCAAAGAGCCTGATTTGTTAAAAGGTTTTACCAGGTCATTTCCCAAAGTTAAAGTGGCCGCAAGCGAAGATGAGATACTGCAGGATAATTCCATTCAGCTTGTCGCCAGCGCTGGAATCCCTGTCGAAAGGGCTCCGCTTGGGATCAGGGTGATGCAGTCGGGCAAGGATTATATGACCGACAAGCCGGGGATTTTAACATTTGAACAGCTTAAAAAGGTAAAGAAAGTTCAGAAAGCTACAAATCGTATCTATTCAATAATGTACAGCGAGAGACTGGGTTCTCCCGCTGCAGTAAAGGCTGACGAGCTTATTAGGGCCGGAGCCATAGGAAAGGTTGTTCAGACAATAGGTATGGGACCTCACAGAATGACTCCCAAAACACGTCCTGCCTGGTTTTTTGATCCAGCCCTGGCGGGAGGTATATTATGTGATATTGGCTCGCACCAGTGCGATCAGTTCCTGTTTTATACCGGGGCAAAGGAGGCAGAAGTCAACTTCGCCCAGATTGGAAATTTCAATCTTCCTGCTTATCCGAATTTTCAGGACTTTGGCGACATGAGCCTTCGCAGCCCTAATGCTTCAGGCTATATACGCATCGACTGGTTCACACCCGATGGTCTGGCTACCTGGGGCGACGGACGAGTGTTTATTCTCGGGACAGAAGGTTTTATTGAGATGCGAAAATACATCGATGTACTGGGACGTAAAGGGGGTAATCACCTGCTTATGACTAATCAAAAAGAGTCAATTTATTATGATTGCTCAAAGGTGTATCTGCCTTATGGTGAGCAGCTTGTAAGAGATGTCGTAAACCGTACTGAAACTGCAATGCCTCAGGATCATTGTTTCCTTGCAACAGAGTTGGCGCTCACTGCCCAGAAAATTGCCCGCAGACTTAATGTGTGATTTTTTTAGGAGAAATGTGAACAGTTTTTATTACTTTTATGTGTCTCAAATTTCGCTGCATAAAATATGGAAACTGTCATAAACAATGATCTGCAGTTTGCTTTTGATTTTGTTAAATACACAAACCGCAACATCTTTCTTACCGGTAAGGCAGGAACAGGAAAAACGACTTTTCTTCACGACCTGAAAAGAACATCCCCAAAGCGGATGATTGTTGTTGCCCCGACCGGTGTTGCTGCAATAAACGCCGGAGGTGTTACCCTTCATTCATTCTTTCAGTTGCCCTTCCATCCCTACGTTCCATCGTTTTATCTGCCTCAGGTTAATCGCGAAAATACGGCTGAGCAAAATGATCCGCCGGGATATAAGATGAGCCGTGAAAAGATTAATATTATCAGAAGTCTCGATCTGCTTGTAATTGATGAAATAAGCATGGTGAGAGCTGATACTTTGGATGCCGTCGACTCTGCCCTCAGACGGTACAAAAGCCGTCATCTCCCATTTGGCGGAGTTCAGCTGCTTATGATCGGCGACCTTCAGCAACTTGCTCCTGTTGTCAAAGATGAAGACAGGGAGATCCTTGATAAATATTATGATTCTGTATTTTTCTTCGGGAGCAGGGCGCTGTGCAGCACCGATTATGTAACTATTGAACTTAAACATATTTACAGACAGAATGATAAGGTTTTTATTAACCTGCTGAATAAGGTCCGCGACAATCATGTGGACACAGAAGTACTGAGCGAACTTAATAAAAGATATATTCCTGATTTTGATCCGGACTCAGGAGGCGGATATATCACTCTTACAACACACAATAATCAGGCCCAGACGCTTAATGACTCAAAGCTGGAAAAACTTCCCGGCAGGTCTCACTCCTTTAAAGCAACAATTCAGGATGAGTTTCCGGAGTTTTCATATCCTACTGCAAGTGAGCTTATTCTGAAGAAAGGAGCCCAGGTTATGTTTGTTAAGAATGATATTTCCAGGGACAAGCTTTTCTTCAACGGGAAAATAGGGAAAGTAGAAGATTTTGAGGACGATATAATCATTGTTAAGTGCCCGGATGACGATTCCCCGATCATGGTTGAAAGGGCGGAATGGCAAAACATGAAGTATTCACTTGATGACGATACAAAAGAGATTCAGGAGACAGTTATCGGGACATTTACTCAATACCCTCTCAAGCTGGCATGGGCAATTACAATTCATAAGAGCCAGGGACTTACTTTTGAAAGAGCCGTTATTGATGCCTGTGCTGCTTTTGCCCACGGGCAGGTCTATGTGGCTCTCAGCCGCTGCCGTACGCTTGACGGACTGGTGCTAAGCACCCGGATCAATCAGCGAAGCATAATCGATAATCCTGCTATCTCGGAATTTGTAAATGAAAAGATTCAGAATCAACCGGGTCAGCCTCAGCTGGCAGAGGCAAAAAAAGCATACCAGCAGATGTTGCTGACAGAACTATTCGATTTTACTCCTGTTACGCGCAGTTTACACTATTGCCTCAAGGTTGTAAATGAGCACAAAGAGAGTATTTTAGGTAATCCACGGGAAATCATCGAACAAAATATCATAAGCATCAATACAGACCTTATTGAAGTCTCTGACAAATTCCAGCCACAGTTGAATGGACTTTTAAAGGGGGAAACGGATGCTGAAGAAAATGTTCTGCTTCAGGATAGAGTAAAAAAAGCCAGCGAATTCTTTTCAGTGAAACTTGAAGCCGCCATGAAAGAAATTCTGGAGGGTTTTACAGTTGAGACAGATAATAAGGCAGTTCGCAAATCAATCGCTGAGGCATCGGAGCGTCTGAAAAAGGAGGGAGACACAAAGTTAGCCTGTCTTAATGCTGTGAGGTCAGGTTTTACAATTGGCAAGTATCTGGAAGCTAAAGCTAAATCGGCTATCGAAGTTCCTGCTGCAAAATCTCATCAGGTAAAAACTGCAGATGATGCTTCCGGTATTATTAAGCATCCGGTTCTTTTCCGTATGCTTAAAGAATGGAGGAATCAGAAAGCAAAGGAAACCGGACTTTCGCATTACATGATATTACATCAGAAAACGATGGTTAATCTGGCCGGTTTTCTGCCTCAGTCATTATCTGCGCTCAGGCTGGTAAAGGGAATGGGGAAGAAGAAATCAGAGAAATTCGGAGGCGAAATTCTGGAGATAATTACTTTCTATTGTGAAAAAGAAAACATTGCACCGGCTGTTGATACCATTGCATATGGAAAAGCAATAAAAAAAGTTAAAGAGGATACAAAGAAAATAAGTTTTGATCTATTTAAAGAGGGTAAGTCAGTTACACAAATTGCTGAGGAGAGAAACCTGATAGCAACAACTATTGAAAGTCATCTGGCATTTTATGTTGGTAAGGGCGAGATTCCGGTCAGAAGATTTGTTTCACAGGAAAAGACAGACCTTATCTCCAGACATTTTGGAGGAAGTGATGATCTTAAACTGGGACCTGTAAAGGAGGCTCTGGGGGATCAGGTGACATGGAGTGAAATCAGGTTTGTGGCGAACCATATTGAGTTTTTGAGAAAATCCTCCAATTTACCTCCGAGGCAGTAATATTTTGATATAAGGCATAAAAATGATTGATAAACATAGGATATTACTGCTTAGACAGTAAAATAATGAAAATAGTTTGTTTGTTTGAAAAATATAGCTTAATTTTACCGCTATAAGAGTAAATAATGACAAAATCGCAGGAGTTATCATATGTAGTTAAGGCGCATCGAAAGGCAGCCAAATTGAGTCGGGCCAGCCTAGCTGAAATGGCAGGTGTTGGTAAGACTGTAATTTATGATATTGAAAACGGGAAAGAAACTATTCAATTAAACACTTTACGAAAAATACTTAAAGTATTAAACATCAGGATAGAGCTAATAAGTCCGTTAATGGACCACCTACATAATGAAAATGAGAAAGGTTAAAGTATTTGTTAAGGGAGTTGAGGCAGGAACCCTGACAGAATTACAACAGGGTAAAGAGTATTTATTTGAATATCTGGCAGGATATAATGGACTAGATATATCCCGTTCTATGCCGCGGAATACTACAGTATACAGGTTCGATAATTTTCCTCCGTTCTTCGATGGATTATTACCTGAAGGAGTACAATTGGAGGGATTGTTGAAAATAAAAAAAATTGATAGAAAGGACTACTTATCGCAATTAATAGCTGTTGGGGACGACATGGTTGGAGTAGTAACTGTAAAAGAAATTCCGGAATGAACATCTGCCCAATAACATATACTCCCTGCGGTAAAGACCGGTATAGTTCTGCGGGACTCAGACTTTTGAGTGCAGGGCTAAAAACATTAAATGACCTTGAGTATACTGCTGATGAACAAAGGAAGGAAGCTTTTAACCGTGCATCGAAAATGTCAGTTCAGGGAGTCCAGCCGAAGCTTAGTGCAGTTCTTAGCGTGAAAGATGAAAAGTTTAGTATTGTAGATAATGGCGGGAAATATATACTCAAACCTCAACACAATCTTTATTTGCAAATGCCTGAGAATGAAGATCTCACAATGAAGCTTGCTGCGGAGATTGGGCTGGAAATACCTTTACATGGTTTAATCTGGTCGAAGGATAATTCATTAACATATTTTATTAAGCGATTTGACAGGAAGGGACAGAATGATAAAGTTCCGGTTGAAGATTTTGCCCAGCTTGCCGGACTGAGTCGCAATACAAAGTATGATTACAGTATGGAAAGAGTTGTAAAGTTGATTGATGAATACTGCACATTCCCTGCAATAGAGAAAATAAAGCTATTTAAACTGGTTATATTCTGTTATTTAGTTGGTAATGAGGATATGCATCTGAAAAATTTCTCCATTATCACCAGAGATCAAAAAGTGATGCTGTCACCGTGTTATGATCTGGTTAATTCCACAATCGAATACAAGAAACAGGATGAAGAAATGGCCTTGCCATTGAAAGGTAAGAAGAAACATTTAACCCGTAACATCCTTGTTGACTACTTTGGAATGGAAAGAAGTGAATTAACAGCAAAGAGTATTGAAAAAGTACTTGAAGCAATCGGGTTAGCAATACCAAAATGGAAAAGTTTGATTGATATCAGTTTTTTATCAAAAGAGATGAAAGGCAAATATCATGATTTACTGGACCAGAGACTTGCGGTCATGAAAATTCAGTGAAGTCATGATGTTACTGGTTTGGTTTTAGCAGACTACCCTTAATATCCGATAATTATTCGTATCATTAACTTTCTGACATTTTTCAGGAAATTAATTCTTCCTGATATGTCCCTCACTAACTAACATAAAGAAAAATCTATGTGTTTTTCAGCTGAAGCAAGTTTCGTGGGCGGAGTAATTATCTCTGCCATAGGTATTGCAACCGTAACAAAGGTTCATAAGCCTTCGCAGATAGTATTTGCCAGTATTCCGCTTTTTTTCGGATTGCAGCAGATTGTTGAAGGTAGCTTATGGTTAACAATTCCATTGCCGGAATATGCTGATTTGAGGCAAGTCGGGACTTATATTTTTCTGATTATGGCTGATTTCCTCTGGCCTACAATGATACCGCTGTCTGTTCTTTTAATGGAAGAAAATAAGAAGAAAAGAAAATATCTGAAGGTCCTGCTTGGAATGGGAATATTTCTTTCACTCTATTATGCTTTTTGCCTCATAACATTCAGTGTGACACCACAGATAATGGGTTATCATATTCATTATGCAACTACTTTCCCGAAGTCGCTGTCGATGCCGGCATTTATTGTATATCTGATGGTTACAATAACTCCGCTTTTTATCTCCAGCATTAAAAGAACTCATCTGATGGGCATTTTAATGTTCCTTTCCTGCCTGGTTACTGCTATATTTTTCACACAGTACCTTACATCGGTCTGGTGCTTTTTTGCAGCATTGCTTAGCGGTGTAATTTACTGGATTCTCCATAGTTCCAGGAGTGTTTTTAAACTAAATAAATTAGCTTTGTTAAAAGCTGAATCAGAAAGGTTAAAAAGCTGATATTTTTTCGGATGAATATTCTCAGGCGTATAATAATATTGACTCTGTCCACTCTTTGTCTTAACTTTTCCTATTGTAAACAGACAGTAAAAGAAAATGAAATACAGAAGCTATGGGCTGATTGTAAACTTGAAGGAGAGGTTCCTCCTGATGTTTTCAGTTCAGCAATTATCGGATACCGTAAGATAGAGAATAACAAAAAGAAAAATATCCTTACAATTATTGATTATTCAAAGCCATCCGATAAGGATAGGTTTTTCGTAATTGACCTTGACACCAAAAAGTTATTATTTAAATGTCTGGTTGCACACGGAAAAAACAGCGGAGAATACATAGCAACAAGCTTTTCAAACCAGTCGGGGTCTTTAAAGAGCTCCCTGGGGTTTTTCTTGACTGCCGAGACTTACTATGGCGATAATGGCTATTCTCTCAGACTCGATGGTCTGGAAAAGGGGATAAACGACAGTGCCAGAATGAGGGACATTGTAATTCATGGGGCCGGTTATGTTAGTCAGAATTTTATTGCAGAGAATGGCCGTCTCGGCAGGAGCTGGGGCTGCCCCGCATTACCCCTCGGGCTCACAAAAGAAATTATTGATTGTATCTCTGAAGGCAGTTGTTTGTTCATATATGCTGCTGATAGTCTGTACAGTGAAAGCTCGGTACTTTGCAGACCCGACAGGAAAAGATGACCTTTATCTTCTTTTATGTATTTCGCATTAAAGAAATATTATATTTGATCGGGGAAATCAACATTCTTAATAAGAAGAGACGCCCAATCCGGGGGTCTCTTTTTATTAGTATCTGTCTTTTATTTAATAACTGCACTATGAAAAAAACTATCGGTACATTGATTTTGTCATTCGTATTTGTTGTTTCTTTTTCACAGAAGTGGAAACCAACTCTCGGAATTGAGGGCGGCATGGGAGGCGGGGGCATGACTGCCCTGCTTAAAACAAATAATCCAATAATTAAGGATAATGCAGAACTCAGGAAAGATTTTGCTTATTCCGGAGGTGCCTTTCTGCAGGTAATGAGGCAGAGTTTTGGATTTGAAGTAAAGGTTGACTATACCTCTTTCGGTGCTAATGCTGAGTCGTTCAGCACTCCTGAAAATATTAATCTGAGATATCTTTCAGTACCATTTGTATTTAAATTAAGGCTATCTACAAAGGAGGGGTATTCATCCGGCTCCTGGACAGATGAAAGCTATTCGCTTATTGGCAATACACTATATCACTCACCAAGTCAGTATTCTGCGGGAGGTGCATTTACCACAAATGTTTTCATTTATGCAGGAGCACAGTACGATATTCTGAAGAGAGCAACTCATACATACGGTACAACAACAAAAGCGGTTGATGATATATCGGGAAGTTTAAGTGAAACAGGCTATTCGTTTGTAGTTGGTGCGGAATTTACAATGAATATGTTATCATTTGATTTCTCCTATCAGAAGGGTCTGAAACCTGCAATTCCCCTTTCTGATAATTATGTCAATGCCTTTTTGGTTAAAGTCAAGTTCAGGATTCTGTAATCCTTCTTCCGTGATAATGGAGAACTGACTATCTTTGTCAGCAATTTCATAATATCTGTTAAATGAATCGTCATATTGCACATATAACTCTTGTTGTTAACGACTATGATGAGGCAATCGATTTCTACACAAAGAAGCTTCATTTCAGACTTATGGAGGATACTGTCCTTAGTGAAACCAAGAGGTGGGTAATTGTCTCACCTTCAGATTCCGGAGGTTGCTCACTTCTTCTTGCTGAAGCCTCAGGAGAGGAGCAGAGGAGCAGAATTGGTAACCAGACAGGCGGAAGGGTCTTTCTTTTCCTCTATACTGATGATTTTCAAACAGATTATCAGAACCTTATCTATAATAATATCGAAATAGTAAGAGAACCTTCCATTCAACCTTATGGTACTGTGGCTGTTTTCAAAGATCTTTATGGTAACCTCTGGGATCTGATAGAACCGGGAGGGAGGCAATAGATATAGAATAAAACCAAAAGAAAAAGGGATTAAGAACTCATCATTCCTAATCCCGTTTTTTAGTTTTCCTTAGCTCTTCGCCCTGTGCCCTGAGCTCTGTGCCCTGAACCCTTCATGCTGAGCGAAGCCGAAGCATTACCTTCTCTTTGTTGCACTCGATGAGCTATTTTCCTTTTCTTTTGAACTGGTGCTTCTGGAAGAAGATTCAGATTTCGTTGCTTTTGTTGAAGATCTGGCCGGAGTAGAACTTTTTGTGGTCGTTCTGGCCGGTGCAGATGATTTTGTTGTCGTTTCCCTTGTTCTGCTTACAGTCCCGGTACTCTTTGTCGCTGCCGGCTTGGTAGCTGCCCTGTCTGATCCCGAATTACTCTGTCTCCTTGAAGAGGCGGCATTCTGACCTGAAGAACCACTTGTTCCCGACTTAACAGAAGTTGGATTGTCAGACCTTCTTATTGTACCTGTATTATTGATGGTTTTGGAATCGCTTTTTGTATTGGTACGGGTATTTGTGCGTGTTGTTGTGCTTCCTGCACTGCGGTCACCTGATTGAGTGGATACTGACTTTCTGCCCTCATCTGTTGATGTGCTGGTTCTGTTTGACCTTACATCGCTGTTTGTACGGGTACTTTTATATAAGGCTTCACCATCTCTGCGCGACTCCGGACGTGAGTAAGTGGTCTTATAGTTACCTTCCTTGACTCTTACACTTACTGTTGGTGAGAATACTCTCACGTTGGTGTAATAGAATGTATTGTACCTGGTGTAGCGTGGCTGGTGCCAGTGACGGTAGTGTCTGTAGTATTCAGGATACCAGTTTGAATAATATCCGTAGTAATAATGGTAGTAGAACGGGCTCCAGGGTTGCCAGTAGGAAGGGTAATATCCCCATCTCCATGATGAACGCCAGACTACGTAATCGGGACGGTATATAAACCTTATCATTGGCCATGCAGCTACTTCGTAGTAATTGGTCCTTATTACTGTTACGTTCTGCCTGTTGTTATTTCTCCCGTTATATCCAGGATTTGGTGTTTCGCCATTATTATCATCATAAATCGGTTCAATAATATAATTCCTTCCATACAATTCTTCATCGCCTATGAGCTGTATTGCTACCTCTCCGTTACGAAGTTTCTGAACCGTAAAAACGCCAACATCCTGTCGCTCATTATTGTTTAATGCCACTGACATTACTATGTTATGGTCTTGTCCATCAACATAATCAGTAACCATTATGTAGTCAACAAAGTTATCGCCATTCAGATCAAGGTTATTGATTCTGGAGTTTTGTTCATTAAGTTTTCTCTCAAATCCTTCCAGTGTCTCAGATTCCTGGAACAGGCTCATAACAGCATAGAGATTTAGGTTATCTCCCGGCAGACCCAGATATTCATCGGGTTTATCCTGTGCCCTTACTATTGTTCCGGTAGCTATCAGGAGCGAGAGAATCGAAGTAAATAGTGCCTTTTTCATTTTGTTTAATTTTAGAAGAATCATTTCTTCATATCGACAATAACAAAACACGTACCAAATTTCATTCTGAAACCAATTCTCCCGACTTGTGGCCGCTAACATTATTGTTCTTCATCTCTGCAGGCAGGCTGTTTTTATACTGGAACAGGGCTGCAATCTGTTTTCCTTTACCACTGTTTCTGATAGTATTGTTTTCAATAACCACTCTTTCAGCCTTGCAGTTTATTGAAATACCATAGCCTCCTTCTTTTGTTCCGTTATTTTCAATGATGTTATTTCTTATTATTGTCCCGTGGGGTGCATTGGCAGGGATTTCGCCTCTTAAATGGATGCCATCTGATCCGTTTTCACTTATAGTATTTCCCTCAAACAGCATATCAGTGTCTTTATGCCCTGTGCTTATTCCGTTTCTGCCATTTCGAGAAAAAGTATTATTCTTTACCTCTCCGTTTCTTACCCTCCAGCATACAAAGAGTCCATAACCATCATTGTCATGACTGTTATTCCCCTCAATAGTTGTGTACGGAGAACCGGTTCCGGGATGCAGTCCGCTGTTTGAACAGCCATATACCTCGCAGTTCCTTACGGTAACATATTCGGTTATCTGCCAGCTTATTCCATCGCTGTTATAATCTTTAACAATAACATTTTCAACCACAGCCTTATGAACCTTATGCAGATAGATCCCTCCGGCACGGCAGCCATCTATCATATCGTTTGTCTCACGGCTCCCGTCAACGGTGAGGCCGGAGATCGTTACATTATTCGCCTCCACAGCGCTTATCACAGAACAGGCATTTGAAACTGTACCGTTATCTCCAGCCTGGTAATCGCGTACCAGATACTCGTCAATAAATAGTGTATTACCCTCTATTGAAGTAATTTTTGCAGTTGTAAGGTCCCAGCCTGAGCGCTGTTTATCGTCATATATAGCAACTCCCATTCCCGGTTTGAATCCCGATGCATCTGCAATAGTCAACCGTAATTCCCCATAGTCGGCATCAATTGTAAACTGCGACCTGAATCCCTTACATTTCTTCAGTATCGTTTTTGGACCCGACCCTGTAAGAGTGATATTATCATACAGCCTTACCGGTGCAATTATATCAAAATGTCCGGGCATGAGTTTTACTGTACCACCATTACCTGCTTCTTTCAGGGCATCGATAGCTGTTTGTATAGCCACAGATGTGAATCCCTGTATTTCAGCATTGTTTCCTCCCACAGTAATAACTCGTGCAGATCTGATTTTATGCACAACTGAAACAACGCCTGAATCAGATTTGTGATTAATACTGACTTTGATATTCTCACTTTCTTTTTTCATTTCGTTACTCTTATTCTGGTATGTACATCCTGAGATAATAATCAGGAAGAGGAAGGTAAATTTAATTATTCTCATGGCGGTCAGTTTAAGTTCTGTTTTTTAAACGATTCAGAAAAGTAAGAAATTTTTATGACATGTAATAAGCGGCTACCGGTTTCCGGCTACCGGCAAGCGGTAAGGGCAACTTATCTATCCCAAAAATAGTTGTCATATTTTTAAAATATATTTACCCTGCTTTCGTCTATGGAATTAAACAACCTCTTAAATGAGCCCGAAAGAGTCAGAGAAAATTGGAACTGTTTATAAAGATGAGCGAAAAAGATTGCTCGGATATATACGTAACAGGATTCCGGATCATGTTGAGGCTGAAGATATTCTGCAGGATGTCTTCTACCAGCTGACTATTGGCTTCCGGGACATCAGGAGGATTGAAAACCTGACAGCATGGATCTATAAAGTGGCTGATAACCGTATCACCGATCTCTTCCGCAAGAAAAAGCCTGTAAAAGTCAGTTACAGCGAAAATGCACGGGATGATGAGGACGGACCTCTTTTACTCGAGGAGATACTCCCTTCGCTCGGATCAACACCCGAAGATGATGAGTTAAAGGAACTGATATGGGAAGCCATTGAAGAGACGCTGTCGGAACTTCCTGAAGAGCAGAGAAGTGTATTCGTTGCAAATGAGTTTGATGGTAAGAGTTTCAAAGAGATATCTGAAGAAACCGGTGCCGGAATAAATACCCTCATCTCACGCAAACGATATGCTGTTCTTGCCCTAAGGGAAAACTTAAGTGAATTATATAAACTATTTAAAAATCATTAGTATGAAAGCGTTAACAGTTTTAAAGTATGTTGGATTTGGAATTCTTGGTGTGGGCTTTGTTATTGCAGTGGTATTTGGAGTCCAGGCTCTCTGGAACTGGCTAATACCCGAATTATTCCATGGACCAGTGATAACTTTCTGGCAAACTGCCGGGTTATTCCTGCTCTCAAAAATTCTGCTAACAGGAGTTGCCCCTGGTGGATCAGGTAACCATCGGAAAAGTGAGTGGAAGAGGAAATACAATGACAAGTTCAGATCATCGTGCAGGGATGATGAAAAAGTTACTTCACCTGAACAAGCATAAAGGATGCCGTCTCAAGAATAATTGAGACGGCTTTTTTATTTGATCATTTTTTGGTACAATTCTTGTGCTTTTCAAGTGCTATAAACAGCCTCTCATGAAAAAGATATATTTGCTGCTGATTTTACTGATTTCGGTTTCCTGGTCCTGTTCGAAAGATAAGATAGAGATTGACGGCAACAATCTGCTTATAGGTGTATGGAACTATTCAGAGTATAAAGACAATTCTGCTGTTTTTACCCGAAGCAGTGAATTTGTTGATAATCATTGTTATAAATTTAACATTAATGGGACCCTTGTTGAGCGAAAAAATGCAGGGTGGTGCGGAACTCCGCCGGTAACTTATGGTGATTTCGATGGAACCTGGTCGATTCAGAATGATACAATTCTTACAATAAATGTTGGTTACTGGGGAGGAAAAACTTCATACAAGCTTGATATTGAATCACTAGATGAGAACAATCTGGAGGTTATTTCTCTTTTGGAAATCAAATAAATTCAAATGCCATCCTTCGTTTTTTTTCATATATTTCCGGCCTTAGCCAACCCGAATGAAAACTCCGTGGCAGCCTGAGCTTGTCGAAGGCCTCCGTGTACTTCGTGGTTAAAAAAATATTTTGGGAAAATAGTCAGAAGAATAGATTATCAATATGTTAGACACCTCAATTTTGGCAGAAGAGATTACCTCCCTGATCGTGGAGTGGGAATCAAAGTTAGCAGCCCTCCCAAATGATACAATCTCTCAACGAAGAAATAGTCAGAACAGGAATATAAAGCAGATTCTTGGTCATCTGATCGACTCAGCTTCAAACAATACCCACAGGGTGGTACACCTTCAGTATCAAACCTGTCCGCTTGAGTTCCCAAACTACGCAACTTTTGGAAATAACGACCGGTGGATTGCTATTCAGAACTATCAGAATGAGGACTGGTCTGATATGATACAGTTGTGGAAGTATTCGCTTTTACATTTCTGTCATGTGATCAGAAATGTCAATAAGGATAAGCTCCATAACGAATGGATCTCCGAACCTGGTAAGAACATCACTATGGAGACCATGATAATTGACTTCCCGAAGCATCTGAAACTGCATCTTAAAGAAATTGAAGAACTTATCGGAAGAATCTGACCTGGATTTGAAATGTAATTTACTGTCATGATTATAATAAAAAGAACATCATCTGAAAATCCCGATTTCATTAAACTCGTAAAACTTCTCGATGCAGATCTTGCTATTCGCGATGGTGATGAACATACGTTTTACTCTCAGTTCAATACCCTGCAGAAGATTAAACATGTCGTAGTTGCCTTTGACGACCTTAATCCTGTTGGCTGCGGAGCGATTAAAGAGTACTCCGCAGATACAATGGAAATTAAAAGGATGTATGTCCATCCCGATCACAGGAAAAAGGGCATCGCATCCAGAGTTCTTCTTGAACTTGAGGCATGGGCAGGAGAAATGTCATACCAGAAATGCATTCTTGAAACAGGCAAAAAGCAGCCGGAAGCAATTGGTATGTATAGAAAGAACGGCTATACCTCAATTCCGAATTACGGACAATATGCAGGTGTTGAGAATAGTGTGTGTTTTGAGAAGAGGATAAAATGATCTGGTGAAACCCGCTATATACTCCGTTCTACTACTTTGTAAAATTAATATCTTTACATCCCAGTTAAATAACATAAATGGTTAATAAGACCTACACTCAGTTTGGAAAATTTTCGGTAGCTGTTATGCTTCCAATATTCATTCTAAGTCTGATAATGTTAGTTTGTATCGGTTTTGACGAATTAATTACCGTTTTCACTTTCGGTTTTGTTTTATTAACTCTTTTGATATGCCTTCTGACCTTCTACAAACTGACAATATCGGTCACCGATACATATGTTTCATTCAGTCTAGGGATAGGATTAGTCTCGAGGAAGTATTCTGTTTCAGATATTAAAAGCTGTAAACCTGTAAAAAATAACATCCTCACAGGAGTTGGCATAAGGATGCTAAACAATGGCTGGCTTTATAATGTCTCGGGACTTCAGGCAATTGAGCTGACATTCAAAAACAGAAAATCGGTTGTCAGGATCGGAACAGATAAGCCTGAAGAGGTCGCAATGGAAATCAATAAGTTAATCGAAGGAAATAAAATGGAGAGCATATCCGATTACAATAGTAAGTCGCATGTTGCTTTAATACTGATTATCCTTTTTCTTGCTATCATCATTCCAGCGGCGATTGTTCTCTCCGGGAAACGTGAAATAAAGACAACTTTTACAAACACTGAATTTGTTATAAACGGAATGTATGGAATGGGTATTAAGCTTGCCGATATCAGGCAGCTTGATACTATTTCTGCTTTGCCCGCAATAAAAAGACGTACAAACGGTTATGCTGCCGGTAATACACTTAAAGGAAACTTCACTCTCAGCGATAAAAGCAAGGTCAAATTGTTTATTACAAAAGGAAATCCACCCTATATTTCTATCCGGACAGATGATCTTCAGCTATATTTTAATTTTGAAGACAGCCGTAATACTGTGGAGTTGTTTAATGAACTGAAAGAGAGGGTGAAGAGGTGAAGGGGAGAGTGGGAGAGTGGGAGAAAAGGAGATGACTGCAGGACCGCAAGACCGCAAGACTGCAAGACAACGAGGGATAAGAATAAACGAACAATGAATTCATAATGATAAAGAAAATCGAGATACAGATTGCTCAGCAGCACTTAGACAAGCTGAAAGAGAAAATTAGAAATACCAGATGGCCCGATGAGATAGAAGGGTCGGGATGGAATTATGGCGCGAGCCTTTACTATATGAAGGAGCTGGCTGACTTCTGGCTCAATGTCTACGACTGGCGGAAAACAGAAAGTGAAATTAACAGTTATCCAAACTATATTGCCACTATCGACGGATTCAAGATTCATTTCCAGCATATAAAAGGAACAGGCCAGAAGAATATCCCGCTAATAATGACACACGGCTGGCCTTCATCCTTCCTTGAGATGAAAAAACTTATTCCTCTGCTCACCCAAAGCAGTCCGCTCGCTTTCGACCTGGTTATCCCTTCGATGATGGGGTATGGTTTTTCGCAAAAAATCAGAGAGTCAGGATGCAATGTCATCTTTATGGCAGAATTATGGCATAAGTTAATGACAGAACTGGGATACGATAAATACGGAGTACAGGGCGGCGACTTCGGGGCAGGTATCTCAACAGCCCTTGCAGCTAAATATCCTGAGCATGTAACCGGGATTCATCTTAACTATATCCCCGGCAATTATGTGCCGAAAATGGAAGAGAATGAGGAGTTTACAAAAGAAGAAAACGATTATCTCGATCAGGAAGAAGCCTGGTATGCTAAGGAGGGCGGATATTCGCTTCAGCAGAATACCAAACCACTTACTCTGGCATACGGACTGAATGATTCTCCGGTTGGATTAGCTGCATGGATAGTGGAAAAGATGCACGGATGGGCCGACTGTAATGGCTATATCGGTAATGTTTTTACAAAAGATGAACTGTTATCCAATATCACTCTCTACTGGATAACAGAAACAATACATTCGTCTATAAGACTTTATAATGAAAACAATAAAGTCCCTCTGATTCTCGGTAAAGAGACATTTATTAATACCCCGACCGCTATCGCACATTTCAAATATGAGGAACCATTTCCCCCGCGCTCTTTCATCGAAAGGGGATATAATATAAAGCAGTGGTCGGATTTCCCGTCTGGAGGTCACTTCCCTGCCATCGAAAAACCCGAACTGCTTGCTGAAGACATAATTAAGTTTTTCAGTCTTCATACTTAGACATTCAATTGAATTCAAAAATTTCCCCTCCTTTTGAAGGAGGGGTGGTCGGGATGATTGATTATCATATATATACAGTATTTTATTTCCCGACCGGGGTGGTTGATTCTCTGATTTCCTTTTACCTATATTTAAATGAAAACAAAAACATCTTTAACAGGAAAAGTCTTAAGTTCTTAGAATCGAATCCACTTCTACAGAGGTAATCAACCACCCCGGCCGGTATCAGAATTTGTTAAATATTTAAAAAACAGTCCGGCCACCCCTCCTTCAAAAGGAGGGGAAATGTATTAGACACTGCAGGACCGCAAGACCGCAAGACTTTTTATTTACTTCTTATTAAGTATCAGATCAATCTCATCCATCACCCTGTTCATGAATGCGATAGTCAGTTCGAAAGGCTCATTAGTAGTCAGATCGGCTCCGGCTTTCTTAAGCAGTTCGATCGGATAATCAGATCCTCCCGATGAAAGGAAGGTTATATATTTATTCAAAGCCTCTTTGTCACCGCTCTTGACTTTTTCAGCAAGCGATATTGATGCAGTGAATGAAGTGCTGTACTGGTATACATAGAATCCCCTGTAGAAATGAGGTATGAAAGCCCATTCCATCTCAAGGTTCTTATCAAGTTTGGTGATACCCTTTTCGGATCCGTAAAATTTCTTCAGAATATCCATATAGATCCCTGAAATTTCATCACCGGTTAGCGGCTGACCTTTTTCGACAGCTTCATGAATACGCAGTTCAAACTCTGCAAACTGAGTCTGGCGGAAGAGTGTGCCTTTAAAGACATCGAGCCAGGTCATCAGCATTGAGAGCCTTGTATTATCGTCTTTTACTTTCTTTATCATATTATCGAATAGTAGCACCTCATTAAAAGTTGAGGCAACCTCCGCTACAAATATGGGGTAGTCGGCTAGAGGATAAGGCTGTTTGTTGTTCGAAAGGTAGCTCTGCATTGTATGTCCCAGTTCATGAGCCAGTGTGCTGACGTCAGAGTACAGATCGGTGTAGTTCAGCAGTATATACGGATGCAGATCCTTGTCCATTCCTGAAGAATATGCACCAAACTGTTTGCCAGGAGTCGGATATACATCAATCCATCTGTTGTCGATGGCCTTCTTCACTGTTGCAATATATTCATCGCCAAGAGGTTTCAGTGCCTCGAGGATGATGCCGGTTGCTTCATCATATGTATATTTCAGGTCAATATCCTTAACTACAGGGGCATAAAGGTCGGAGTACTTCAGTGTGTCAACTCCAAGCATCCTCTTTTTGATTCCCAGGTAGCGATGGAAGGCAGGCAGGTTCCTGTTAACATTCTCTACAAGAGATGTATAGACCTTAACAGGTATGTTGTTTGGGTAGAGCGACGCTTCGAGAGCAGACTCGTAATGTCTGGCCCTGGATTGGAAGATATCCGTTTTTACAGTACCATAAAGCATCTCTCCGTAGGTTGCCTTGTAATTCTCCCAGTTATTCCAGAAGGCATTGAAAACAAGCTCTCTGTCGGTCCTGTTAGTACTGGCTCTGTATCTGTTATATTCCGACTGTGTAACTGTTAATTTCTTTCCGTTCGAAAGTGTTACTTCAGGTGATGGCATCTCAGCATTACTGTATGTATTGTAAACAGCGTCAGGAACGCCGGTTACCATTGACGATAGCGCCATAATACGTTCTTCCGGTTCTGAAAGAGAGTGTTTCTTTAATCTGAACAGATTCTCAAGGCCCATTCTGTAAGGAGCCAGTTCAGGATCTGATTTTATGAAGCCGTCTATCTTCGACCACTCGGCCGACAGGATCTCAGGCTCGGCAAAAGCTGTTCTGGTACCCAGATCTGAGAACATCTGCTGAAGCTCCTGCTTCATAGCATTGTATTTCATATTGCGGGTATCCAGGTCGGAGTTGAAACTGGCATAACTGTATAGTCTGGATGCCTCTTTCCCGATCTCAGAGCCCAGGACATAGAATTTTTTCAGATCGGCAGCTGATTTCGTGAGTGTTCCTTTGAATTTCTCAAGTCCTGCCGCTTTCACAGCCAGTGCCTCTTTGGCTTTTGTCCAGTCAGCATCTGATTTATATATGTCCGTAAGGTTCCACTTATATTTATCGGCTATCTCATCTCTTGTTTTCTGTCCGTATGCTGAAAAGGAAACAGAAGTAAGTACTGCAAAAAGCATTATCGCTCTGACTAAAAGTCTTTTATTCATATAATGTGATTTTAAAATGACGTTAAAGATAATTTATTTCTGATTTCTTTATTCTAACAATTGACAATCAGCAATTGTTTAACAAAACATAAGTATTAAAGATCTTCTTCGCCGTTACGCCCTTACGCCTTTACACTATTGCACCTTCGTTAAAGCTACGGTGCACGCAGTACGCCATTCCTCCCATCATCTATAAAACATCATAAATAATACATTAAGCTCATAGGGTAAAAGCCCCCTTTGACGATCTTCTGTTTTTAACCCGATAAACTTAAATAATAGATGAAATCAAAACTTATTTCAATTTGCAGTCTGATAGTATTAACTGCACTCATTTCACCGAAGATAAATGCTCAGTCGGCCATAAACAGAGACACACTGATGTTTGCAGCAAAAGAAATTATAAAAGGAACAAACTATTGTGGTCTGGCTACAGTCGATGCTTCAGGGCAGCCACAGATGCGTACGATGAACCCTTTTCCTGTTAATGATGATTTCATTACATGGTTTGCCACATCAAGGAGCAGCCGTAAAGTAAAAGAGATTAAAAACAATCCCAAAGTATGTGTTTATTATGCCGACCATTCCACTGCAAAAGGATATGTCAGCATCACGGGAACCGCAGAGGTGATAGATGACAGGGACCTGTTGGTTAAGATGAAACGCGATTACTGGAACGGAATACCAAACTGGGAAACCAATTTTGTTCTTATTAAGATAGTCCCGAAAACAATGGAAGTTGTTAATTATAAACGTGGACTGAGTAGTGATCCCAATACCTTCAGTGCACCGAAGATGGTCTTCTGAATAGGAAAGAAGGGGAGAAAGGGAGAAAGGGAGATTGAATCAATTTCACTAAATTTGATTCATAAATTTTTCATATGTCACATCAGGATGCATCGATTAAATCGATACTATTTGCCTTACTGGCTAACTTTGGGATTGCTGTAACCAAGACAGCAGCAGCAGTAATAACCGGATCGGGTGCTATGCTGGCCGAGTCGATACACTCCTTTGCCGACTGTGGTAACCAGGGATTGCTTTTCCTCGGGTTAAGCAAATCGAAGCGGAAGCCCGACCCTGATCATCCTCTGGGATATGGCAAAGAGATCTATTTCTGGTCGTTTATTGTAGCACTTATCTTATTCAGTATGGGAGGGATGTTCTCAATATATGAGGGCATCCATAAACTCAGTTCGCATGAAGGACTTACAAGTCCGATTATTGCAGTTGTTGTTTTATCTGTCAGCATGATTCTCGAGGCGGCTTCTCTGTATGGCTGTCTGACACAAATAAATAAGATAAGGCATAATGAATCACTCTGGAAGTGGGTTAAAAACACCCGTAAGAGTGAACTGGTAGTTGTATTGGGAGAAGATATCGCTGCTTTGCTGGGACTCTCTTTTGCTCTTATTGCGGTTCTGCTGTCTATTATAACAGGTAACCCTGTATTTGATGCAATTGGAAGCATTGGCATTGGTGTTTTGCTGGTCTTTATTTCTATCTTCCTGGCCACCAAGGTAAAAAGCCTGCTTATCGGACAAAGTACTGATGATGAAACCCGTAAAGAGATAATAAGTATCCTTGAAGCAAGGCCCGAGATTGAGAAAATACTTAATCTCATCACATTACAGCTGGGTGCTCAGATAATGGTTGCCGTAAAAGCCAGAATGAAGGCAGTTGATTCTGCAGAACAGCTGATCAAAAATATAAATAACTGCGAAGCTGAACTAAAAAAGCACAATACTGCAATCAACTGGGTCTTCTTCGAACCCGATATTGACGACTGAAGAAGGAGGGGGAGAAGAGGAGAAAGGGAGAGGGGGAGACTGCACGACTGCATGACTGCAAGACATTTCTTCCGCCCTTGCGCCTTTACGCCATAACGCCCTTGCGCCCTTCCCCCCATCATCTATCATCTATAATACATAATCCATAATTCATCCTTGCTTCTATTCCGATTTATTTGTAAATTTGGTATATACTACTTCTTTGTCTCAAACTAAAAGCAGTGTCCAATGAAAAAGAAAGCAGAAACCATTAAAGCTGAAAATATCAGAAAGACATTCTATCGTACCCGTAAAGCCATAGGATGGCTGGGAATACTCCTCTCCTTTATATTGTTGCTGCTTTCTTTCATTCCTTTTTTTAAAACAGCTATTCAGCCTTCAATAAGCCATTACTACTATACAAATCTGCGCGAGATTTTTACAGGAGTACTCTGCGCCACAAGTCTTTTTCTGATCTCATACAGGGGGTATTCTAACGAGATCTTCTGCTTAAATGAGAATATAATGACAAACATTGCAGGTTTTTTAGCTTTAGGAGTCGCTCTTATGCCTACCAATCCTGTTAAGGTGAATGGTGAAATTAACTGGTTAGATAAAATTGATACTCTATTGCCGGTATACGAATCCTGGACTGGAACCCTTCACTATATTTTTGCTGCCGGCTTTTTCTTTATACTGGCTCATATCTCCCATAATATTTTTGTACTGGGTCAGATAGAAATCAAGGGCAAAACCACCCAGCCTTATAATGAGAACAGGATCTACAGGATATGTGGCTGGGTGATTTTCATAGCTATTCTTTTGATTCCGGTAGGCAAGTTTTTGGTAGGGGAGTATTCAACGTTGCCTCTTGAAGCTGTTGCACTAGTTGCTTTCGGTATTTCGTGGCTTACCAAGGGAAGGATTTTTGAAGTGACCAAGGCAGCGGGAAAAGCAGTTTACATGGAAAATCGTAAAGAAACTAAAAAGTAATGATATTATAAGCCTCGTGGTATAATCCCCGTAACGGTGAATCAACGCCTTCAGGCACATTCGACTGCAAAGGAGAGATACTGTTCGACCCGCCAGGCGAAAGAGCAAATGACAACGACTGGGTGCTGGTCCTTAACAAAAAATAGGCATGCTTCGGCTGCGCTCAGCAAGCGTGTGTGGCTCAGAGCACAGAGCACGGAGCATGGAGCACAGAGCACAGGGAAGAGTATTGAAAATAATCAAATAACATATCGATGACATCTGACAAAAGCATTCCGTTTCAGACTATAGACTGGTCTATGATACCCAAAACAGAACATAAAGGTGAAACCGGAACTGCATACTGGCAGACCTTACAATATCCGGGATTAAGGATCCGTATTGTTGAGTATACCCCCGGCTATCTTGCCGATCACTGGTGCCGGAAAGGTCATATTGTTCATTGTCTCGAAGGTGAGTTTGTAAGTCAGCTCAGCGATGGCACAGTGACTCTGTTGAAAAAGGGCATGACATACGTTGTATCTGATGACCTTAGTTCTCACCGTTCTGTCTCTGCCGCAGGTGTAAAACTATTAATTATAGATGGTGATTTTTTAATGTAGTAAAGAACCTTTAAACCGTTAACCAGTTTAGATGATGGAGACTGCCATGGTTACAATAGCTGTCTTACTGCGGATATTATCCAATCCGTTGGGTAATGTCTTTCAGAAACAGCTTACGGCAAAAGGAATCCATCCTCTGTTTGTTAATTTCCTGACATATTTCCTGTTATCAGTCTTTTGTATAGTTGCTATTTTCTTTTTTAATCTTCCTGAAGTACCCCGGCAATTCTGGATCTATTCAGTTCTGGCGGGTATGACCGGAGCACTTGGCAACGGCTTCCTCGTTAAAGCAATAAACGATGGAGAACTTTCGGTACTCGGGCCGGTTAATTCCTATAAATCGGTTGTGGGGATTATCGGCGGGATCATACTGCTGGGAGAGATCCCTTCATTATGGGGAATTGCAGGAATTGTGCTTATCATCTACGGAAGCTATTTTGTTCTCGATACCACCGAAGAAAGGTTTTCATTTGCACTCCTGAAAAGAAGCGATATTCAGTTCCGTTTGATAGCAATGATACTAACAGCCATTGAAGCTGTATTTCTGAAGAAAGTAATTATTGCATCATCTTCAACAATAGCATTCCTGAGCTGGTGCTGTTTCGGTGCTCTCTTTTCATTTATTCTTTTGTTTGTTTACCGTCTCGATTTCTTAACAGAAGTGAAGAAAACCAGTCTCAGTGATACTCGGAAATTTGTCCTGCTCATAGCCTGTATCGGCACAATGCAGTTCACTACAAACTTCACTTTCGAACACATGCCTGTTGGTTACTCTTTATCACTCTTTCAGCTCTCCGCAATTGTCAGTGTATTCTTCGGCTACCGGTTCTTCAAAGAACGCGATATCCGCAAAAAGTTACTCGGTTCCTTTATCATGATAATCGGTTCAGTCATAGTTTTCTTTCTAAAGTAATAATCATGACCCGGCACACAGCACCACTTAGCCGTCAAATTTAAGATTTTGAAAAAGGTTAGGTGTAGTTGAATACAAAAGGTACAACTATCTTAATATCAGGATATAGTAAGCTAAATAAACTCTCCCCTCCTTTTGAAGGAGGGGTGGCCGGACTACATTTTAATTTTGATACAAATGCTTATCCCGGCCGGGGTGGTTGATTATTCTATCAGATTACTAATTCCTTTTTTATTAAATATTTTAATTATCTCACCTTTTAAATATTCAGGATCCTGGAATACAAATCTTTTTTCAAACCTTAAAATTGTGAATCCTAAACTCTCGAGATATTTATCCCTGTTTTCATCTTTTTGTATCCGATGATATTCACCATGAGGATTTCCATCCAGCTCAATAATAAGTTTTTCTGACGGACAACAAAAGTCAACAATGTATCTGCCAATACTATACTGTCTTCTGAATTTTCTTCCTGCAAGTTTCTTTGACTTAAGCATAACCCATAGAGCTACCTCAGCTTAAGTTGAGTTGTTCCTGAGAACTGATCTGAATCCTTTCAGGCTTTTTCTGTTGATGAGGTTTTTGTTGATCATGGATTTAAAGGTACGAAAAAACTAATAAAATCAACCACCCCGTCCGGGAAATAATATTTCATAAAAGGCAGATAATCAGTACTCCCGTCCACCCCTCCTTCAAAAGGAGGGGAGACTTTTACTTATTCCCGCATCTTCAATACTAAGCTTAAGTTGAAGCCTATGCATTTCACCCTGCTTAGCATTAGCTAATTTCCTGCCCTTACGCCCTTACGCCTTTACGCCCTTGCGCCTTTACGCCTTTTTATTATATTTGAATATCATTAAAGTTTAACAATGAATAACGATAACCGCCCCTACGTTTGCCCTGCTGAGTTTTCAGGCAGTCTTGATAATCCAATACGACGTTTATTTCATAATCCC
This sequence comes from Bacteroidales bacterium, assembly GCA_016709865.1. NCBI lineage: Bacteria > Pseudomonadati > Bacteroidota > Bacteroidia > Bacteroidales > Bacteroidales bacterium. The sequence goes on from JADJLX010000003.1 coordinate 620,434, forward strand.
CGGAAGATACTGGGGCCATTCATAAACAAAGGAATGACTGTCCTTGACCTGGGATGCGGACCGGGATATTTTACAGGCGAACTGGCAAATCTTGTCGGGGAGGAGGGAAAGGTGATTGCAGCAGATCTGCAGGAGAAAATGCTTGCCAGGATGGCAATTAAGATAAAGGCAATGGGAGTAGAGAATAGAGTGGAGCAGCATAAATGCTCTGCAGATAAAATAGGCCTCATGAAAAAAGTTGATTTTGTTCTCGCCTTCTGGATGGTTCATGAAGTCCCTGATCAGCTGGGAATGTTTTTCGAGCTGCAAAATATTTTGAGTTCAGGCGGGAGAATTCTTGTCATCGAGCCAAAAATCCATGTGCCGTCAGCAGCATTTGCTAAAACAATCGCGTATTCAGAGACAGCTGGTTTTGAAATTATTGAAAGGCCAAAGGTTGTTATAAGCAGATCAGTCCTGTTGTCTGTAAGAAGTAATAAATAAAAAACCAAAGCACTTCGGGCAACGCTGTTCAACACTCCATAATTCAAAAAAGTTTATTATTTTCACTCATCATTACCTCAAAACACTATCCTATGAATACCGGAAATAAAATCCTGCTTGTCATCTGTGGAATTACATTAGCTGCCGGAGTAATAATTTATCTTGAAGCATCAGCATATCAGAAGACTGCTAAACTCACTGTGGGAACTGTTGTAAACAGCGGGATGTCACGTTATGAGATAAAATACACATCTGACGATGGCATTGAAAGAAACAGTCAGAGAACCCAGAGCAGTAAGGGAAGGAAATATCATGATGGTGATAAAGTGAAGGTCTTCTATCAGGTAACTGATCCCGACAAATGCCGCATCACAGACGGAAAGAGAGGGGGGAAGAAAGTTGTATTCTGGGGATTCATCCTGCTACTGTTTAACCTGACTATGATCTATTTAAACAGAAAAAAGGAGACTACGGAAAAATATTTCAAAACGACAGGCAGGAAAGTGGAGGCACAGATTCTGAAAATTGATTTTGACATGGAAATTAATATCAGGAATAAGAATCCATATTTGATCCACTGTAAATGGACCGATCCGATGACAGGCAAGGAATACAGGCATACTATCAGATATATATGGCAGGATCCGGAAACCCTCCTTGCCGGACGTAAAACAATAGATGTCTATATCGATCGGAATGATCCGGAGAAGTATTTTATGGATATTGCTTTTCTGGGAGATACTGCAAAATAGTCTGTACCCTGACCCATGAAAAGGAGAGGGGGAGACTGGGAGAATGGGGGACTCAGGGGCAAAATTACTCCGTGTAAAATCCGTGGCCTCCGTGTCTCCGTGGTAAAAGAAAACTAAAAGACAAACAGCAATACCCTGCACCATGATCACCTTTGAACTGGTAAGTAAAAAACGCAAACCAATCAAACGCTATGCCTTTGGAGGGATAATTAGCGGCTTTTTGATTCTGATTCTTGTCGGATCGACAGGTCGCTGGTTAAATGATACTGTAAGTGTGGCGTTGATGATCCTTGTTGCCTGTCTTTTTGTAGCCTCCCTGTATATTATCAATTACTCGGTTAAGTTCAAGGATGTAATCGGTCAGATCTCTTTTTTTGAGAATTATATCGAGGTGAAATCAGACCAGGAAAAAGAAATAATCTATATCGATAATATCCGCAGCATCCGTTTCAAAATTTCCGGATATGAAGGATTAAACAGCACTACATTTTTTGAATACCTGTTATGGTTCCCTGCATACTTTTCCTATAAAAACGGCATGAACAATTTTGTAAATATCGTCACCAGTGCAGGCACACGGCAATTCGAATTCTACATTCCAGATAAAACCAACTGGCAGAATATCAAAAAACTTGCACAGCATTACCATACCGTCCTTTCCAAAATCCGATAGTCATTCAATAGTCATTCAATTGTCATTCGATCGTAGAACAATCAATGACAACCAATGACGGCGAAGCCAAATGACTACGAATGACAACCGAAGGCTAAATGACGGCGAAGCCAAGTGACACATTCAAAATCTCCGTGTTCCTCCATGCTCTCCGTGTCTCTGTGGTTTTTTACCGCTTTGACTTTTGCCTTTGCGCCTTTGCGCCCTTCCTCCCATCATCTATCTTCTATAATACATATTACATTTTTTCGATTTAATCCGTAATTTTAGGCCAGCTAAAACCCGAAAATGAAAAAAGCCTGGAAAAAAGCTGTTCTGGAAGCACTGGAACGCACAAGGAGTATAAAAAATGAGACTCTGACCGCAAAAGATCTTCAGCACTTACCTGCTATTGTTCAGAAATACATTGAATATACCGGATCAGTGGGGAAAGAAAAAGTAACGAATTTCAGAGCCGTTTTTAAAGGGGGGATAAGATCAAATTCCTCTGAAGAATACATGCCTCTTACATCTGTGCAGTATAATTTCACTGATAGGCCAACACGGCTTTTCTACATCGTTGCAAAGAAGAAAGGTATTCCTGCAAAAGGGATTCACCTGTACCGCGACCAGAAAGCAATTATGCTTGTAAAAATATTCGGACTCTTTACTGTGGTGAATGCCAGCGGCAAGGAAATGGATCAGGGCGAGACAGTGACTCTGTTTAACGACATGTGTTTCATGGCACCTGCTTCACTCATTGACCGGAATATTATATGGAAGGAGATAGACGAAGTAACAGTTGAGGCAAAATTCACTAATGGTAATATTACTATCGGTGCTACATTGTATTTTAACGGCAAAGGGGAACTTGTTGACTTTCTTAGCAACGACAGATTTGAGACGACAGATGGCAAGACATACAAAAACTATCCCTGGCTCACACCCGTTACAGGCTATAGTGATGTAAACGGATTCAGGCTGCCCTCGGGTGCCAGACTGATCTATAAACATCCCGATGAAGAGTTATGCTACGGCGAGTTCAACCTTGTCATCATCGACTACAACTGCAAAGAATTTGAATAACGTACTTTCTCTGCCGCTTTGCGCCCTTGCGCCCTTTATAAAAACAAAATCTGAAAAAACTATGAATAGCCCAGTCACACACGATCAGCGTATAGCAAATATGAGTTTTGCGTCGGTCTATCCATTGTATATTGCAAAAGTGGAGAAGAAAGGCCGGACAAAAGAAGAATTGCATCAGGTTATTGAGTGGTTAACAGGCTTTAGTGTCAGCAAGCTTCAGGAGCTGATAAAAGAGAACGCAACTTTTGAAACCTTCTTCCGTGAAGCCACCCTGAACCCGAATGCACACCTTATTACCGGAGTAATCTGCGGATACCGTGTTGAGGAGATTGCCAATCCTCTGACTCAGCAGGTGCGGTATCTTGATAAGCTCGTTGATGAGCTGGCAAAGGGAAGGAAGATGGAGAAGATTTTACGCGGCTGATGCCTTTCCGGTCTTTGCTGTTAATGGATTTTTTATCGGACTTAATACAATAATCTGTTAAATGATCTGGAGACTTCTCGACATATTCTTTGTTCTCTTTCACACTTTCATAATACTTTTCAACCTGTTTGGCTGGATCTGGAAAAGGACAAGAAAGTACAATCTTATTTTACTCCTGCTTACCGGAGGATCGTGGCTCTTCCTGGGATTAATTGTCGGAACATTGGGCTACTGTCCGCTAACCGACTGGCACTTCGCGGTACTAGAAAAACTCGGGCGAACCGACCTTCCGCTTTCATATGTCAAGTATCTGGCCGATCGCCTGACAGGACTTACTTTCAGCAGCAACCTGGTCGACAGCGTCACACTTTATGCATTCCTTGCTGCCCTGGTATTATCACTCTTTCTGACTAGCAGGGACTACTTCAAAGCCAGCAGGTTAAGTAATTGATAACCAAATAACCGAATGACTGCCGCAGGTTTTACTCCGTGCCAACTCCGTGTCAGACTGAGCTTGCCCAAGGCTCCGTGGTTATATTTTACCGCAGAGAAACGCAGAGCTATTACGCAGAGTCCCGATAGCTATCGGGACGCAGAGAAAAACCAGCAGAAAATGGAGAATCCACCTACGCAAAAGCTTCGGTGGACGAAGTGGGTGAGGGGGTGAAGAGGAGAATGGGAAATGGAGGGACTGCAAGACCGCAAGACTTGCATGACCTGCAAGACAATTCTTCACGCCATTCTGCCTTTTTTTCCTACCTTAGCTATGATAATTATTTTCATATGAGCCGCGGATTTGTAAAAGAAGACGACCAGGAAGAAGTTCCTCTTGTACCACACAGGGCATATCTGCCTGAGGGAGTCACAAACTTTGTCACCCCCGCTGGTATGAATCAGTTACTCGCTGAGAAACAGATGCTTGAAGATGAAAGAAACAACCTTAGCAGTGCCAGGGAGAATGAGAAACGCATCGAGCTGAACTATATTAATGCGAAACTGCAGCTATTGAATAACCGTATCGCTGAAGCCAGAATAGTTAATCTTAGCGATCAGCCGCAAAATGAAGTCAGATTCGGTGCTACTGTAACTCTCAAAACTGAAGCCCCGAAGAATACCCAAACATTTCAGATTGTCGGCGTAGATGAAGCCGATATCGCTAAAGGGAAAGTCTCATTTATTTCACCAATCTCAAGGGCATTAATTAATAAGAAAGCAGGCGACAAAGTGACTTTAAAGCAAGCCGGAAAAGATATTGTTTATGAAATTATCGGTATAACCTATAAATAAAAGAAACATGACAACACAAGATCAAGAATGCTGTCCTGTATTCGAGGTCGAAAAATGGGACAAAAAAACATTTAACTGGGAAAAGAAACAATTCCTTTTAGAATCAATGCCAACATTTTTTCATATTCCTTTTCCTCCTGCCATAGGAAAAAAGGTTATGAAAATGCATACTCTGGCTACAAATGCCGGGGCTGCTATTCCTGATAAATCTGAGGCGCTTATCCTGTTCCGCGACCCTTCAGCTTTCAGATCAGAGATCTATTATGCAGTTTCGAAGGAGGTGGTCGGGGCAAATAATACAACTATTTCCGGATCGTTTGTTGCCGGTGTATTTGACGGACCCTATAACAGTATCCCCAAATTTATTAAAGAGATGGGCGATTATCTAAAAGAAAAGGATCAGGTTGCCCGCGATTATTATGTGCATTATGCCTACTGCCCCAAATGTGCAAAGGAACAAGGTCATAACTATATGATCCTCTTCGCCCTTGTATGAGATTTAGAACTGATCATAAATGACGCCGAAGGCAAATGACGCGTAGCAAATGACCATCAATGACTTGCGAAGCACTAATGACAGAAAGTAAATGACCACCTTTATAACAAATGAACAATTATACAAGCAGGTAATCGAACCTGTGGCGAATGCCACTTCCTTTGTCTGGATCGGTACCGCTGACATCAAGGATCTGCATGTTCATTACAAAGGCAGGGTTCAGTCTTTTCTGGGTGTGCTTGATAGTCTGCTGAAAAGGAAAGTTGCCATCCGACTTTTACATGCAAAGGAACCGGGTGCCAACTTCAGGAGAAGCTTTGACAAATACCCTTTGTTGTGGGATGGCATGGAGAGGCAGTTATGTCCAAGGGTTCATTTCAAACACATCATAATCGATGGCAAATTTGCCTATTCCGGCTCTGCAAATCTCACCGGGGCAGGTCTGGGAATTAAAAGTCCTGATAACAGGAACTTCGAATCAGGCTTTATAACAACTGATCGGGCAATAGTTGAGGCCATTATGAATCAGTTTGATGAAGTCTGGCTCGGTAAATACTGCAAGGCCTGCGGAAGAAAAGATTTTTGCCCGGATCCCATTCTTTGATCCGACTGCACGACCGCCCGACTTGCATGACCTGCAAGACATTTCTTCCCAAATGTCGTGTAAATGTCGTGTTTTTGTAGTTGGAAAGTTACCTTAATAAGGCTGACATTTGAATAAAAAAATAAAATGGAAACAGGAAAGCTAATAAAGGAATTAAGGATTAAAAAGGGGATGACCCAGGAAGAGCTGGCTGACAAGACAGAAGTCAGTGCCAGGACAATACAACGAATCGAGAACGGGGAAGTGGATCCGCGTGCATATACTCTTCAGATGATAGCCAGGGCTCTTGAAGTTGAATATGATCTGTTTGTAGGAAATGGACCTGATGAAGAAGATGAAATTCAGCTGGTTAATGCCATCAACTGGCTGGGAATTTTGCACTTCAGCGGTATCATACCTCTTATTTTTCCAACTGTACTGATATGGAATTATAAAAAAGACAAGATAAAGGGCATGTCTGAGCATTACCGCGATGTGATCAGCTTCCAGCTGAAAGTGTGGGTAGGAATACTTGCATGCTTATGGATCTACTGGAAAGCAGATAATTCCATTCCGTTAATCATGATTTTTCTCGGCAACGCCTTATTCGTAATATTCAGCACTTTCAAAGTTGTCTCAGGTGATTCCATTAAGAACATCTTTGACATCAAATCAGATATCAAAAAACTTAAAAGCTAAACGGTCATTCAATAGCTTCGCCCACCGGAGCTTCAGCGTAGGTGGGTAATTCAATAGTAAACCAATCAATGACCACCAATGACGCCGCAGGCAAATGACAAATCACATATCATCTATAATACATAATACATAATACATTTCTTCTCCGTGTTCCTCCATGCTCTCCGTGTCTCTGTGGTTTTTCCCACTGCTCCCTGCCCCTTGCCCTCAGCTTTTTTTTTACCGCAGAGGCCCTCGACAGGCTCAGGCTGACGCAGAGATAAGCCAGCGGAATAAGGAGAACGGGAGAAATGATTCGTAATTTTCCAAAAAGTATTAAATTGCATCTCTTTGAGACCAATTATCATCAAATCACAATATTAACAAATGATCCAGACCGTATCTTTTGAAAAACATCTCATCGCACCATGCGGGATGAATTGCGGCACCTGCCTTGCATATCTCCGGGACAAAAACAAATGTCCGGGATGCAGGACAAACTCTCCGGATAAGGCTATCTCAGTTAAAGCATGCATAGTACCCAAATGCAGCGCTCTTCAGGAAACAACTTCAAAATTCTGCTATGAGTGTGAAAAATTTCCCTGCAAAAGGATCAAAGACCTCGATAAAAGGTACAGTACTAAATACCGGACAAGCTTTATTGAGAATCTGACAATGATAAAAGAAAAAGGACTAGACAGATTTCTTGTTTTTGAATCAAAACGCAGAACCTGCGGCCACTGCGGATCAGTTCTAAGTGTGCATCGCGACCATTGTCTCAAATGCAATAAAACCATAAATTAATTTGCCATTACACCTTTACGACGTTATGCCGTTACGCCTTTTCTTACCACAGAGATAACTCAGCAGATTCAGGAGAAAGGGAGAGGGGGAGAAGAGGAGAATGGGAGACGAAGAGAAAATAACTTATATTCTGGAATTACCTTTGCGTCCTTTGTGTAAACCTTTGTGCCCTTTGTGGTTAATGGATTTCCCATCATCTATCGCCTATAATAAATAATACATTTTCCTAATCTGAGATCAAACCATCCAATGAACAAAAACCGCCTCCTCTGCATCTTCCTCACACTCCTGCTTTCATCCCACCTCCAGGCCCAGTCTTGGAATTTTATTAAAGAGAAGGACAGTATAAAAATATATACCCGTGCCGAGGCCGGTAAGTCGCTGAAATCCTACAGGGGTGTCACCGACATTAATGCCCCGGTTGAAAAGATCTTCACCGTGATGGAGGATGTTAACAATACCGACTGGTGGGACAAAAATCTCACTCAGATCAATGTACTGCTTTATGAAAAGAACAAAAGAGCACGGTACTACCTTGTTTATGATCTGCCGGTACCTGTTACCGACCGCGACTTATGCGTTGATGTTACTGTTACTATCAATAAGATTACCGATGAACGGATTATTGATGCTGTTGCCCTGAACGGAGTCATTCCGGAAAAGGATAAACTTATACGAATCACAGAGTACCGGCAGACCTGGACAATCACTCCAATTGGCAAGGATCAAACCCATGTTGTACTCGAAGGCTTTCTCGATCCCGCAGGAGCTGTCCCCGACTGGCTCTCCAACATGCTCCTTACCGACACCCCCTTTAAAGCTATCAGAGGACTCAGGGAGAAGATGACCACAAATGGCGCCGAAGGCAAACGACAGCGCAGCGAATGACGCGAAGCAAGTGACACATCATCTATCTTCTATAATAAATAATACATTTTTTTATATCCCGTCGCATATAAAACACATTAAACACTAAAATTTATATTTATATGCATATAATTTAAAAATATTTCATACTTTTATATCCAAAAGCATATAAAATGAACTTAATAGCTGAGTTTGTTAAGAAAAGGAGGAAACAGTTGGGCCTTACACAGGAAGAATTTGCAATAAAAGCTGGTGTGGCATTAACTGTTATCAGAAAAATTGAGCAGGGCAAGGAGAACCTGAGTTTATCAAAAGTTAACCAGGTGTTAATAATGTTTGGTCAGGTTTTAGGCCCTGTAAATGCAAAAGAAAATGAGACAGGCCGTTATAAAATATAATAACATACAGGCAGGAGTCCTGAGAGAACTTGAAAGTGGTGAGTATGAGTTTGCATATGACGATCATTATATTCAAAATCATCCGGGTCTGTTCATTACCTTCAAAATGCCGGTAACATCCATGCCGTACAGAAGTAAAAGACTATTCCCGTTTTTCGACGGGTTAATTCCCGAAGGATGGCTTTTGAAAATTGCTTCAGAAACATGGAGAATCAATATGAACGACCGGATGGGCCTCCTTTTAGCTTGTTGTCAGAATTCTATCGGAGCTGTAAGTGTTCACCCTGTAACAGATAACGATGATGTCTAGGTGTCTGTATTGTTATCAGAAAATGGATGCATCAATTGGTGATGATTACCATCCTGAATGCATCAGAGCTTTCTATGGGACAAAGTATGCTCCGGCTTTGCCTTATCGCCTTGATGAGATGGAGAAACTGGCAAAGGAAGCTGTGGAGTTGTCTGTAACTGTTCCGGGAGTGCAGCCTAAAATATCTGTGGGCTGGATAAAAACGGTGCTGAAAGATGGTCATAACGGACGTTTAACAATTATGGACGCACTTGAAGGTATGTATATTTTAAAACCTCAGAATCCAAAATATAAACAGATGCCTGAGAATGAGCATCTGTCTATGAAACTGGCAGAACTGTTTAAAATCAATACCGTGCCTTCAAATATGATAAGATTAGCGTCGGGTGAATTGTGCTACATAACAAAACGCATCGACAGGAAAAAGGACAACACCAGAATACATATGATTGATTTTCTTCAGATACTTGAATTGGAAGACAAGTATTTGGGAACCATGGAGATTGTTGGTAAAACAATTGGAGAGCTATCGGCGAATACCTTAATGGATAAACTTCGGTTTTTTGAACTATCCCTGTTCAATTTTATTATAGGCAATAATGATATGCACTTAAAAAATTTCTCCATGTGGTTGTCAGAAATTGGTTGGGTTTTATCGCCGGCTTACGATTTATTAAATGTAAAAATCATCCTGCCAAAGGATCAGGATGACACCGCATTGTTGTTGGGAGGGAAGAAGAACAATTTCAATAAGGGGTATTTTGATGAGTTTGGAAAGGTCCTGAAATTAAACGACAAACAAATCAACTCTGTTTACAGGAATCTGAACTCGTGGCTAACCGGTGCCATGCAACTGATAGATATCTCGTTTCTAAATGAGAATTATAAAACCCAATACAAGGAATTAATTACACAGCGGGTGAGAATTTTTTTACCACAGTGATAAACCAGAAGAACAAGGAGAAAGGGTGAGGGGCAGAATGGGAGATAGGTGGACTGCAAGACTGCAAGACTGCAAGACCTGCAGGACAATTCTTCCCGCCTTTACGCCTATACGCCCTTCTTCATCAACTTAAACGCATGTGACCATTTGTTTTCCCTGATACCTGGTATGCACCATAGCATGCACAGTGGTTCGATAGCCCTGGCTGATTCGACCTGTCCCATATCTTCAGTCTCCCAGCCCGCTTTGCTGAGCAGTTCACCAACCTCTTTCTTCGCCTGGTCATTATTACCGCAGATGAACATCGAGGGTTTTGATTCGAATGCCGGACTAATCATAAAAGGGTTGCCTACGCAGCTGAAGGCTTTTACGAAATGTGCACCGGGCACGAGTCTCTGCAGCCTTTCCATAAGTGACTCATCGAGACTGGTGAAGAATTGCAGCACCCCGTTTACAGGAGGCTTGTCGGCAATAGGGTTAGTGGTGTCAATCACTGTTTTTCCCGTAACAACTCCGGCAAGTGATTTAACTACTTTTTCTGCAGCAGAACCTTTGACTGAGAGAATAACAAGATCACCGAATGACGCAGTTTCAGCAAATGTGCCTGTATTAATACCTGTCTCACTCTTCAAAGAATCTCTTTTAGCTTTATCTTCCGAGCCCAGCATTACTGAGTAACCGAGCTTTGATAAACCGCTTGCGAGTGTTTTTCCCACCTCGCCTGAGCCTAATATACCGATCTTTTTCATAATGTTTTATTGTAAAACAATCAGAATAAATTAAGGTTCTTGGATAAGGGTATTTTTGTCAATAAAAGACGTGAAGAAAAGACACATCATCTATCTTCTATAATACATAATACATTTCTTCTCCGAGTTCCTCCGTGCCAACTCCGTGTAACCCGTGGTTAATTTTTTACCGCAGAGAAAAACCAGAGGAGAATGGGAGAGTGGGAGAGTGGGAGAGTGGGGGACTGCAAGACCGCAAGACCGCAAGACTGCAAGACCGCAAGACCGCAAGACAATTCTTCCCGCCTTTGCCCCTTTGCGCCTTTTTTCATATATTTATCCTAAATACGATTCCCCTATGAGAAACCTGTTCTTCATCACAATTGCCACATGTTTTGCTGTTTTATCATGTAAAAGTCCTTCAAAGAACTTATATCAACCCCGGAATATTTTCTCAGTTAAAGGTGAAAAGACCTTACTGAATGATGAGGAGATCCTGCTGAGAGGTCTGAGGTTTTCAAATGCACTGATATCAGATGACGCAGTTGATGAACTGATTACAAACCTCGATACCTTTGCATCCTACGGTATCAATTCTTTCAGCGTCTATCTTCAGGGATCACGCTTTGGTGATATTAAAGGATATAACGAAGACTGCTCCGTCGATACCACTTACGGAAGGAGGCTCTCAAAAATCATTGAAGCGGCCGACAGTAAGGGTTTTGTTGTGCTGGTGGGCTGCCTTTATTATGGCACATCTGACGCACCATTCATGTCATGGGGACAGAGTGAAGCTAACCTTGCCGTTGCCAATACCATCCTGTGGCTGAAGGATCATAATTACCGCAATGTCTTTATCGATGTAGACAACGAAGGTATGGCACTTAAGGCGAAGAATTTCGATAACCGCCAGCTGGTACTGGCCGGTAAAGCAGCCGACAGTACTTATATTATTGCCACAAACTATCGCGGCGACCCTCCTGCCGAGGCTGATATGGCTATTCATCACAGCAACAGGGCAACAGGTAAACCATACGCCGAAACTGAAGGATCACCTCCGGGAGTTAAGGGAGGATACTGGGGTGCTTACAGCAAACAGGGAAAAGAATGGAATAACGGTCCGGACCTTTACCAATACATTAATATCGGTGTCTATACCGACTCCATGAAAACAGCCCAGATAAACGCTTCATTTGAGCATTTCGACAGGGGCGAGGGATACTTCCTGGCATCCACATGGCTGCAATGCGTTCCCCCTGAAGGACCCCACCACAATCCCGGAGGATTTGGCACCACCGATGATCCGGGTATAAGGTGGTGGCTCGTAAAGGTGAAGGAGAGGTTTGGAGTCATCCAATAGTAAATCAATCAATGACCATCAATGACGGCGCAGCCAAATGACCCCAACAAATTCTCCGTGTTCCTCCATGCTCTCCGTGTCTCCGTGGTTCCTTTTTACAGCAGAGCAAAACCAACGGAGAAAGTGAGAGGGGGAGAATGGGAGATTCAAGGACCACAAGACCGCACGACAATATTTAACTTAATAACAAACAAACGACTATGAAAAAAACATTGACTATTCTGATTATCTGTATCCTTACTGCAGGATTAAACGGGCAATTAAAAGGACAAAACCTGACAAATTCCCAGAAATCAAAAATTGAAAAACAAGTTGATTCAGTCTTTCTCGATGCGGTAAAAGCGGCAGAGAATGTGGATTATGATAAAATAAGTGCCGGTGTTGACGACAAATATAACGCAGGTTTTATTGTAAATAATACATACTATTCAAAGTATGACACCATGATTAGCATTTTAAAAGGAAACTTACGCAGCGGGACAAAGCAAACCATTACATTTCAAAACAAGAAAATTACTGTCTTGTCTGAAAGAATTGTTCTTGTAACGGCATCAGGTAATGCAAATGTTGAATTAAATACCGGACAAACTTTTAACGTAACCTTTTTCTGGTCTTTCGTTTATGAGAAAATTAATAATGACTGGAAAGTAATTCAATCACATCAATCACAGGCAAATTAAACAGAATACTTCACAAAACACATACAGTGTTGGTGAGCCGTCAGGTTTAACTTAACACCGGCCAGGTGAACAATATGATTATAAAAAATGTTATTGAATTCAGTGAATAGTTCATTTAAGGTTTGTTTTTTATTAAAAGGAGGATTACCATGTCAAATATTATTGATTTTGAAAATGTTTCTGCAACAGGCTTAGAGTCTTCTCCTGTTTCAGAGTCACTTGCAGGTTTACGAGCTAACGAATCAAGGTATTTTAAGAACAAATACAATCATGATTTTACTGTTAACCCTGCGACCGGGAGCAAAGATATACTTGACTATGTGAATAATATTCTTCTGACTGAACGCGACATTAAAATTTCATCAAAGCCCCTCCAAACATCAGAATTCGTTGTAAACGGTATCAAATGGACATACGTATTCTATGAAAGCGGACTTTCAATCAATGTTATGTATACACTTAATGACCCTAAAAAAAGGGCAGTTGGCTTTAAACTTTCAGAAGGAATGGAAGTACCAACAGAGCTGGAAAAGAAATTCAAATTTGCAAGACAAAAATCAAAGCTTGCAGGAATAATCCGTGGTTCATTTTTTGTGATTAAGGGGGAGTATTAAGTCCCGGGAATAGCAGTACTAATTCAAACACAAACCTCCAGCCTCCAACCCTTGCACCCTTGTGCCCTTGCGCCTTTGTGCCCTTGTGCCTTTGCGCCCTTGCGCCTTTGCGCCCTTGCGCCTTCCTTTCATACATAATACATCCCTTCCGTGTGTCGTGCGTCGTGCATCGTGTGTCGTTCTTCCCATCATCTATCATCTCTAATACATAATACATTTCTCCTCCGTGTTCCTCCATGCTCTCCATGTCTCCGCGGTTCTTTTTTACCGCAGAGCAACGCAGAGTTTTTCGCAGAGTCCCGATAGCTATCGGGACGCAGAGATAAACCAGCGGAACATTGAGAAAGGGAGAGTGGGAGAGTGGGAGACTGCACGACCGCAAGACCGCAAGACCTGCAAGACAAGTCTCCTCATCATCTATCATCAATAATAAATAATACATAATCCATCTCTTCCTTTCTTAAAATATTCTTCTTAAATTTGGATCAAGACGCTCGCTGCGTTCAAATAGAAATAATAAGAGTAGACAGGATTATAAATTGGAGGTCGCAATTTGCGTCCTCCATTCTAAGGATTCATTATTAATGAAAAAGTGTGAGAATGAAGGACAAATTAGTAGGGCAGATATTGTTACCTGATGAGGTAATCATGAGTAAGATTTACTTTATCCGGGGAACAAAAGTAATTCTTGATCGGGATTTGGCCGAATTGTATAAAGTAGATACAAAACAGTTGAAAAGAGCGGTAAGAAGAAACATTGATCGTTTTCCCGATGACTTTATGTTTGAACTATCAAAAGACGAGCTTGCAAATTGGAGGTACCAATTTGGCACCTCCAAAGGGGACATTAAGGGACTCAGGTTTGCACCTTTTGCTTTTACAGAGTATGGTTTATTAATGCTTGCTAGCGTGTTGAACAGCGAGAGGGCTATTCAGATTAATATCCAGATAGTAAGGATTTTCAGCAGAATGAGAAAAATGATTGAGTCTCATGCAGATATACTTAATAAACTTGAACAGCTTGAGAAAAAAGATATTGAACTCGATGAAAAAGTAACTCTTATTTTCAATTACCTGAAACAATTAGAACAATCAAAGCAGCAAGAGACTGATTTCAAACAACGAAAAAGAATAGGATATAAGCCTGACTGAGAGGAATAAGGAGAAGAGGAGATTCCACCTTCGCTATACTTCGGTGGACGAAGTGGGAGATGTGGGGACCGCAAGACTGCAAGACCGCACGACCGCAAGACAGTTCTTCCCGCCTTTGCGCCTACCTTTCATACATAATACATCCCTTCCGTGCGTCGTTCGCCGTGTGTCGTTCGTCGTTTGTCGTGCGTCGTTCGTCGTGCGTCGTGTGCCGTGTGTCGTGTAAAAAGTAACAATTCCCCCCCTATTCCTATTAACCATATATATTATCCGTTTTCCGGTTGCATTGCAATTTTTCGAAGTAATTAACAATTGTTGAGCAAAGCACTGATCTGATGCGGGAATGAAGATGTTTTGTTGGTCTATTACTGTGTGACTGACGGGGCGGGAGTATGGAGGAGTGTCATTCAGTAGCCATTAATCGTAAAACAATCAATGACAATAAATGACACCCGCAGGGCATACGACACGAAACAAATTATCGCAATTACTTATGAATAGTAAATACAAAAGAAATCTTACACTGTTTAATCTTTTTGCAGCAATTCTTTTTGGCGGAACATTAGGATTTTGTACAGTAAGTTCCTTCAGAATTGTTTCTGACATCAGTTATACTGATCATTCTTTCGATTGCTGTTTCACTTAACGGGATAAATGTAATTTCAAAAGAAGCAGGAGTGAAAATGAGCAATTGCATCACTTTTTAATCTTTAAAGCCGGCATGTCCACGAAGATGGCTAATCAATTACATGGCTGTTAGGTTGCTTTTCACATGGCCTTATTTTACATGACACCCGGTATTGCTCTTTGTTATCTAACTGTAGGGTAGCAAGCGAATCAAAGTACATTAATTAGATGAATTTACCATTCAATATATTTGCCTATTCTATTAATTCACAAAAGATTACCATGATTTGAATAAAGACATAATATTCTCTAACTTAATTAGAAATAATATGAAAACATTCCTTATTATCTTGATTGTTTTTTCGAGTTCATTTAAAATGTTTGGTCAAAAAAATGACATTGGAAAAGCTATAATTGATACTACAAAGAGCTCAGATGCTAAAACAAAGCCTATACAGGACTTTATAACCTCTATTGAATTTATTAATAAAACAAAGGTAATCATTAAAAAATTTGGTGATGACACTGTGTTTTATACTATTCCACTGCAGATAATTACAAAAGATACTATTAAGAATGAGACTTATATCAAAATTAAGGATGAATTTCTTACAGCTACCGCAAAAGACTGCCACCTATATACTAGGATAATTAACTTGAAACCAAATAAATTGGAAAAGGAAATAATTATTTCACAAATAGTAATTGCAGTTTTTAGTAGTAAAAATGTTAATAGTAGTGATGTGGCTTACAGAATCACTGCATCAATCAATAGTCTAGAAACAGATTGTATCCTTAATATTCTTCATCCTAAAGAATTATATACATTAGATTTTGATGATCCACAAAATTTTATTGTAAATATTGGAAGTAATTTTGACTTTTCAAATGGAATTCAAGCAAACTCTCTTTATGCAAAAGTCTCTGTTTTCAGCCCTAATTTAGTATTTAATAGGTTAGGTTTATATTCAGGAATGTATCAGAATAGTTTTATCTCAAAGGATTCAACCACTAATGGACTTGGTATTGATTTTCTAGATATGCAATACGACACCATTTCATTCATTGCTAATAGAATATCATATAAAAGTACATCTAAAACAAACAATGTAGCATTATTCATTGGGATGCCAGTTAGATTGACTAAACCAAGTAAATATTTCAATTTATACTGGTCCCCAGAATTTGAAATTATTAAAGTAAATAACTCCTTAAGACGTGAGTACAACATTTATCATTCAGATACTCTATTAAATAAGACATGGCCATATTTCGATGGATATACTTCAGAAGGAATTTTAGTTAACCCTGATCAGGTCCTTATAATTAGCCAGTATTATTTAAAACATTTTGGGATAGCAAATTTTATATTGACAATTGAAGATGACAAGAAATCGCTATTTTTATTGGGAACTCTTTGGGGGTATGCAAATCCAAGCAATGATAGAAAGAGTTACTACCAATTCAAATTTGAAATTTCTGAAAAGAAATATGGAATATCATTAGGTGGCGAATTTAGAGGCTTCTATTCTTCTGATCCTTATATTGGAATACATTTGTCAAAACTTTTTAATCTTTCAAAACTGATTGAATATAACTAAGGAATGTTTTTAAAATGGGCAATTTATATACTGGTTAATTATAGACTTTTTATATCAGACAACCAATTATTAAAAGACTACATCTTCCTGATAACAAGTCAGCCTACAAAAGCCGGTCAATCTGACCACATTCAGCCGGTCTAAATTGACCACATCGAAGTTACTGATTTTTCAAAGAGTTTTCCCATCATAAAAAGTGGTTATACAAATCTATCTATTTTAATTCAAATTTCCATTTTCTTTATAATTCTCCCTGCCTTTTCTCAGAGATTCTCCCTTTAGTTCTATCCTGTGTGCATTATGAACGATCCTGTCAAGGATTGCATCAGCAATAGTTTTTTCTCCAATGACCTCATGCCAGCAGTTTACTGGTAGTTGGGAAGTTATTACTAATGATGCTTTGTTATGACGGTCTTCTATTATTTCCATCAGTGCAGAACGATTTTGATTATCTATTGGTAATAGTCCAAAGTCATCAAGGATAAGTAAGTCTTGCCGCTCTATTTTGATATTTCACGTATATAAGAACCATCGGCCTTGCCCATCTTTAGCTTGGAAAATAGCTTTGCCATATTTGCATAATATACCTTAAACCCAAGAGTACATGCCTGATGCCCAAGTGCTGTAGCAAGGTAACTTTTCCCTATTCCGGTGCTTCCGGTTATAAGTATGTTCTCATGTTTTCTGATGTAAGTGCATTCTGCATAGCGTAGCATCTGGTTCCTGTCAAGATTACGGTTTGCCTCATAATCAATGCTCTCAATTGACGATTGATAGCGGAACCTTGCATTGCGCAGCCTTCTGTCAATATTACGGTTTTGACGGTCATCCCATTCCGCCTCCACTAACATACCTATCAGCTCATCAGCTGACAGGTTTGCAGGTTATCATTCTCAAGGCTGGTTTCATAAGCCCTGGCCATTCCGAGCAGCCGGAGCTTCTTTATTCTGTCGAGTATTTCTTTTGTCATTCTCTTACTTTTTATATTATCGTTTTTACCTGTAATAGTTCTCACCTCTTATATTTTCATGAACCGGGATCTCTGACGTTAACTCCACATAAGTTAAAAAGTCATACTTGTTTTCCAGTATTGACTTAATTGCACCATAGGAGTAGTTTTCATATTCAATGGCTCTTCTGCAGGCATTTATCAGTCTTTCCCTGCCTACCTTGCGTTCGTAGCCAAGGACGCCCTGACACGCTTTATAAGCCTGCTCGGGATGGGTTTTACTTGCCATCAGACCTACAATGAACTCCCTGACTGATCCATCGATTGACTCTGCCCAGTTAAGAAAGCGGTCAGGGTTCCAGTCTGTCAGGTATTTATGCGTTGAAGCCAGATGCTCTTTATCGGTCGTATAGCCATATTGCCTGCGGTCTCTTTTATGGCGGGCCAAAAGAACATAATTGTAATAAATCTCAACATGGGTGGTCGAGTACATGATCTTTATCTTTTTACCAATATATTGATATGGAGCGCTGTAATAGTGACGGTCTTCCTTCAGACAAACATGTCCATTTACAGATATTGTAGCTTGCTGATGCCGTTTAAATTCATAAAGTAACTCAGGAAGTGGATGTAGTACGGCTCGCTCCACATCCTCAAACAGATCTCTGCGGCTATATGGCCGCCCCGTCATCCTTGTATTATTATGAAGCTCAACTATCTCTCTTATTGCCTCGTTTAACTCCTCAAGAGTATGGAAGACTTTATTGTCCAGCACAGAGTAGATACGCCTGTAAGCAATCTTGACAGCTCCTTCAACAAGAGCTTTGTCTTTAGGTTTATAAGCCCGGGCGGGTAATATGGTGGTACTGTAATGCAAAGCAAAGTTCTCAAATGCCTGGTTTAATGTAGGCTCATAAAGACTGCTCTTAATTACAGCACTCTTAAGATTATCGGGAACAATTGCCATTGGCACACCTCCGTAATAAAATAAGGCATGCTCGCAACAGCTGATTAAATCTTCTTTGCGTTGGCTTAATGTTCCCTCAACATAGGTTAACTGACTTGCTCCAAGAATAGATATAAATACCTCTACATCTGTTATCTCGCCTGTTTCTTTATTAACCAGATGAAGCTTCTCCCCGGCATAATCAATATACATCTTATCGCCTGCAACATGCTCGATATGCATGACCGGTTTACTGCGGCGGAGCCACTGCTGGTAATGATGTTTGAACTGTGAAGGCTTAAAGCCATCGGGATGCATTGCTATATACCTTTCCCACTGAATCTGGCGTGTCATCCCTCTTTTCTTCAACTCTTTCTCTATGAGAGGAAATAAGGGTTCCAGAGCTTTATATTTTTCGCTGGGTTCCGGCATCAGATTGTCGCCAAACAACTGATCCAGTTCCAGGTCGCTCCGCTTGTCGACCTCCGCAAGATCCAGGCCAAGGCGGACATAAATTTTAAGGTATTTTTTTTAGGGTGTTGCGAGACACACCCGTCAGATCGCTGATCTTCAGCTTACTCTCGCCCTGCGCATAGAGCCGCAGCATTTGTCTTAGTTTACTCATGTCTGTCTTTTTATTGGCCATAATCCCTCTGTTAATATAAAACCAACAGTAAGGATTATAACTTACTTTTAAACATGAGAAAAACTCTTTTCAGGTGGTCAGTTTGCTCCGGCGCGAGGTGGTCAATTTGCTCCGGCGTCAGGTGGTCAGTTTAAACCGGCGCGAGGTGGTCAGTTTGACCGTTTTTTCCACCTTATCAGTAAAATAAACATAGCACCCTTTCATTCCGCGGGTGAGCAGTGTTCGGTAGATATTCTTAACATGTTTTTCAAAATTATCGGGACTCCTTTTCAGCATCGGGTCTTTGGTGGCGGAGATGTCTGCACCAATCTTTCCGGTGTTTCTGTTCACACAAAGATCATTTCCAATAATTACACCGATATAATCGAATTCAAATCCCTGTGCGGTGTAGATACAGCCTACCTGTTTAATTCCCTCCGGTCTGTACGCCCATTCATACCACCTCACATAACCCTTTGGTATTGAGGTTATCTTATCGTGTGTTTCCCAGGGCATTGCAAATTCCCCGATTTTAACATCCTTCACAAGCTCCCCGTTCTCATCTGTTTTGCTGCTCCATGGCCAGCAGAATCCTGCAACCATTCTTGCCGAGTTGGGCTTCTCAGCTTCCTTTTCCTTAAGGATCTCCATTATCTCCTGAGGCGATGAGAAGATCCTGAAATCGAACTGGTCGTCCTTCCTGAAAATCCTCTCTTCATCCGAATACCCAAGAACCGATTCGAGCCATAAAAGGTAGTCATTCGAACCCATGCACCTGTACTGCGTTTCGAGTGTTACTTCATGTATCCCTGCTCCGTACTTTAGTGCAGCCTCTTTAATAAGTGCCGAACTTCCTACCTCCGAGGAGCGTACATTCTGCCTGTCGTCGATAAAGAATACAGTTGTTTTTGAGCATCTTACAAGCTGCTCCATCTGGGGCATATCTGTTCTGTCTTCGGGTTTTGTATACTGGTGATTGCTGTTTTTTTCTATTCTGTGGGCTTCATCGATAAGAAGTATATCAAACTCATTCTCTTCTGTGCGGCTCGGTATAAACCGGAAAAGATTGGAGAACATTACTTCACCTCCTCTGCCAACAAGCTTCTGTAGTCCCGATGTAAAAGGTTTCGATTTGCAGCCATAGAGAACATTCTTCTTCCTTAAAGCAGCTTCAGCAAGCACATTCAGTGCAATTACAGATTTGCCTGTCCCCGGTCCGCCATGCACAATAATTACAGCTTTCTCCTTCTTCTTTTCCGCTAACCTGTACCTTGCCCAGATCAGGTTCTTGGCAACAAGCTGTTCATTGAGTAGTGAAAAGACAACATCGTTATTTATGATCTTATGTACATTCTCGAGCAGCTTCTTGGAGGGGTGCAGACGGCTCTGCATAAAACGGTTGAAGATCTCAACGCCGGAGCCGTTCTCAAGAAGCTCCCTGATCTTTATTCCAAGCAGCTTTGTATCCTCCTTTGTAAAGAGAGGAAATTCAGCAATAAGTTCTTTGTAAACAGGATGATGCAGCCCTTTTCCGTCGCTTCTTGAATAGTTATGGCAGTAGGCACAGCTGAACAATGAAAGAGTAGGTTCCTTCTCAAACTCCTCAACAAAACCCTGCATATAATAATGGTATCCCTTAACCTGCTGCGAAGGGTGGGGGACAACCCTTTCTCTTCCGCCGGTGTAAGTCTCAACAAAATTGCCCTCTTCTGTTAATGATTTCACAGAAGACCACTGTTTCAGTTCAATAAGTATGACATTTGAAATTTCGTTCTTCCCTTTACCGAACAGCAGACAGTCGAGCCTGCTCTGGTTATATGGAACCTCATATTCGAGTGCAACGAAAGTGTCATGTAATTTCCCCAGCTCCAGAAGATCTCTCACCCTCGAGAGGCTGTTCTGCCATGAAACGAACTCAGGTGTCCCCGGTTCTTTCCCAAGCCTTGCCTTGTAGTTCTCCGACATGATATCGGAAATTGTATTTTCCCGTACATCATCAATAAATCGTTCGGATGGCGCCTGGTAGATCAGCATTGGGTTAGGTATGAGGTGCGAGGTACGTGGTGCGAGGTGTGAGGTGTAGGTAGTGAATATCCTGATCTTGGTCTTCTTCCCTCGTACCCCGAACCCCGTACCCCGTACCGGTAATTAAAGTTCGTTATATTTTTTGGCCGTCCCCTTCGATTTCTCCACCGGGTATTTCTCCCCGTTCTTTTTTATCTTTTCGAGAACAATCTCCTTAACATCAAGATTATGTTTCCCTGCCAGCAGCAAGGCAAATGCCAACACATCGGCAAGTTCCTCTTTTAGTTTGGTCCGGTCGATCTTTTCGCACTCCTCTGTTGGTTTCCAGAGAAAGAGCTCATTCAGCTCGGCAGCCTCAATGGACAATGCCAGCGCCAGGTCCTTAGTGTTGTGGAACTGATCCCAGTGGCGGGCATCGCGGAATTTGACCAGTTCGTCAATCAGTATTTGAATGTCATTCATTGGTGGTGGATTGAGGGACTAATGTAGTGAAAAATGTAATATGTATTATAGATGATAGATGATGGGAAGAACGACGCACGACACACGACGCACGACGCCCGACGTACGGCGCAAAGGCACAACGGCGTAACGGCTCAACGGCGAATATTTCAATTACGGAAGAAATCACTCTCTTTCCGGTGGTCTTCCTTCCGGTTCAGGCTGCCGACAGATCGTTTCGCAACATCGTAAGATGTCATTGATTTAGGTTAAGATGCCATTGCTCAAGCCGAAGATACCATTGCTTAACCAATAGACTTAAATGTTTGACTCTAAGCTGACATTGTTTCAGGGGAAGAGGCAATTGTTTGAGGAAAAGAAGAAGAAACGGTCATTCAATTGTCATTCAATTGTCATTCAATTGTCATTCAATAGTCATTCAATTGTCATTCAATTGTCATTCAATTGTAGAACAATCAATGACAACGAATGACGCCGAAGGCAAATGACGCGCAGCAAATGACACGAAGTAACTGACGGCGCAGCCAAATGACACATCTTCTATCATCTTATAATACATAATACATAATACATTGTTGCCTGTCTTCTGTTTACTCCAGTAAGATCTCAGCTGGAATTCTCAATCCTTTATATAAAGATTTTATCATGCTAAGAGTCAGTTTTCTTTTTCTGTTCAGAATTTCGCTAACCCTGCTCTGACTTCCAATATATTGTATAAGGTCGGCCTTTGTCATATCCATTTGTTCCATTCGGAACTTAATAGCATCAACCGGGTCTGGCGGAGCAATCGGATAATGTTTCATCTCATATGATTCAACTAAAAGTTACCAGCAAATCCATTTCATCACCCTGCGGAGTATCTTTCTTTGCTCCCCATAATAACTCAATTCTGCGAACCGCTGAATTATAGTCCTGCTCTGTTTTAATAGGTCTGATTTCCATAATTAAATCGTTTTAACATTAACTTTGTCATACTGCTTATGAGTTCCGATGAACCTTACAAATACCACCTGAAATTCATAATCTATTGCAACAATTAATCTGTAGGCATTTCCTTTAATATTAAAGACAACCCTGCCTTCACCAACAACACTGGCATTTTTATACTGTTGCTTCAAATCATTGGAACTGGTCACTCTGCTGTCTTTACCTCATGATACCATGCCCGTAATGAAGCTTCAGAATCTGCATATTCCGGCTTTTCAAAAACTCTCTCCAATGTTTTGAAAGCAATAATTCTCATCTTGCAAAAATAAGAATAATTTGTATAATATCCCAATTTGGGATATTATTTTTTCATCTTTTTAATGAAGTTTTCATATTTTAGTACTTAAATAATTCCGGGAGTTATGTACTATCTGCTTTCAAAATCCCGGAAAAAGATTGCCCGTGTTGTAATGGATAACGTAAATACTGTTTTTGAATAAGGAAAAACTGAATTTAGACATGTTCTGGTTTGTGATGCTTAAAAGACTAAAGACATAAAGGATTTTAAAAAAATAAGACTTATTTGTGATGATAATACAAAGATCTCAGAAAAACTGATCGATAAGTTCTTACTATACTATGCAGCAGGCCGTAACAATCTGGAGCATGATATGAACCAAAGATTTATGGCTTACAGGCATCTTGATCCTTTCTTCACTCACCGACCGTGGTTTTACGGCACTCGTTGATGGCTTAAATGAATATGGGTTTAGTTTTTCTGACGATCCGTTTCTAAGAGTCAATTTGTCGATGGTTACAACTGCATCTGATATTCTGAAAAAGCAAATTATGCTTTCCAGAATATGAAGGTCTATTTGCTAAGAATACCACTCCGGAATCAAAGAGAAGCATTGATGACCTGAATTTTTATGAACATTGTCCTTCCGATATAAATGCAGGTATTGAACCTGATATTGATGCTGCCGCACAAATGGCGGGAATTGATATTGGCACTGCGAAAAGTCTTGTTAAGAAGTTACAGGAGTATTAATAAACTCCAAAAGATACCCGTAAAAATAGGTGGATAAAAAGGTTCTCCATCTACAATTCCTTTTAGCGCCAGTGATAGCCTTCACACATAAACAGATACCGCTCCGGCGCCGGATCTTATTGGAGCCCAGGGTTCTACAAATAGTTCGCTGCTCTTGCGTGGCTCCACTAAAGTATGCTTCTCCTGGGCCTGCGCCCCTACTAGTAAATGACGGCGCAGCCAAATGACGTCGTTTTTCCTTCTACTTTACCTCCCGTCTTTTTCACCGGTTTTATTATAATCCCTTTCTCCATTCATATTTTACACCGTTCCGTAATTCACAAGGACATCATATGTTCCGGGCGGACAAGCTGTAACATGGGTTGCAGGTTCATATGAAATGATCTCAAGTTTAGTCAGTCTTGTGGCTTTTCCTTTTTGAGTTGCTGCAGTGCCTGACGGATAGAGATGCAGAATCTTTCCTCGTATACCCCCGCCGGTATATGTAATCTCACCTCCATTCAGGTTAGTAAGATCTTATACGACATATCGGGCTTCATTTCGAAGTTCTCCAGCCATACTTTTTGTAATTTGCCTTTTATCTCGATTTGCAATAAGCACATCGTAGGTGCCCGTTTTTGATCTTCCCGTAATAATCACCCATAGGCTCATCAGGAGGAATTGCTTTTGCATGATTTCCCTTTGGATAGAACCTTGGGAGACCCCAGTTCAGATTCTGCTGGTTGTTGCCTTTATATCTGTTAACTGTGGAAGTATAATATGAAAGGCCTTTCTGATTTCCCTGTACTGCTTCGATCGCCACCTGATACTCTTAGACGTTTTACCGATACAGTGGTTTGGTCTTCTTCTTAATAATTACATTCCCCACATCAAGCTGATTGTTCCCGGCTGACGAGAGGTTCAGCACTATCTTCAGAGAACAGGTCCCGGGTGTAAGATTCTGCTCATCTATTTCTTTTCCCTCGCTGAAGACCTTATATGACGATCCTGATATCAGATCACCGACAGTACTGATGTTAACGACAAGTGGTTTTGTTGAAATTAAATCCTGCTGTATCGTACCGGGAGTTTTTACCTGCACCTGTTCCAGCAATTCTCCGTTTTTACAACGATTCCATTATCCAGCACATACGAATAGTTAGATATATTCTGACCCTGCAGAAAAAGTGTAAGCACTGACAAAACTGATGATAGAACGACAATTTTTCATAACTCTTTATCTGATATAGTATACATATACCAAATTTAAACAATTCATAACAAATAATAGTATTCATCAGACGTTCAATTCGCACCGGAATTGCAATGGTCATTAGATTGCCATTCAGTAGTCATTACAGTGGTCATTCAAATGCGAACAATCAATGACCACTAATGACGGCCGCAGGCCAAATGACACGAAGTAAATGACAATAAATGACGGCGCAGCAAATGACCACCAATGACGGCGCAGCCAAATGACACCTCTGATCTATTAATAAGGATGTGGGTTTATCTGAGTCAATTTTAGTATATTTGATTAGGCAGACTTTTCCAGTAATAGTTGTCAAATAGATCCTTAAATGGAATCAGCATCTAAAGTTTTGAAAATACTGGTGATTATAGTAGTGCTTTTCTTAATTATTTCGTGCAGAAAAGATGAACCAGCGATGCCTGTTATTACAACATTGGAAATAACCGGCATAACTTATTCGACAGCAGTATCAGGAGGCGAAAGTTACAGATGCAGGGGTGTTACCTTAATCAACAGAGAGTCTGCTGGAGCACAAAGCAAATCCAACAATATCAAACAACCATACAACGCAGGATGGAAATACCGGCAGGTTTACCAGCGATATAACCAGTTTTAAGTTCAGCGACAGAGTATTTTGTCAGGGCATATGCCAAAAAAAGTGTTGGTACCTCTTACGGATCACAGGTAAGTTTACTACCCTTGCAAAAGCACCTGATAAACCAACAGGAATAAAAATCACGCCGAGGGAATTACTCTTAACAATAGTTTGGGATAATCAATCAGATCAGCAATATAAAGCTGTAAGGATTTTTCAGAGATACTATTCCATCCCCATCTGTTCTTTACAGGGAAATACCTTGTATGCAAACTCTTACACCGATGTTGTAGTAGCTCTCAATACCAGGTATTTCTATAAAAATAAGTCTAGTTAACAGCAGTAATCTTGAATCGGAAAAATCTGAGGAGATCTCTGGAATTCCTCTGGAGCCGGTTAATACAGCAAGTCCGTTAACGGACAAATCGGAGGACTTCATTATGCTTTTTGGGAATTTAGGGCCTGGCATTCACTAAACTGGTTCATAACTTTACAATTTACAATGAACCGGTTAATAAAGATAATTCACTTAACTGAAAGACGGCTTATACTATCAGTTCTATCGGGGAATTATTAACGACACAATTGGTTTCTATTACGGAATACAAACCTCCGTAATGAAACCGGATGGAATGGCTAACAGAAAGGTGTTATTTTTGAAGATGGAAAACTCAGAGACATCGCAAACTACAGGACTGCTGCCGGAGGATGGGGACAGAGTGCCGGTTATGAGGGTGATTTATTGGTGTCAGGAAAATTATGAATGGGGCCAGGAACATACAGCATTGAATTACGAAAAGACAGTGCCGATTCAAAGGAGACTGGTATAGCCTCTGGATAAATAAGATTCCTGTTGTGTCTAAAGAATATATCGGATCGATACGGTTTGAGAAGTTCAAAATCGAGCGGAATAAAAAGCGGAGGAATAACCTGGACAGAGCTATACTTTAAATCAAACCTGAATACCACTTTACCTCGGTGGCATGTATCAGTAAATGATGTCCTTGCGAGATAATCAGCATCACCATGTAACAACTTCCTACAATTCAGATAAGTTTGTGGGCTTCACCAATATATTCACCACAAATGGCCACGATGTCCATTTTCTTATGGGTCCAACCGTTTGACGGTTTCATCCCCCGGATACTCTGGTAATTGTTTGAGCAAATTCGGGAAAAAGCGACTGGCTGCTGAGATCCATCCTTTCCTCTTGTAGGAAAAACATCTCCGGGGAAAGCATTTTTTTACCACGGGTTTCACGGAGTTTACAACAAGTTACACTGCGCTCCAATTAAAGTTAAACCCTCAAACCGGTACCCGGTACCCAGCACCCGTTACCCAGCACGCAGTACCCAGCACCCGGTACAGTAACCATCGAGCCTTCTTGATCCAGGGTTACAAACCTTCCTGGTTCATGCGGCAAAATAACGGTTTAAACGTCTTTGTCTCAGATGATAAATAACTAAAACCTATGAAAGACTTAATCAGAAAATACCCTTCAAGCTCATTTATAGTTATTGCTCTTTTCTGTTCCTGGACACTCTGGCTGCTTATGATACTTTCATCGCGAGGATTGCTGCCATTCAGATTTCCGACCAGTTTCATCGGATCATTCGGTCCTGCTGTGAGGGGCTCTGATCGTTACCGGAGTATCAGATGGAGAGCTGGTATAAAAGAATTTTCAGATCGATGGTTCGTGTCCAGAGCATCACCTGCTAAATCATATTGCAGGCTCTTTTTCTTATTATTATTGTTTATGTGCTAACGGCTTCAGTATCATGGTTCTGAACCGGGAGGTTCTTAAACTTCCTCGGAACTGCCGGGTGCCGGTGAATGATTGCCTATTTCTTAATTACTGCTGTTCTGGGCGGACCATTGGGAGAAGAATGGGCTGGAGAGGTTTCTGCAGCCATACCTGCTGAAAAGATACTAATCCCATAATCTCAAGCTTTCTGATTGCACTGATATGGTTTACCTGGCATATACCGCTTTTCTGGCTCGAAGGGCAGCACAGGCCAGCAGCTCGATGATATATTTTGCAATTATGGTACTTTCAATGTCGTTCCTCGCTACGATTCTGTATATTGAATCAAATGGCAGTCTGTTTCACGCAATACTTTTTCATACAATGATTAATTATGTCAGCGCCTAACACTGCCATCCGATGCCTGCGGCCGGATCGATAAATCATTCGGGCATCTCTCGGCATCTTCGTAATTGCGGAATTACCCTCATCTTCGCAGGAACCACTGCAAAGACTTATAACAGGAAAAGTATCTCAAAGCTGAACCGAGTCGAGATGATGCTTTAAAGTGATGAGTTTTTTACCTGCCTATTTTCTTCCTGCGTCGTGCGTCGTTCGCCATTTAGCCGTGCGCCCTGCGCCTTTACGCCTTCGCCCGCTTCCTACATCCTCCATGCGGTATATCCCGTCCGGATACGACATCCTCAAAACCTGTCTCCTGTTTGCCAATACAGCTGGAAATAGGCATTATAATCTTTTGGTTTTCCTCGAGATCAGAGAAATGAGATCTTGCCGGTTATTAGGATAGGTTGCCACACCTGACGACTTCGCATTCTGAAACTTTATGCTTCCCACAAAACCGCTGGCCACCGAGATCTCACTTGTAGTTTGCCGCCCGCCTCAAACTCAAATGTCTGCGATGAGGAGTGGGTGTTCATTCGACATTGGCTCCCGTATAGACATTAACACTGAAGCATTCCCCGAGTAGTTATTTGTCCATTTTGCCCGTGAGATCGGCCGGCGCTACAGCAAAACGGTTGTACCACGACAGTTCCCTCAGCGGATCCCACATGCTGCTATCGAGATTAATAATCGGGTTTATTTATGTCGATCCGAAAGCCTGAACAAAAGCGTTCTGTCAGGACAGATGATCTCAATCCAGCCGGTTTCACCCCTTCCTGAAGAGCAACAAACATTCTTTTCCCGAGGCATTATCAGTTACATCGCCTGTGCCAAAATATGCAGGCTCGTGACCACAGCTCCCGTCGGGACTGAAAAATTCTGAAGGTTTGAATACCTGCCGGCAACAAGATATTCCAGGCGTTAGAGGTTACCGCAGTG